>NZ_JBVIJC010000020.1:0-180325 GCF_055581605.1 Streptomyces sp. NPDC031418
ACCCCCCCCCCCCCCCCCCCCCCCCCCCCCCCCCCCCCCCCCCCCCCCCCCCCCCCCCCCCCCCCCCCCCCCCCCCCCCCCCCCCCCCCCCCACCCACCCCCCCCCCCCCCCCCCCCCCCCCCCCCCCCCCCCCCCCCGCCCCTCAGCGGAGCGTTACTTCTTCTTGGCGTACGACTGGACGTAGCCGTTCGCCGGCGTGCCGACGCCCGTCACGTCGTCGTAGCCCGTGACCGCCGACAGGGAGCTGTCCTTGCCGAGGGTGCGGGCCGAGTAGCGCAGGCCGCCGCTCGCGTCCAGGCCGTTGGCGAAGTCCACGCGGGCGACCGCCAGGCCGGAGCCGGTCGGGTTGTCCGTGACGTCGTGGTACACGCCGGCCTTGCCGTACTTGGCGTAGATGGACGGGTTGGCGAAGCCGATCGCCTTGCCGCCGCGCGCCTCCTGGGCCAGCGCCTGGATCGCCGCGATCACCGGGGCGGCCAGCGAGGTGCCGCCGATGCGGTACTCGCTGTACTGCTGCGAGCCGTCCGGGAAGGTCTGGGTCTGACCCACCAGGAAGCCGGTGTTCGGGTCGGCGATGGCCGCGATGTCCGGGACCACGCGGTTGCCGTCGGCGCTGTTGGCCTTGGCGAGCGAGTCCGGGACGACGCCCTTCTGGTAGTACGGCTGCGGGACCGTCTTGCTGGTGCCGCCGCCCGCGCCCGAGGTGAAGGCGCCGGGGAAGTTGTCCCAGCTCTTGCCGTCCGCCGACAGGGTCGCCTTCTCGGTGCCCCAGCCGGTCTCCCACATGTAGGAGTTGTTCTTGCCGACGGCCAGCGAGGTACCGCCGACCGCGGTCACCCAGGCGGAGTTGGCCGGGGTGTCGACCTGCTTCGTACCGGACTTGGCGGCCTGGTCGCCGTCGTCACCGGAGGAGAAGTAGAAGCCGATGCCCTGGACCGCGCCCAGCTGGAAGACCTGGTCGTAGGCGGCCGCGAGGTCCGGCGTCTGGTTGGCCTCGATGTCGCCCCAGGAGTTGGAGACGATGTCGGCGAGGTGGTTGTCGACGACCTTGCTGAGCGAGTCGAGCAGGTCGTCGTCGAAGCAGGACGCCGCACCGACGTAGGTGACGTCGGCGTTCGGGGCCACCGCGTGCACGGCCTCGACGTCGAGGGTCTCCTCGCCGTACCAGCCGGCCGCGCCGCACTCCTTGGTCTTGGTGTACGACTTCGGCAGCACCTGGTGCAGCTGGCTGGTCTTCCAGGCCGCGTCACCGTGCTTGACCGCGTAGGCGCCCGCGTCGTACGCGATGGTCGGCGAGGCGTAGGCGTCGGTGATCGCGATGCGCACGCCCTTGCCGGTGTAGGAGCCGGCGCCGTAGGCGGCGCGCAGCTGCTTGCCGGTGTAGCCCTTGATCGCGTACGGGATCTTGCCACCGTACGCGTCCGGCAGCGTGGTCGCGATGTTCGAGCCGTAGTACGAGGAGAACGGCCCGGAGTTCTTGAACACGGCGTCCGGCGGCGGCAGCTGGTCGTCGTGGTTCGCCTTGTGCGGGGCGTTGTCCAGACCGGTGACGGTGAGGACGGCGTCCTTCAGGGCGGCCGGGACGGAGGCCGGCTGCGCCGGGGCGCGGTAGGTCTTCGAGCCCTTGGCGAAGTTGTGCAGCTGGGTGCCGAACGCCTTCTCGGCGGCGGCCACGTCACCGGAGACGGCGACGTAGTGCGGGGTGACCGAGGTGACCTTGAGGCCGGCCGAGGTCAGCCAGGACTTCACGGCCGCGACCTGGGCCTTGGTGGCACCGAAGCGGCTCTGCGCCTTCTTGGCGCTCAGGTACTTGCCGTACAGCTTGGAGCTGGGGTCGGACACGGCCTTCGCGTAGGCGGCGAGGCCCGCCGCGTCCTTGCCGGCCAGGTAGACCCGGGCGTTCACCTGGGCGCTGTCAGCGGTCGCGCCCTTGTCCGCCTTGGCCGTGGCCCAGAGCGGCTTGGTGCCCTTGAGTGCGTCACGAGCGGGGCTGCCCGAGGCGTGGGCCGCGGGTATGCCCAGCGCCAGAGCACCGGCGATCATGGGCAGAGTTGCCGCCATGCTCACACCGGCGCGCATCTTGGCGCGGTTGGATCTCATAAAACCCCCTGCGATGCGGTTCGCATGCATGTAGTGGTCGATACGACACGCGGTCCGCGCGCCGGCCCGCGGCGGTTACGGCCGGCCGTATGGATCACACGATGGGGGTCACTCTGTCGATGAACGGTTCATGCCAGGTAAAGGTAAAGGTCAAGAGAAGCTCAAGTAACCGCCAGGTAGGGCGATTTGAGGGCTTTTGTGATTACGGAAATGTCACGAAAGGGCTTGCCCGCTGTTCAACAACACGGGCAAGCTCCTTCCCTTTGAATCTTCACGCTCGTGGCGGCCTACGAACGCGGCCTCACGAAGGCGGCCTCACGAACGCGGCTTCGCCCCGCGCTCCTTGAGCATCCCCGCCATCACCTGCAACTCCGACTGCTGGGCGTCGACCATGCCCTGCGCCAGCCGCTTCTCCACGCCGACGGTGCACTTGGCGACACACCCCTCGGCCATGTGGATCCCGCCCTTGTGGTGGTCCGTCATCAGCTGGAGGAAGAGGATCTCCGCCTGCCTGCCGCTGAGCGACCGGAGCCTGCCCAGCTCGGTGTCGGTCGCCATGCCCGGCATCAGCGCGCCGTCCTTGCCGGAGGCCATGTCCCCCATGCCCATCCAGGTCATCGGCGGATCCGCCGACACCTTGGGCAGCCCCCACAGATCCAGCCAGCCCAGCAGCATGCCGCGCTGGTTGGCCTGCGTCTGCGCGATGTCGTAGGCGAGCCGCCGCACGTCCGGGTCGCTCGTGCGGTCCCGCACGATGTACGCCATCTCCACGGCCTGCTGGTGATGGACCGCCATGTCCCGGGCGAACCCCGCGTCCGCCGACTCCGCCGCCGGGACCTGTGCGCGCGGATCCGATCCGCCGTCGTCCTCGGCCACCGCGTAGGTGGCCGCGCCGGCCGCGACCAGGACCGCCGCCGCGGCCCCCGCCAGCCAGCCGATGTGCTGCCGGCCCACTACATCGCCCCGCTGGTGCAGGCGGCCCCCGGCTCCGGCGTCTGCGGGCCCTGCACATAGGCGGCGAGGAACTTGTTCACCTCGGGGTCGCTCGCGCTCTTCACGGCCACCTGGTGGCCCCACGCCGTCAGCATCAGCGGAGCGGCCTGGTTCTCGTAGGGGCTCATCAGCGAGTACGGCGTCTTGTGCACCTTCGCGGCGAGCGCGTCCACGTCGGCCTTCTTCGCCTTGCTGGTGTACGTCACCCAGACCGCGCCGTGCTCCAGCGAGTGCACCGCGTTCTCGTCCTGGAGCGGCGAGGTGTAGACGGTGCCGTCACAGGTCGCCCAGACCGGGTTGTGGTTGCCGCCGACCGGCGGGTGCATCGGATACGCCACCTTGGTCGGCACATGCGTCCGGGACAGCTTCCCGGTCCAGGTCCGCACGCCGTCCTTGCCGGTGACGAAGTGCCCGGAGTCGCCCGCGTCCCCGCCCTTGCCGTCGAGCGTGTTCTTGGCCGGGGCGTCCTTCGTGGCGGTGTCCGACTTCTTGCCGGACTGCGCGTTCGCCACGACCACACCGCCGACGGCGAGACCGGCGACGACCACCACGGACGCGGCGACGACCAGCACCCGGTTGCGGCGCTCGCGGGCACGGTCGGCGCGCCGCATCTCCTCGATGCGCGCCTTGCGCGCCGCGCTGCCGCTGCTGCTGTTCTTGGCGGAACCCATGAGGCGTATGTCCTTCTGGCGAGGGGCGGACGGTGAGGGTGGGGCCCGCCGATCGTAATGGGGAACCCGTGCCCAACCGAAGAGCGCCCGCCCGGGCCCCGCGACCCGGCCGATCATGTGAACCGTGCAGGGGCACTCCTTACGCTGTCCCTGTACCGCCTCGAACCGGACCGGCCATTACGGATACCGGTCCGAGCAGGCAAGATGGGCGGCAGAGCAGTACACCTGCCGGACGAGAGGCGTTCAGCCCGTGGATGCTCGGGCGATCAAGGTCCGCAACGCGCACGAAATGGTGTTGTGGTGGGATGCTCAGGTGCCCGACCGCCTCCCGTGGTACCGGGGACAGGCGGCCTGACCAGCAAGGATGGGGAAGCGGAAGATGGACAAGCAGCAGGAGTTCGTGCTCCGGACCTTGGAGGAGCGCGACATCCGGTTCGTACGCCTGTGGTTCACGGACGTGCTGGGCTTCCTCAAGTCCGTCGCCGTGGCCCCTGCCGAGCTGGAGCAGGCCTTCGACGAGGGCATCGGCTTCGACGGCTCCGCCATCGAGGGCTTCGCCCGGGTCTACGAGTCCGACATGATCGCCAAGCCGGACCCCTCCACCTTCCAGGTCCTGCCCTGGCGCGCCGAGGCCCCCGGCACCGCCCGGATGTTCTGCGACATCCTCATGCCGGACGGCTCCCCCTCCTTCGCGGACCCGCGCTACGTCCTCAAGCGCGCCCTGGCCCGCACCTCCGACCTGGGCTTCACCTTCTACACCCACCCCGAGATCGAGTTCTTCCTGCTGAAGGACCGCCCGCTGGACGGCTCCCGCCCCACCCCGGCCGACAACTCGGGCTACTTCGACCACACCCCGCAGAACATCGGCATGGACTTCCGCCGCCAGGCCATCACCATGCTGGAGTCGATGGGCATCTCGGTGGAGTTCTCCCACCACGAGGGCGCGCCGGGCCAGCAGGAGATCGACCTGCGCTACGCGGACGCCCTCTCCACGGCCGACAACATCATGACGTTCCGCCTGGTCATGAAGCAGGTGGCGCTGGAGCAGGGGGTCCAGGCGACCTTCATGCCGAAGCCTTTCTCCGAGCACCCCGGCTCCGGCATGCACACCCACCTCTCCCTCTTCGAGGGCGACCGCAACGCGTTCTACGAGTCGGGCGCCGAGTACCAGCTCTCCAAGGTGGGCCGCTCCTTCATCGCGGGCCTGCTGCGGCACGCCGCCGAGATCTCCGCGGTCACCAACCAGTGGGTCAACTCGTACAAGCGCATCTGGGGCGGCTCCGAGCGCACCGCGGGCGCCGGCGGCGAGGCTCCCTCGTACATCTGCTGGGGCCACAACAACCGCAGCGCCCTGGTCCGCGTCCCGATGTACAAGCCCGGCAAGACCGGCTCCGCGCGCGTGGAGGTCCGCTCCCTGGACTCCGGCGCCAACCCCTACCTGGCCTACGCGCTCCTGCTGGCCGCCGGCCTCAAGGGCATCGAGGAGGGCTACGAGCTCCCGCCGGGCGCCGAGGACGACGTCTGGGCCCTCTCCGACGCCGAGCGCCGCGCCATGGGCATCGAACCCCTCCCGCAGAACCTCGGCGAGGCCCTCAGCCTCATGGAACGCAGCGACCTGGTCGCCGACACCCTCGGCGAACACGTCTTCGACTTCTTCCTCCGCAACAAGCGCCAGGAGTGGGAGGAGTACCGCAGCGAGGTCACGGCCTTCGAACTGCGCAAGAACCTGCCGGTGCTGTAGGAGCAGGTCCGACCTGTATCGGCTCCCGTGTGGCCGACCGCTCTGCGCGGCCGGCCACACGGCGTTTCCGCCCCGCCGGGGCCGTCGCAGGGGAGCCGAAGCCACCGGGCCGGGGATCACCCGCGAGCGGAGCGGACAGCGGGGCGGGGGCCGGAGCGGATGCGGTGGAGCCAGTCCGGGGTGGCCGCCAGTGCCAGGGCGAGCACGCACAGGGGGCCGCACGCGATGAAGCCTGCCACCCCGGTGTCCCCGACGCCGGCGCCCTCGGCCGCGTTGTGGTGCGCCGCCGGCCGCAGGGCCGTCACCAGGCAGGGGACGGACCCGCTGCGCAGCAGGCCCCTGTCGCCGCTGCCCGGCGGAGCCGGGCCGAGGCGCCGGTCCCGAGCCCTCGTCCCGTACAGCCCTCGGCCCAGCTGGGCCAGCCCCTTCGGCACGCACAACCCCCCGCCGCACATGGCGGCCGCCACCTGGACCGACACGATAGTCCGATGACCGGACCGGCCTTCCGTCCTCGATGGCGCCCGCCGGGACGGCCATGGCTGTGCGCCGTCGGCCGGGAACGGCGCGGGCCGCCCACCCCTCTTCCAGAGGGACCACCGACCGGCGACTGACAGGCGAGGCGATGCACCGACTCCACAGGGCCGCGTGCGCGGCGCTTCTGCTGCCCCTCCTCGCGGCCGCACCGGTCGCACAGGCCGCACCGGCCGCAGCCGCACGGTCGCACGCATCGCTTCCGCTCGGCAGCGTCCGCTCGGTGCGGCCCGGTGACACCCTGACGATCGAGGAGCGGCGGGGTGCCCTGGGCCGGTACGGCGACACCCTCAACTCGCGCGCGTTCCTCGCGCCGGGAACGCTGCGCATGAGGGACCCGCTGCTGACCACCACCGTCACCATCGCCTGCGACACCCGGCCGGGCACCTACCCGGTGGTGCTGAGGGGCGCCGGGGACGTGGGACCGGACGAGACCCCCTTCGTCTGGGCACGTGTGCGCGTGGCGCCCGCCGGCGACTCCGCACGCCGCGCCTGCCGTACCGAGGTGGCCCGCCTGCCCAAGCCCTCCCTGGAGGAACGCTGGGCGCCGGACGACCCCTGGCCCCAGTCCGCGTGGGACGTACGCACCTTCCGGGCCGGCAGCCGGATCACCCTCACCGACAACGACGACGAGGGCGCGGACGGCGACATCACCCTCACCTCCCGCGCGTTCACCGACCGTCCCGTGCTGCGCGGAGCCAAGGCCGTCCTGACCGCCACCACCACCCTCGCCTGCGACGCGTCCCCCGGCCTCTACGTCGTCTACCGGCACGACTCCCGGCTGGACGAGCCCGCCCGGCCCTGGGCCCGGCTGCGCGTCACCCCCGCCGACCACTGCACCGCCGCACCCTCCTCCGTCGGCGCCGCGACCTGGACCACGGCCGCCCTGCTCCTCGCCGCCGCTGCGGCAACAGCCCTCACCCTGCGCGCCCGCGCCCGCCGCCGCTCCGGACCCGGCACCGGATCGGCGTAACGGATCCCGGCGGACCTCAGGAGATGACGTCGTCCAGGCTCGCACGGCGCAGGAATGCATAGCGGGGCGTACAGGTGCGGGGCCCGCCGGGGGACCGGTCAGCGGGGGAACGCGGGGGACACCGCGGCCGTACTGATCCTCCGCGCCCGACCCGACCCGTCCGCCGGCACCTCGTACAGATCCGCGCCGTAGTCCCCGGGCAGTGCGTACACGATGTGGTGGTCGTCCCTCCACACCGCCTGGTCGTCGACGCTGCGCCGCTCGGCCAGCGGTGTTTCGCGCCATGTGCGCAGGTCGAGCACGTACAGCCGCCAGGGAGCGTCCTTGGGCAGGCCCTTCACCCGCTTCTTGTAGGCGATCCGCGTGCCGTCCGGCGACAGCGAGGGGCACTCGACGTTCTCGTGCACGGTGGTGAGCGTGCGGCCCCGCAGATCCCCCCGCACCAGGTACGTACGCCCCTTCGTCGCCAGCGTGGCATAGAAGGTGCGGTCGTCCGCGGCGAAGGTCACGCCCCAGAAGTTGGCGTCCGCCGCCCGGTAGGGGCGGCCGTCCTTCACGATCCGGAAGTCCTCCAGGGTCGGGATCAGCGCCCCGCTGCGGGTGTCCACGATCGCCGCGCGCGTGGAGAAGTTCGTCCCGGCGTACGAGTCACCGCCCACGAACGCCGTCCAGGCGGCGAAGTGCCCGGTGGGGGAGACCCGGGCGCGCGACGGGATACCCGGCACGTCGTAGCGGTGCAGGGTCCGCAGACGCGCGTCCAGGACCAGCGCACGATAGGTGTCCGAGACCGGCCCGTGCACCGCCTGGAGACACACGCCGGTCCCCGAAGCCGCGTAGAAACGCAGGCACGTGAGCCCGGAGGCGGTACGCGCCCCCGCCGGATCGCCGGCCGGGACGGACACCACCTCGTCCCGGTGCGGCCCCCACGCCATGGTGCGGAACAGCATGCGCCCGGCCTGCGTCAGCGTCACCGTGCCCGGGCTGACGCGCGGCCCGCCGGCCTGCACCTGGTCACGCCGTTCCGCCCGGGCCGAGGCATGCAGCACGGCCGCCACCCCTACGGCCGCCAGCAGGACGACGGCCGAGACCAGAACCAGAACCCGCGCACGGACAGTCACACGACGCCTTTCGGACGCAGACGGAAGGAGAAGAACGCGCACGTGGCCAGCGCCACCGTCGCGCCGGCCAGCGCGGCACGGTCGCCCCACACCGTCCAGGCCGCGCCGAACAGCAGCGAGCAGGCGAAACGGGCCCCCGCCTGCCCGGTCTGCACCAGGGCCAGCCCGGACGAGCGCAGCGCCTCCGGCACCCCGTCCGAGGCCGCGGCCATCAGCACCCCGTCGGTCGCCGCGTAGAAGCAGCCGTGCAGCGCCAGCACCACGAACGGCAGCGCGGCCCCCCGCCACGACGTGAGCAGCAGCCCGTACGCCACCAGCAGCGCCCCATGGCCGGCGAGGAACACCCGCCACCGCCCGACCCGGTCCGCGAACCGCCCGAGCGGCACCGCGAGCAACAGGAACGCGGCAGCCGTACCCAGCGGCAACAGCGCGAACCACCGGTCCGGAACCCCGAGCCGGCGCTGCAACAGCAGGTACACGAACGAGTCGCTCACCGTGGCCAGCCCCAGCAGCAGCGCACACACGCCGACCCGCCGCAGCGCCCGCCCGCGCAGCAGTCCCACGGCCCCCCGCAGCGTGGGCCGCTGCACGGGCACCGCACCGCCCCGGCCGCCCGGCACGAACAGCACCAGCACCAGGACACCCAGCACGGCCACACAGAAGCTGACCGTGAACACGGCGTCGTACCCGTCCACGGCGGCCCGCAGGATCAGGAACGCCACCAGCGGACCGCACAGGGCGCCCGCGGTGTCCATGGCCCGGTGCACCCCGAAGGCCCGCCCCCGCGACTCGGCCGGAGCCGACAGCGAGATGAGCGCGTCCCGCGGAGCGGTGCGCAGCCCCTTCCCCGTCCGGTCCAGCGCCAGCACCAGCCCGATCGGGGTCAGCGAGTGAGCCACCAGCAGCAACGGCTTGCACACCGCCGACAGCGCGTAACCGGCACCGGCGACCCACTTGTGCCGCCCGCCGCCCCGGTCGGCGAGATGCCCGCCCGCGAGCCGTACGAGCGCCGAGAACCCGTTGTACACACCGTCCAGCACCCCGAACCCCAGCGGGGACAGGCCCAACCCGCTGACCAGGTACAACGGCAGTACGGCCGTGACCATCTCGGACGACACGTCCGTGATCAGGCTGACCGCCCCGAGGGCGAGAACGGCAGGGGCGACCGCCGCCCGGCGCCGCCCGGCCAGCGGCCGGACGGCGCCATCGGCGGACGCGCGACTGTCCGCTACGTACACGTCAGGACGCCCAGATACCCGTGATGTCCTGCGCCGAGCCCGCGTTGCCCGCGTGCGTGCCCGTCCCCTCCATGTCCTCCAGGGTGCGCAGCAGGTTGTAGTGGTTGTACGTCGTGGAACTGGTCGACCCCGGGGTGACCGGCTGCCCGTAGAACACGGTCGGGATCCGGTTGCCGCTCAGCCGGTTGTCCTCGTCGAACGTGACGGCCAGCAGACTGTTGTGCGTCTTGGCCCAGGTGGCATAGGCGCCGAGGTTGTTCTTCAGCCAGGTGTCGCCGGTGGCGACGGAGCAGTCGTGCATGTCGTCGCAGAGGTTCGGCACCACGAACGACACCTGCGGCAGCGTCGAGTAGTCCGTGGGGAACTCCGCGAACGTCTTCGCGGTCGAGGTCGGGACATTGCTGAAGCCGAACCACGGGTTGTGCTTCTGGGCGTAATTGCCGCTGCTGCACACGGTCGACCCGTCACTCGGCAGCGACTCGTTGTAGCTGGCCCAGCTCTTCCCCGCGGCGATCACCTCGGAGGCGAGGTTGGGGGCCGAGGAGAACCCGGGGGTCACACAGCTGTCGTCGGTGATGCCCTGGGTGGAGCCCGAGAACATCGCGTAGTAGTTCGGCTGACTCGGGTGGGTCTCGGCGTACGACTGGCTCAGACTGGCACCACCGGACTTCAGCGAGTTGATGTACGGCGCGCTGGAGGAGCCGATGACCTGGCTGTACGCGTGGTTCTCGAAGACCACGACGACCACGTGGTCCGGGGTGGGCACGGCGCCCGCGGCGTGCGCGGACCCCAGCCCCGTCCACAGCCCGGTCGCGGCCGCGGCGAGGGCCACTGCGGACGCCGCGACGGTACGGGCTCGGCGGTACACGGAACTGCCGGACACATCAACCTCCGGTTGGAAGAGGGCTGGCGGTGCGGACAGAGCATGCACACGTCAACATTCCCGGGCGCCACGCGAGCCAACCGCGCGGGTGAAGAGCCGATGAACGCTGGGTGCGGCCGCGCGCGGCGCCGGTTCAGAACGGCCCGAAGGCGCCACGCCAACCACAATGCACCCGCACAGGCCGCCGCAGGCATAGGACCACCGCCTGTACCCAGCCCACCACCCCAGCCCTCCGCCCGCCCGCCCAGGCCACCCCACCACCCCTCCGGTTAGGCTCTGGCCAGGACGAACCCGATCCGAGGGGAGACCACGGAGATGACGCCGGGCCGCAGAAGCAGCACCTTCACCCGCCTGCTCCGGCACGGCTTCACCGACCCCTCCGCCGCCGAGCGCCTGCTGGACGGCCCCGAGCTGACCCCGGTCCGCAACGATCCCGTCCTGCTGGAGGCCCTGGGCGCCACCGCCGACCCCGACCTGGCCCTGCACGGCCTGGTCCGCCTCCTGGAGGCCCAGCCCTCCACCGCCGTCCACCGCGAACTGCTGGACACCCTCATCGCGGCCAAGCCCCTCCGCGACCGCCTCCTCGGCGTCCTGGGCGCCTCCGCCGCCCTCGCCGACCACCTGGCCCGGCACCCCACCGACTGGCGCGCCCTGGTCACCTACGAGCCCCAGGACCTGCACCCGGGCCTCGCCGAGTTCGAGCGGGGCCTGGCCGAGGCCACCGACCCGGTCTCCCTCCGCGTCGCCTACCGCCGCTGCCTGCTGTCCATCGCCGCGCGGGACGTCTGCGGCACCACGGACACCGCGCAGACCGCGGCGGAACTGGCCGACCTGGCCACCGCCACCCTCCGCAGGGCCCTCGCGATCGCCCGGCAGGCCGCCCCGGCCGACGCCGCGGCCTGCCGCCTCGCGGTGATCGGGATGGGCAAGTGCGGCGGTCATGAGCTGAACTACGTCTCGGACGTCGACGTGATCTTCGTGGCGGAGGCGGCGGGGGACGCCACCGAGACCCAGGCCCTGAGATCGGCCACCAAACTGGCCTCGCACCTCATGCGGATCTGCTCCGAGAGCACGGTCGAGGGCTCGATCTGGCCGGTGGACGCCAACCTGCGCCCCGAGGGCCGCAACGGCCCGCTCGTCCGCACCCTCTCCTCCCACCTCGCCTACTACCAACGCTGGGCGAAGACCTGGGAGTTCCAGGCCCTGCTCAAGGCCCGCCCGGTGGCCGGCGACCCCGACCTCGGCCAGGCGTACCTGGACGCCCTGCACCCCCTGGTCTGGAAGGCGGCCGAACGGGAGAACTTCGTACCGGACGTGCAGAAGATGCGCCGACGCGTCGTGGAGAACATCCCCGCGGCCGAGGTCGACCGCGAGCTGAAGCTGGGCCCGGGCGGCCTCCGGGACGTCGAGTTCGCGGTCCAGCTCCTCCAGCTGGTGCACGGCCGCACCGACCACACGCTGCGCAGCGGCACCACCCTGGACGCCCTCCAGGCGCTCGCCGCGGGCGGCTACGTGGGCCGCGAGGACGCCGCCCGGCTGGACGAGGCGTACCGCTTCCTGCGCACCATGGAGCACCGCATCCAGCTGTACCGGCTGCGCCGTACCCACCTGGTCCCCGAGGCCGAGGCCGACCTGCGCCGCCTGGGCCGCTCGCTGAACCTGCGCACGGACCCGGTGGCCGAGCTGACCCGCGAGTGGAAGCGGCACACCACGGTCGTACGGCGGCTGCACGAGAAGCTCTTCTACCGCCCGCTGCTCGACGCGGTCGCCCAACTCGCCCCGGGCGAGACCCGGCTGAGCCCGGAGGCGGCCCGTGAACGCCTCGTCGCCCTCGGTTACGCGGACCCGGCCTCCGCCCTGCGCCACCTGGAGGCCCTCGCCTCCGGGGTGACCCGCAAGGCGGCGATCCAGCGCACCCTGCTGCCGGTCCTGCTCGGCTGGTTCGCCGACTCGGCGGACCCGGACGCCGGACTGCTCAACTTCCGCAAGGTCTCCGACGCGCTCGGCAAGACCCCCTGGTACCTGCGCCTGCTGCGGGACGAGGGCGCGGCGGCCGAGAACCTGGCAAGGGTCCTGTCGGCCGGCCGCCTCGCCCCCGACCTGCTGATGCGCGCCCCGGAGGCGGTGGCGCTGCTCGGCGACGGCGACGGCCGGGGCGGCGGCCTCGCACCGCGGGAACGCGTCCACCTGGAACAGGAGGTCCTGGCGGCGGTGGGCCGCGCGGAGAACGCCCGGCAGGGCGTCACCGCGGCCCGTGGCGTGCGCCGCCGGGAGCTGTTCCGCACCGCCGCCGCGGACATCGTGGCGTCCTACGGCACGGAGACCAGCCCCGTGGAGGCCGACCAGGGCGCCCTGGTGGACCGGGTCGGCACGGCGGTCTCCGACCTCACCGCGGCCACCCTCGCGGGCGCCCTGCGCGCGGTGGTGCGATGGGGGTCCCCCCACTCGAGCGAAGCCGAGAGTGGGGGAGGCTGGGGCGACACGCTCCCCACCCGGTTCGCGATCATAGGAATGGGCCGGTTCGGCGGCGGCGAGCTGGGGTACGGCTCCGACGCCGACGTCCTCTTCGTGCACGAGCCGAGGGACGGCGTCGACGAGCAGGAGGCGGCCGCCGCGGCCAACAAGGTCGTGGAGGAGATGCGCCGGCTGCTCCAGCTGCCCAGCACCGACCCGCCGCTGCTGATCGACGCCGGTCTGCGCCCGGAGGGCAAGTCGGGGCCCCTGGTGCGCACCCTGAAGTCGTACGAGGCGTACTACCGCCGCTGGTCGCTGGTCTGGGAGTCGCAGGCGCTGCTGCGGGCCGAGCCGGTGGCCGGCGACGAGGACCTGGCCCGCCGCTTCATCGAGCTGATCGACCCGCTGCGCTATCCGCCGCGCGGTCTGGAGGACGATTCCGTCCGCGAGATCCGCCGGCTCAAGGCCCGTATGGAGTCCGAGCGGCTGCCGCGCGGCGCCGATCCCAAGCTGCACACCAAGCTCGGCCCCGGCGGCCTGTCGGACGTGGAGTGGACCGTCCAGCTGCTCCAGCTGCGGCACGCCCACGAGGTGCCCGGCCTGCGCACCACCCGCACCCGCGCGGCCCTGGCCGCGGCGCAGGCGGCGGGGCTGCTGGACGCCGACGACGCGGCCGTGCTGGACGAGGCCTGGGTGCTGGCCACCCGGGTGCGCAACGCGGTGATGCTGGTCCGCGGCCGGGCCGGGGACACTTTCCCGACGGAGCCGCGCGAGCTGGCCGCGGTGGGCCGCTACCTGGGCTACGGCGCCGGACACGCCGGGGACATGCTGGACGCCTACCGCCGTACCACCCGCAGGGCCCGCACGGTCGTCCAGGAGTTGTTCTACGAGGGCTGAGCGGCCCGGGCCGGCTCCCGCTCCGGCCCCGGCTGCGGCACCCGGCGCGGCAGCCGGCAGGGCAGCGCGCCGTACCAGAGCCGGGCCACCGCGACCCCGAAGGAGAGACAGAGCATCCCGCCCACCGCGTCCAGCCAGAAGTGGTTGGCCGTGGCGACGATGACCGCGAGCGTGACCGTCGGGTACAGCAGCCCCAGCAGCCGCACCCACGGCACCGAGGCCAGCAGGAAGACGGTCAGCCCGCACCACAGCGACCAGCCGATGTGCATGGACGGCATGGCCGCGTACTGGTTGGACATGTGTTTGAGGTCGCCGGAGGCCATCGAACCCCAGGTGTGGTGGATCATGACGGTGTCCACGAAGGCCCCGCCGCGCATCAGCCGGGGCGGGGCGAGCGGGAACAGGTAGTAACCGACGAGTGCGACGCCCGTGGTGGCGAACAGCGCCAGCCGGGTCGCCGCGTACCGCCCGGGATGCCACCGGAAGAGCCACACCAGCACCCCGAGCGTGATGGCGAAGTGCAGCGTGGCGTAGTAGTAGTTCATCCCGATGATCAGCCAAGTCACCGAGTTCAGCGCATGGTTGACCGACTGCTCCACGGCGATGCCCAGATGGTGCTCGGTGCGCCAGATCCAGTCGGCGTTGCGCAGCGCCTCGGCCCGCTGCTCGGGGACCGCGTTGCGGATCAGCGAGTACGTCCAGTAACTCACCGCGATCAGAAGGATCTCGAACCACAGCCGGGGCCGCCGCAGCCGTCGCAGCCGGCGCAGCGGTCCCCTTCCGGCCTCGCTCGTGACGGCCCGCGGAAGGGGCAGCTCCTCGCGACCTTCCGACGCTGTCACGGTCGAGTCACTCATGGGCATCAAGTCTGCCAGAAAAGACTTCTCCGACAGATCATCCCAAGCCCGGGTCCATCCCGCACGTCCTGTGGCAGACCCTGATGTCCTACGACGTCCTACGACAGAACGGACATCCTTATGAGGCGCGCACCCCGTGCGGCGCCGAGGCCGTGGACCCCCGCACCACCAGTTCGGGCATGAACACGAACTCGCTGTGCGGCGCCGGCGTCCCCCCGATCTCCTCCAGCAGTGTGCGCACCGCCGCCTGGCCCATGGCCGGCACCGGCTTGCGGACCGTGGTCAGCGGCGGGTCGGTGAACGCGATCAGCGGGGAGTCGTCGAAGCCGACCACCGAGATGTCCCGCGGCACCTCAAGGCCCTGCTGCCGGGCCGCGCGTATCGCCCCCAGGGCCATCATGTCGCTGGCGCAGACCACCGCCGTGCAGTCCCGCCCGATCAGCGCCAGCGCGGCCGCCTGACCACCCTCCAGCGTGTACAGCGAGTGCTGGATCAGCTCCGACTCGACCGTCTCGGGCGCGAAGCCCAGCTGGTCGTGCATGGCCCGTACGAAACCGTCGATCTTCCGCTGCACCGGCACGAACCGCTTCGGCCCGAGGGCCAGCCCGATCCGGGTGTGGCCCAGCGACACCAGATGCGTCACCGCGAGCGTCATCGCGGCCCGGTCGTCGGGCGAGATGAACGGCGCCTGCACCTTCGGCGAGAACCCGTCCACCAGGACGAACGGCACGCCCTGCGCCCGCAGCCGCTCATAGCGCTGCATGTCGGCGGTGGTGTCCGCGTGCAGCCCGGACACATAGATGATCCCGGCGACCCCGCGGTCCACCAGCATCTCGGTCAGCTCGTCCTCCGTCGACCCGCCGGGGGTCTGGGTGGCGAGCACCGGCGTGTAGCCCTGGCGGGTCAGCGCCTGTCCGATGACCTGGGCCAGGGCCGGGAATATCGGGTTCTCCAGCTCCGGCGTGATCAGCCCCACCAGCCCCTCGCTGCGCTGCCGCAGCCGTACCGGACGCTCATAGCCCAGGACGTCGAGCGCGGCGAGCACGGACTGGCGGGTGGTGGCGGCGACGCCCGGCTTCCCGTTGAGGACCCGGCTGACGGTCGCTTCGCTCACCCCCGCCTGCGCAGCGATGTCGGCAAGCCGTGTGGTCACAGTGTTGGACTGTACCGGCCGCATCTCAGACTGCCCACCAGATGGTGCAGTCCGCGGGCAGTTCCGTGGACGCGGCGCCCGGCTGGACGTCGGCGCTGGCGAGCAGCAGGGTGCCCGGCGTCGGGACCACGACCGGCGCGGCGGTGAGGTTGACCGTGCAGACGAAGGAGCCCTCGGCGGTGTCGCGGCGGAAGGCCAGCACCCCCTCGGGGGTCTGCAGCCAGGTGATCTCGCGGCCCGCGCCGAGCGCCGGGTGCTCGCGCCGTACGGCGAGCGCGCTGCGGTAGAACTCCAGCGTGGAGGTGGGGTCGCCCTCCTGCGCCTCGACGGTCAGGTGCTTCCAGTCCGCGGGCTGCGGCAGCCAGCTGGGGCCGCCCGGCACCGGACCGAAGCCGAACGGCGGCTCCTGCCCGGACCACGGCAGCGGCACCCGGCAGCCGTCGCGCGTGCCGTCCTGGCCCGAGCTGCGGAAGAACGCCGGGTCCTGGCGGACCTCGTCGGGCAGGTCGACGACCTCGGGGAGGCCGAGTTCCTCACCCTGGTAGAGGTAGGCCGAGCCGGGCAGTGCCAGCATCAGCAGCGTCGCCGCGCGCGCCCGGCGCAGACCGTGCGCCTCGTCCCCGTCCGCGAGCCGCGTGACATGCCGGACCACGTCGTGGTTGGACAGCACCCAGGTGGCGGGCGCGGACACGGCGTTGACGGCGCTCAGCGAGCGGTCGATGACATCGCGCAGGCCGGCCGCGTCCCACTCGGTGGTCAGGTAGGAGAAGTTGAAGGCCTGGTGCAGCTCGTCCGGGCGGACGTACAGGGCGCTGCGCTCCACCGTCGGCGTCCACGCCTCGGCGACCGCGATCCGCTCGCTGCCCTGGTACTCGTCCAGGATGCGCCGCCAGCCCCGGTAGATCTCGTGCACGCCGTCCTGGTCGAAGTAGGGCATCGCCTCGGTGCCCAGCAGCTTGACCTGCTCTTCGTGGCCGATGTCCGGCAGACCGGGCGCCTTCACCAGGCCGTGCGCGACGTCGATGCGGAAGCCGTCGACCCCGAGGTCCAGCCAGAACCGCAGGATGGAGCGGAACTCGTCGTGCACCGCGGGGTGGTCCCAGTTGAAGTCGGGCTGCTCCGGCGCGAACAGGTGCAGGTACCACTCGCCGTCCGCGACCCGGGTCCAGGCCGGACCGCCGAAGATCGACTCCCAGTCGTTGGGCGGCAGTTCGCCGTCCACGCCCTTGCCGGGCCGGAAGTGGAAGCGCTCCCGGAGCGGCGAGCCGGGACCCTCGCGCAGCGCCTGCTTGAACCACTCGTGCTGGTCCGAGCAGTGGTTCGGGACGACGTCCACGATGACCTTCAGGCCCAGGGCGTGCGCGTCGCGGACCAGGTCGTCGGCGTCGGTGAGGGTGCCGAACATCGGGTCCACGGCCCGGTAGTCGGCGACGTCGTAGCCGGCGTCCGCCTGCGGGGAGGCGTAGAACGGCGACAGCCAGACGGCGTCCACCCCCAGCTTCTTCAGGTACGGCAGCCGGGAGCGGATGCCGGGCAGATCGCCCATGCCGTCGCCGTTGCCGTCGGCGAAACTGCGCGGATAGACCTGGTAGATGACCGCGTCGCGCCACCACTCCCGGCGCCCGGAGGCGGCGGGGGAGGCGTCGGTGGGGACTGCGTCGGTGACGTGCTGGGTCATGGATTCCCTTAAGGATGCGGGGGGAACGACAGAAGCGCTTGCAGACGGGTGCGGGCCGGGCGGGGTCGCCGCCCGGCCGGGGCCGGCGGTCAGGACTTGGTACCGCCGGCGGTGAGCCCGGAGACCAGGCTGCGCTGCACGAGGAGGAAGACGATGGCCGCCGGGACGGTGATGATGATCGCCGTGGCCGAGGTCCACGCCCAGTCGGGGCGCTGGTCCTGTGCGAAGGTGCGGATGCCGACCGCCAGCGTGTAGTGGTCGGACTGCATGAACTGGGTGGCGTAGGCGACCTCGCCCCAGGCGGTGAGGAAGCTGTAGAACGCGGTGACCGCGAGCCCCGGCCGGGCCAGCGGCACGATCAGCCGCCAGAAGGTGCCGAACGGGGTGAGGCCGTCCACCCTGCCCGCCTCGTCGATCTCCTTGGGGATCGTGTCGAAGTAACCCTTCATCATCCAGGCGCAGAACGGCACCGCGGTGGTCGCGTAGGCGAGTATCAGGCCGAGGTAGTTGTCCAGCAGGTCCAGGTCGGACATCAGCAGGTACAGCGGCACGATCAGCACGATGGAGGGGAACATCTGGGTGACCAGGAAGGTCCACATCAGCTGCTTGCTGCCGGGGAACCTCATCCGGGACACCGCGTAGCCGGCGGTCGCCGCGAGGAAGACACCGAGCACGGTGGTGCCGCCCGCCACGATGACGGTGTTCAGGAACCACTTCGGCAGGTCCGAGTGGGACAGCACATCGGCGTAGTTGTGGAAGCTCAGGTCCTTGAACACCTCGCTGGGCTGCTGCCAGGCGGTCTTCGGGCCCAGCGAGATGAAGAAGATCCACACCACCGGGAAGGCGGCGATCACGGCCGCCAGGATCAGCGTGGCGTGCAGGGCGACGGAGGCCCCCAGGCTGCGCTCCTCCCGGCCGCGCACCCTGCGGGCGCGGGGAGCGGCGGCGGGCTCGGCGGCGGAGCGGGCGGCGGCGGCCGTCTCGTGCGTGGCTGCGGTCATGACGATGGCTCCTTACGCCTGCTCGGACTTCAGGGTGCTGCGGCGGTAGAACGTCGAGAAGGCCATCAGGAGGGCGAGGATGATGATCCCGTAGGTCGCCGCTCCCGCGTAGTCCGAGACGCCGGTGAAGGCCTTGTGGAAGGCGAAGGTGACGAGGATGTCGGTGTCACCGGTCGTGTTGTTGCCCAGCAGCAGGTAGATGACGTTGAACATGTTGAACGTCCAGATGCAGCCCAGCAGGATCACGGTGTTCGTCACCGGGCGCAGACCGGGCAGGGTGACGTTGAGGAAGCGCTGCCAGGGCGAGGCGCCGTCCATCTCGGCCGCCTCGTACAGCTCCTTCGGGATCGACTGGAGGCCGCCCAGGACCGCGACCATGTTGAACGGGATGCCGATCCAGACGTTCACCATGATGACGGCGATCTTCTGGGCCAGCGGGGTGCCGAGCCAGTTCTGCGCGGGCAGGCCGACCGAGGTGATGATGTCGTTGAGGACGCCGTACTGGGAGTTCAGCATCAGCCGCCAGGCGAAGACGCCGATGAACGACGGCACGGCCCAGGGCAGGATCAGCATCGCCCGGTAGAAGCCGCGCAGCCGCATCTCGCGGTTGAGCAGCACCGCGAGGCCCATGCCGAGGCCGACCTGGAGGGCGACGCAGGACACGGTCCACACGATCGTCCACACCAGCCGCGGGTAGAAGTCGCCGTCCGCGCCCGACAGGACGTGCCAGTAGTTGTCCAGGCCGACGAAGTGGTAGGTCGCCGGGCGGTGGAAGGCACCGATCGTGGTGGCGACGTTCGCCTCGTTGGCGTCGGTCAGCGACTGGTAGAGGCCGTAGCCCAGCGGATAGAGGACGAGTACGGTGATGACGACGGCGACCGGGGTCACCATCGCCCAGGCGTACCAGTACTTGTCCCAGGAGCGCCGGAGCGCGGAAACGCGTTCGGGGCGCGGGCTCTTGCCTCGCGCTGTCCTGTCGGTGGGTCCGGTGCTCGCTGCGGTCGTCATCCTCATCGGCTCTTTCGCGGCAGAAGTCTGGTGGTGCGCGCAGCCCCGGGGAGCCCCGGGCGGGGCGGCAGCGGGGAAACGTGTGTCCCCGGGGCTGCGTGTCCTTCGGTCGCCGTGCGGCTACCGTGGTCGGCTGCTGACGGTCAGGGTCAGCCGATGGAGTAGCCGGGCAGCAGTTGCTGGAACTGCTTGGCGGTGGCGTCCAGGCCGGACTTGACCGACTCGTCGCCCTGGAGGATCTTCACGTAGTTCTGGGCGAGCGGCGTGAAGAGCGAACCGACCTGCGGCAGCGCGACGCGCGGGCGGGCGGTCTTCTCCAGGATCGGCTTGAACCCGGCGATCTTGGCGTTGGCGGTGACATCGGAGGTGTACGCGGACTTGCGGGTCGGCAGCGTGCCGGTGCCCTTGGCGATCGCGATCTGGCTCTCGGTGGACGTCATGAACTGGGTGAACAGGTAGCTGGCGTCCAGGTTCGACGAGCCCTGGTAGACGGCCAGGTCGTGGCCGCCGGTCGGGGCCTGGGCGGTGCCGCCGGCGCCGGCCGGGACGGGGGCGAAGCCGAGGTTGTCCTCCTTGCCCTTGAACGCCGAGCCGGTCACGTCGTCGCTCACCGACCACGGGCCCTGGACCAGCATGGCGACCTTGCCGTTCTTGAAGGCCGTCTGCATGTTCTGGTACGCGTTGGCGAAGTCGACCTTCATCGAGGCCTCGTCGTAGATCTTCTTCGCGGTCGTCAGGGCCGTGACGGCCTTGTCGTCGCTGATGGTGATCTTCTTGGCGGAGGTGTCGGCCATGTCGGCGCCGTTGCTGTAGAGCAGCGGGAGCAGGAAGTAGGAGTCCGGGTTGACGTAGGTGCCGTAGGCCCCGGTCTTCTTCTTGATGGTCTTGGCGTCGGCGATGAACTCGTCCCACGTGGCCGGCGGCTTGGCGATGCCGGCCTTCTTCAGCAGGTCCTTGTTGTACAGCAGGCCCAGGGTGTCGGTGACCGACGGCACGCCGTAGGTCTTGCCGTTGTACTTGGCGGTGTTCATCGGGCCCGTGTTGAAGTCCGAGGTGTCCTTCAGCGCGGCCGTGCCGTCGAGCGGGGCGATGTAGCCGAGCGAGGCGTACTCCGCCATCAGGCCGACGTCGGTGCGGACGACGTCCGGGGCGCCCTTGCCGCTCTTCGCGGCCGACTTGAACTTCTGCTCGACATCGGTGAACGGGATGCTCTGGTAGTTCACCTTGATCTTCGGGTACGTGGCCTCGAACTTCTTGATCAGGGCCTTGTACGTCGGGGCTTCGGTCGCCGCGTCCGAGGTGTCCCAGTACGTGATCGTGCCGGAGACGTCCTTCGGGTCCTTCGGCTTGCCGGCCGCGCTGTCACCCGAGCCGCCACAGGCGGTGGCGGAGAGGGCGATCACGGTGACCGCGGCGGCGATCGATATGCCACGTCGCATATGAAGCTCCTAGAAGAAGGGAGGCCCGGATCGTCCCTTGGGAGACCGCGGGTGCCGTCTGTCCCAATCGACGGCCGCCGGGCGCGGGAGGAAAGTAGCAAGCCTGCAAGTCCTTGCGAAAGGCGTTGCAAGAAGATTTCTGCAAGATCTTGCAAGCGTGACGTTTCCGTTACCGCCAGGTTCCGTTCCCCCCGCCAGGGTGGCCATTTCCCACCGGCTCGTCCAGGGGCGGGCAGAGGGGAGTCGCCGCGCGGGAAGGCCCGGGTCGGAGTGGCCGGCGTGTCGCGGCTCCCGAGGCGGGGCCCGGCCGGGCGGCGGCTGTCGGTCGTAGCGCACGAGGTCGTGGAACACCGCCCCGATCCGCCGGCGCGGCTCCCCGGCGTCGTCCTGCCGGACGTCGGCCCCGTCCCACGGGACGCTGCCCCGGGTGGGGCCGTAGCACCTGCATAGCAGCCCGCAGCCCGCAGCCCGCAGCCCCCAAGCCCGCTGCCGGGCCGCAGCCACGGCCGCAGTGGCCGCAATCCCGGCCGGGCCGTCCTGTACAGCCGCAACCGCCGAGGTGAGCACCGCCAGATCCCTGGCCGAGGGGTCGCCCCGGGCCGCCGCTGCCGGGCCGTGGCCGTGGCCGCGGGGTTGGCCCCGGGGTGCCGGCGGGTTCTGCGGTGCGGTCGTCAGCAGATGGTGGTGGGCCGCGGCCGCGGGGGCGCTGCGATCCCGGCCGGGCCGCCCCGCACGGCCGCCACCGCCGAGGTGGGTGCCGCCAGGTCCCGACCGTGGGGTCGCCCCGGGCCGCCGCTGCCGGGCCGTGGCCGCGGGGTCGGCCCCGGGGTGCCGGCGGGTTCTGCGGTGCGGTCGTCGGCAGATGGTGGTGGGCCGCGGCCGCGGGGGCGCTGCGATCCCGGCAGGGTCGCCCTGTACGGCCGCCACCGCCGAGGTGGGCGCCGCCAGGTCCCGACCGTGGGGTCGTCCCGGGCCGCCGCGCGCACCGCCCGGTGCCATCGCGTCCGGCGGTGGTCCGGGTCCGGGCGCGCCGCAGCTCCGCTGCGAGGGTCGCGGCGCGCCGGGCGGGGCCAGGGCCGCCAGGCGCGGGTGGACTGGCCGCAGTGACGCCAAGGGGTCGCTGGTCGTCGCGGGCTGTGGAGGTCACCGCCGCGGTCACGATCTGCGGGGCGTGTCCCGACCGTACTGCTCGGCGATCCCGACGGAGCTGACCGGCCGCCGGGTGCGGCTCCGCTGCGAGGGCCGCAGCGCGCCGGACCGGTCACAGTGACTCCACGGGGCCGCTCACGGTCATCCCGGCATGCCGCGCTCATGATGTGCGCGCGGCGGTGCCGACCGGGCTGCTCGGCCGGCCGCAGCCGGGTCATCGAACCTGTTCACCCCGGGCGTAGGGCCGGCTTGCCGCCCAGCGGTCGGTCTGGGGGCGTCAGCACCGCGGTGGCCCCCGTTCCCCGCCGCCCCGGCCGCCCGCCCGAGGGTGCCCCGGGCCGCGGCCCGCACGGAGAGCAGCAGGCGGCCCGCGCTCCGGCCGCCCCGCCGAAGGGCCCGCCGGGGCGCCGCCAACCCGGCGCCGGGCTCCACCCGGCCGCATGCGACGGTGGCGGTGACCCCTCGTGGGAAGGGGCACCGCCACCGCGCCGTTCGGGTTACTGCCAGCTGTCGTGGGTGCTGTAGCCGGAGGCGGCGCCCGTCGTGTACGACCGGTTGCCGCCCGACTCCCAGGTCACGTTCCCGGAGCCGTCCTTCTTGATGTACTTGTACTGGAAGGTGGTGCTCTTGGGCACGATGACCGCCTTGCTCCACACCGGGTAGGACGCCGAGGACAGCGGGATGGCGTCGGCCGTGTTCCAGGAGCCGAGGGAGGGGACGGAGCCGACGACGTAGACGTTGGTGCCGTACGCGGTCGTCGCGTTCTCGGCGAAGGTGACATCCGTGGCGTCGGTGTTCGCCACGTTCCAGGAGTTGTTCAGGGTGAGCGCCGAGGTGGTCGTGGTGGCCGACCGGTTGGCGTTGGACTCCCAGGTCACGTTCCCGGAGCTGTCCTTCTTGAGGTACTTGTACTCGAACGACGCGTTCACCGGCACGTTCACCTCGCCCGACCAGACCGGATACCCGGCGGACGACAGCTTGACCGCCTTGGAGGTGTCCCAGCCGCCCAGCGCCGGGATGGAGCCGACCACGTAGACGTTGCTGCCGGAGGGCGTGGACGCGTACTCGTCGAAGGTCGCGCTGACCGTGTCACCGGAGCCGCCGCCCGCGTCGCCGCAGCCCACCGTGCAGGTGTAGGACGCGTTGTAGAAGGCGACCGCACCCTTGGCCGGGACGGTGAGGGAGGCGCTGCCGCCGGACACGGTCACCGTGGAGGCCCCGCCGTCGATCACGTTCTTGTAGGTGCCGTCGGCCATGCCCGTGGCGAAGGTGTACGTCGCCGCCGAGGTGCCGTTGTTCAGCGCGAAGAAGCCCTTGCCGCTGCGCCCGAAGCCGATCACGGACGAGGACTTGGTCTGCCAGTCCGAGACGGCGGCGGTGTCCACGGCGTTGTGCCAGGCCACCATGCCGACCACGGCGGTGTCGCGGTCGAGGCAGTACCAGCTGCCGGAGCAGTCGGTGTTGGTCACGAAGCCCGAGGAGTTCGGCGGCGCCTGGTCGCTCTGGGTCCACTCCCAGCTGGCGTAGACCGTGGGCGTGGACCACTTGTAGGCGAGCTGGAAGAGGTTGGCCAGCTTGTAGCTGTCGCCGTCCTTGTAGGACAGGTCCGTGCCGTTGCGCTCGGTGTCGTGGTTGGTGACGAAGGAGACCGAGTTGGCGGCCGGGAGGATGCCGCTGCTCTCGATCGAGGACAGGTCGGACACATTGCCCTGGAACGCGGACTTCAGCTTGCTCGCGTAGGTGAAGTCCAGGACGTCACCGGAGGCGTAGTAGTCCGAGGGCTGCGGGGTGGCGCCCGGGTAGACCTCCTGGAATATGTACGGCGTCGTCCCGGACGTCGTACGCGTGAGCTTGGACTCGATGGCGGCCAGGTCCGCCTCGGGGATGTGCTTGGCCGCGTCCACCCGGAAGCCGTCGACGCCCAGGGCGAGCTGGCTGTTGAGGTAGCCGGCGATGCCGCTGCGGACGTGGTCCGAGCCGGTCCTCAGGTCGGGCAGGCCGAGCAGCTCGCAGTTCTGGACCTGGGTCAGGTTGGAGTAGTCCTGGATGGTCAGGTCGGAGGTGGGGCAGTCGGTCGAGTCGTGGTAGTCGGTGCGGTCCCACTCGGGGGTGTCGTACTTGTTGCCGACCGTCGTGCCGTTGTATCCGGTGCCGGTCTGCGCGGAGGTGTGGTTGATCACCGCGTCCGTGTAGACCTTCACGCCCGCCTGGTGGCAGGCGCTGATCATCGAGGCGAACTTGGCCTGGGACCCGAAGCGGCTGTTCAGGTCGTAGGAGTAGGGCTGGTAGACGTCCCACCAGTAGTAGTTGGACTGCTTGAGCGACTCGGCGGGCGGGGCGACCTGGACCGCGCCGTAGCCCGCCGGGCCCAGCACGTTCTTGCACTCCGAGGCGATCGAGTCCCAGTTCCACTCCCACAGGTTGGCGATCACATCGCCCTTGGCGGCGGGATCCGCCTGTGCGGGCGTGACCTGAAGAGTGGTCACGCCCAGGAACGCGAGCGCCCCCGCCGCGACGGCGCTCGCCGTGCGGTGGAGGACACCCGGTGGCCGGTGTCTGGTCATGTGCGGCTCCGACAGTGGGGGTTCGGCTTTCAACAACTGGTGAGACTGGGGCCGTTGAGAAGGGCACGTCAAGGGCGGTGCTGAAATTTCTTGCTGTGTGTTTCAAGACTCTTGCTGTAAACCTTTCGTTGGCGATACGGTCCCGCGGGGTCGGACCCCCCTGAGCCGTGACGCGAGGAGTTACCCGCCCGTGATACCGAGATGGCCGGCGCCCCGCACGCGCCGTACCCCACGCCGGAGAGGGGCCGCGGCCGTTGCCGCCGCCTGTCTCGCAACCGCCCTGATCCAGCCACTGGCCGCGCACGCGGCGACCGCGCCCGAGCCGCCCTCGGACGCCGCGCTCGCCGCCCAGGCCACCCGGCACGACGACACCCGCGAGCAGTTCTACTTCGTCATGCCGGATCGTTTCGCCAACGGCGACACCGCCAACGACCGGGGCGGGCTGACCGGTTCCCGGCTCCAGACCGGCTACGACCCCACCGACAAGGGCTTCTACCAGGGCGGCGACCTCAAGGGCCTGACGAAGCGGCTCGACTACATCAAGGGCCTCGGCACCACCGCCATCTGGATGGCGCCGATCTTCAAGAACCGGCCGGTGCAGGGCACGGGCGCGAACGCCTCGGCCGGCTACCACGGCTACTGGATCACCGACTTCACCCGGGTCGACCCGCACTTCGGCACCAACCAGGACCTGAAGAACCTCATCTCCACGGCGCACGCCAAGGGCATGAAGGTCTTCTTCGACGTCATCACCAACCACACCGCCGACGTCGTCGACTACCGGCAGAAGGAGTACGGCTACCTCTCCAAGGGCGCCTTCCCCTATCTGACCGAGGACGGGCGGCCGTTCGACGACGCCGACTACGCGGACGGCGGCCGGAAGTTCCCCGCCGTCTCCAACGCCTCCTTCCCGTACACCCCGCAGGTCACCAGCAACGCCAAGGTCCCGGCCTGGCTCAACGACCCGACGATGTACCACAACCGGGGTGATTCCACCTACGCGGGCGAATCGACCACGTACGGCGACTTCTCCGGCCTGGACGACCTGTGGACCGAGCGGCCCGAGGTCGTGCACGGCATGGAGAAGATCTACGAGCGGTGGGTGAAGGACTTCGCCGTCGACGGCTTCCGGATCGACACCGTCAAACACGTCGACCTGCCGTTCTGGACCCAGTGGGCCACCGCCCTGGACCGGTACGCGGCCGCGCACGGGCGGAAGAACTTCTTCATGTTCGGCGAGGTCTACTCCGCCGACCCCGACGTCACCTCCCCGTACGTCACCCAGGGCCGCCTCGACGCCACCCTCGACTTCCCCTTCCAGGACGCCGCCCGCGGCTACGCCTCCCAGGGCGGCAGCGCGCAGAAGCTGGCGAGCGTCTTCGGCGCCGACTACAGGTACACGACCGACAAGGCCAACGCCTATGAGCAGGTCACCTTCCTCGGCAACCACGACATGGGCCGCATCGGGTACTTCCTGAAGCAGGACAACCCCGGCGCCACCGACGCCGAACTGCTGAAGAAGGACGAGTTCGCCAACGAGCTGATGTTCCTCAGCCGTGGCAACCCGGTCGTCTACTACGGCGACGAGCAGGGCTTCACCGGCTCCGGCGGCGACAAGGACGCCCGCCAGACCATGTTCGCCTCCAAGGTCGCCGACTACCTCGACGACGACGAGATCGGCACCGACCGCACCCACGCGAGCGACTCCTACGACACCGGCGCCCCGCTCTACCGCGACATCGCCGCCCTGTCCGAGCTGCGCAGGGCCAACCCCGCCCTGGCCGACGGGGTCCAGACCGAGCGCTACGCGGCCGACGGCCCCGGCATCTACGCCGTCACCCGCACGGACGCGGCCACCGGCCAGGAGTACATCGTCGCCTTCAACAACGCCGGTACGGCGCGGACGGCCACCTTCGCGACCGGCTCGGCCGGCATGGCGTACCGGGCGATCCACGGCGCCACCGGCTCCGTGACCTCCGACGGCGACCGCAAGGTCACCGTCACCGTCCCGGCCGAGTCCGCCGTCGTCTACAAGGCCTCCGGCACCCTCGACGCGCCCGCCGCCGCCCCCTCCGTCACCCTGACCGCCCCCGCCGCCGGCGCCACCGGCACCGTGGAGGTCACCGCCGGCGTGACCGGCGGACAGCTGGACCGGGTCGTGTTCGCCGCCCAGGTCGGCGACGCGAAGTGGCACGTGCTCGGCACCGCCGACCACGCGCCCTACAAGGTCACCCAGAACCTCGGCAAGGACGTCCCCGCCGGAACCGCCCTGCGCTACAAGGCCGTCGTCGTCGACTCGGCCGGGCACACCGCGAGCGCCCTGGCGAGCAGCACCAGCGGCACCCCGCCCGCGCCGCAGGTCCCCACCGCCTCCTCCCGCGACTACGCGATCGTCCACTACAAGCGCACCGACGGCGACTACGACAACTGGGGCCTGTACGCCTGGGGCGACCTCGCCGACGGCGAGGCGACCAGCTGGCCCGCCGGCCACCCCTTCATCGGCCGGGACGCCTGGGGCGCCTTCGCCTACGTCAAGCTCAAGCCGGGCGCCTCGAACGTCGGCTTCCTGGTCGTCGACAAGGACGGCAACAAGGACGTCTCCGCCGACCGGAGCATCGACGTCACCCGCACCGGCGAGGTCTGGGTCGAGCAGGGCAAGAGCGACGTACTGACGCAGAAGCCCGGCTACCCCGCCCAGGACACCACCAAGGCGGTCCTGCACTACCACCGCGCCGACGGCGACTACAGCGGCTGGGGCCTGCACGTCTGGACGGGCGCCGCGCACCCCACCGACTGGTCGAACCCGCTGAAGCCGGTCAAGACTGATGCGTATGGCGCGGTCTTCGAGGTGCCGCTCACCGAGGGTGCCACCAGTCTCAGCTACATCATCCACAAGGGCGACGACAAGGACCTGCCCACCGACCAGTCCCTGGACCTCAAGGCCGACGGCCACGAGGTGTGGCTGGTGAGCGGGCAGGAGGAGCACCTGCTGCCGCAGCCCGCCGGCAGCGCCGCCGCCCTCGACCCGACCACCGCCAAGGCGATCTGGATCGACCGGGACACGGTCGCCTGGAACGGCGTCGACGGCGCCGCCTCCAGCCAGCTGCTGTACTCGCCCGACGGCTCGATCGCCGTCAAGGACGGGACGCTGACCAGCGACGACGAGCACTGGATCCGGCTGACCAGGACCACGCTGACGGACGCCCAGAAGGCCAGGTTCCCGCACCTGAAGGACTACACCGCCTGGTCCGTCGACCCGCGCGACCGGGACCGGGTGCGTGCGGCCCTGAAGGGTCAGCTCGTCGCCTCCCAGCGGGCCGCGAACGGAGCCGTGCTGGCGGCCACCGGGGTGCAGATCGCCGGAGTCCTGGACGACCTCTACCCGGCCGCCACCAAGGCGCGGCTCGGCCCGGTCTTCCACCACGGCCGGCCCACCCTGTCGGTGTGGGCGCCGACCGCGCAGAGCGTCGCCCTGGAGCTGGACGGCTCGCTGCACGCCATGCACCGCGACGACACCACCGGCGTCTGGTCCGTCACCGGCCCGGCGTCCTGGAAGGGCCGGTCCTACCGGTACGTCGTGAAGGTGTGGGCGCCCAGCGTCCGCAAGCTGGTCACCAACAAGGTCACCGACCCCTACTCGGTCGCGCTCACCGCCGACTCCGAGCGCAGTGTCGTCGCCGACCTGGACGACCCGTCCCTCGCCCCGAGCGGCTGGTCCGCCCTGCGCAAGCCGAAGGCCGTACCGCTGAAGGACGCGCAGATCCAGGAGCTGCACATCCGGGACTTCTCGATCGGCGACCCCACCGCGAAGCACCCGGGCACCTACCTGGCCTTCACCGACAGGAACAGCGACGGCTCCAAGCACCTGCGCGCGCTGGCCGGGGCCGGGACCTCCTACGTCCATCTGCTGCCCGCGTTCGACTTCGCGACCGTCCCCGAGAAGAAGGCCGACCAGGCGAGCCCCGGCTGCGACCTCGCCTCCTACCCGGCCGACTCCGACCAGCAGCAGGCATGCGTGGCGAAGACCGCCGCCAAGGACGCCTACAACTGGGGCTACGACCCCTACCACTACACGGTCCCCGAGGGCTCCTACGCCACCGACCCGGACGGCACCGCCCGCACGGTCCAGTTCCGCAGGATGGTGCAGGCCCTCAACCAGGACGGCCTGCGGGTCGTCATGGACGTGGTCTACAACCACACGGCGGCCAGCGGCCAGGCGGACACCTCCGTCCTGGACAAGGTCGTGCCCGGCTACTACCAGCGGCTCCTCGCCGACGGCTCGGTGGCCGACAGCACCTGCTGCGCCAACACCGCGCCGGAGAACGCGATGATGGGCAAGCTGGTCGTGGACTCGATCGTCACCTGGGCCAGGGAGTACAAGGTCGACGGCTTCCGCTTCGACCTGATGGGCCACCACCCGAAGGCCAACATCCTCGCCGTCCGCAAGGCCCTCGACGCGCTCACCCCGGCCAAGGACGGCGTCGACGGCAAGAAGATCATCCTGTACGGCGAGGGCTGGAACTTCGGCGAGGTCGCCAACGACGCCCGCTTCGTGCAGGCCACGCAGAAGAACATGGCCGGCACCGGCATCGCCACCTTCTCCGACCGCGCCCGGGACGCCGTACGCGGCGGCAGCCCCTTCGACTCCGACCCCGGCGTCCAGGGCTTCGCCTCCGGCCTGTACACCGACCCCAACGGCTCGGCGGCGAACGGCACCCCGGCCGAGCAGAAGGCCCGGCTGCTGCACTACCAGGACCTGATCAAGGTCGGGCTCACCGGCAACCTCGCCAAGTACCGCTTCACGGACGACGACGGCAAGGAGGTCACCGGAGCGGAGATCGACTACAACGGCGCACCCGCCGGATACGCCGACGCACCGGGCGACGCCCTCGCCTATGTCGACGCCCATGACAACGAGTCGCTGTTCGACGCGCTGACCTACAAGCTGCCCGCCTCGACGAGCGCCGCCGACCGGGCCCGGATGCAGGTCCTGGCGATGGCCACGGCCGCCCTCTCGCAGGGCCCGGCCCTCTCCCAGGCCGGCACCGACCTGCTGCGCTCGAAGTCGCTGGACCGCAACTCCTTCGACAGCGGCGACTGGTTCAACGCCATCCACTGGAACTGCGCGGACGGCAACGGCTTCGGCCGGGGCCTGCCGATGGCGGCCGACAACCAGTCCAAGTGGGAGTACGCCAAGCCCCTGCTGAGCACGGTCAGGGTGGGCTGCCCGCAGATCACCGGCGCCTCCGCCGCCTACCGGGACCTGCTGCGGATCCGTACCACCGAGAAGGCGTTCTCGCTCGGCACGGCGGACGCGGTGCAGGGCCGGCTGTCCTTCCCGCTGTCCGGCCCGGACGAGACGCCCGGCGTGATCACCATGACCCTCGGTGACCTGGTCGTCGTCTTCAACGCCACCCCGCACCAGCAGGAGCAGAAGGTGACCGCCCTCGCCGGGACGGACTACCGGCTGCACCCGGTGCAGGCCGGCGGCGCCGACCCGGTGGTGAAGACCTCCTCCTACGCGGCCGGCTCGGGCACCTTCACCGTCCCGGCGCGGACCGTGGCGGTGTTCACCAGGGCGGCGAAGTAGGGTCGGGCCGTTGCCGTAGAACAGGAGTGGCCATGCCGCAGATCACCGTCGACTACTCGCACCCGGTGGAGGACGCCTTCGACGAGAGGGACTTCGCGCGGGCCCTGCACCAGGCGGTTGTCGAGATCGCGGCGGCCCGGCCGGAGGCGTGCATGACGCTCTTCCGGTCCAGTGACTCCATGGCGTTCGGATACGAGGACCCGGAGGCGCACGGACACGCCATCGTGAACGTGACCATCGGGCTCCTCGCCGGCCGCAGCGAGGAGACCAGGGCGCGGCTCACCGAGACCGTGCTGGAACTGGTCCGCGCCCATGTGGCGCCGGAGGAGGGGGTCGTCCTGCACGCCTCCGCCGAGGTGCGCGACCTCGATCCCTCCTACCGCAAGTACGACGGATAGCGGGACCGGCGCTCAGGGCGCCAGGGACAGCAGCCGGCCGACCAGCTCCGCGAAGGGGCCGTCGGCCGGCTCTTCCTTGACCATCGTGCGCAGGGTCTCGGCCATGTCGTCGTCGTAGGCCGCGCTCACCGCGGCCAGCGCGGCGAAGTCGTGCACCAGCTGGAGTTCCAGTTCGGCGCGCGGCACCCGCCGGCCGTCCAGCCAGAGCAGCGCCGTGGACTCGGCGAGCGAGATCCAGGAGCGGACGACCAGCTCCAGGCGCGGGGAGGCGTCGGTGACACCGAGGTGCGCCAGGATCTGCTCGTAGGCGGCCTGCCGTACGGAGTCGATGAGGGCGTTGGTCGTGGACACGTGGTCCTTGGTGCCGACGCCGTCCGCGGAGACGGCCGGGCCGCCGCGCATCAGTGCCGAGAAGCCCGGGCCGTGCTCGTCCACGAAGTCGAAGTAGCGGCGCATCACGCGCAGCAGCCGGGCGCCGAGCGGACCCTCGTGCGGCTCGGCGAAGCGCGCCGCGAGATCCTCCGCCGCACGCTTCAACGCCGCCTCGTACAGGCTGAGTTTGCCGGGGAAGTAGTGGTAGACCAGCGGCCGGGAGATGCCCGCGGCCGCGGCTATCTCGTCGATGGAGACCTCGTCCGGCGAGCGCCGGCTGAACAGCTCCAGTGCGACACCGATGAGCTGCTGCCGCCGCTCCTCGACGCCCATCCTGCGGCGAACCCCGGTACTCATGCGAACACCTTACCGACCGGTTCGGATCGGTGGTGTTCACATGTCCAGCACCAATCGATCACTTCGTGCACGCGATACACAGAGCAGCATCGAGTCACCACGCTCCGCGTCCGTGAGCAGCTCGTCCCGGTGGTCGATCTCCCCTTCCAGCACCCGCTGTTGGCAGGTCCCGCAGAAGCCCTGCCGGCAGGAGTAGGGGGTGTCCGGCAGCTCCCGGCGTACGGCGTCCAGCACGGTGGAGCCGGCCGGCACGGTCACCGTCCGCCCGCTGCGCCGCAGTTCGACCTCGAACTCCGTGTCGCCCTCGGTGGCCGTGCGCGGGGCGAACCGCTCCAGGTGCAGTGCGGCGCCCTCGGGCAGCCGCTCCGCCACCGCCGCCATCAGCCCCTCGGGGCCACAGCAGTACACCGCCGTGCCCTCCGGCACCCCGGCGAACAGGGCGTCCAGGTCCGGCCGTCCGTCCTCGTCCTCGGCGACCAGCGTCAGCCGCTCCCCGGCCAGCTCCCGCACCTCGGCCAGGAACGGCATCGACGCCCGGGTCCGCCCGCAGTACAGCAGCCGCCAGTGAGCGCCGTCCGGCAGCGCCCGCAGCATCGGCAGAATGGGGGTGATGCCGATCCCGCCCGCGACGAAGACATAGGAGTCCGCCGCGACCAGCGGGAAACGGTTCCGCGGCCCGCGCACCTCCAGCTCCATGCCCTCGGCCAGCTGCTCGTGCACCTCCCGCGAGCCGCCCCGCCCGTCCGCCACCAGCCGGGTGGCGACCGTGTAGCCCGAGGTGTCCCGGGGGTCCCCGCACAGCGAGTACTGCCGCACCCGTCCCGAGGGCAGCACCAGGTCCAGATGCGCGCCCGGCTCCCAGCGCGGCAGCGCCTCGCCCTCCAGCCGCAGCCGTACGACCCCGTCGGCGACCGTCTCGTGCGAGGTGAGCAGCAGCCGCAGCGCCCGGGAACGCGGCCGGCCGGATATCGGCGGGTCCAGCGCGGGCAGCGGCCACAGCGGCGAGTCCTGGATGCGCCGGCGCAGGGCGCGCCGGGTCAGCAGGGCGGCGCCCGTGAGGAGCGCGGCGGTGGCGAGGGCGCGGGGCTGCGGCATCACGCGGCCCTCTTCTGCGCCGCCGTGGCCGCGGGGGAGGAGGCCAGATAGGCGACCGCCTGCTCGGTGTCGCCCTCCTGCGAGGGGTGGTAGTCCCGGCTCAGATAGCGGGGGATGGACCGGAGCATGTCCCCGGTCGAGGGCAGCAGACCGCTCCTGCCCCGCAGGTAGAAGTCCTTGAAGGAGGCCTTGCCGTCGACCAGCGTCGGGTCGTTCTCCATGAAGAACCGCACCCCGCGCTGCCACAGGAACACCAGCGCCGTGAAGGCCGTGGCCCAGGTCCGGGCGCGCCGCCGGTAGCTGCCGTCCAGGTGCAGGAACAGCTCGAAGGCGACCGAGCGGTGCTCGACCTCCTCGGCGCCGTGCCAGCGCAGCAGGTCCAGCATGGTCGGGTCGGCGCCGCACCGGTCCAGCTGCTCGGCGTTGAGCACCCAGTTGCCGAGGAAGGCGGTGTAGTGCTCGATCGCCGCGATCAGCGCGACCCGCTCCAGCAGCCACCACCGGCGCGGCCTGCCCGGCGGCAGCGTCCGGTCGCCGAGCAGCTTCTCGAAGAACCAGTCGACCTGCGCGGTGTACGGCGTCGGGTCGAGCCCCTGCTCGCGCAGGTGCGGCAGCACCTCGTCATGGGCCTGGGAGTGCATGGCCTCCTGGCCGATGAACCCGATGACGTCCTCGCGCAGCCGCTCGTCGCGGATGTACGGCAGCACCTGCTTGTACACGTGCACGAACCACCGCTCACCGGCCGGCAGCAGCAGGTGCAGCACATTGATGGTGTGGGTGGTGAACGGATCCCCCGGCACCCAGTGCAACGGGGTGCCGTCCCAGGAGAAGGACACCTTGCGTGCCGTGAGCGGCACCCGGGCCTGCGTGTTAGACATGGCGTCAATGTACTGACGGGTAGGTCCCCTGGGAACCCCCGCGACCGAGCTTGTTGACGCCAGTGTCAACTAGTGCAGTCCGGTGACCGTCCGCCCGTCCGCCAGGGTGCCCTTCAGCTCGGCCTGCGCCCCCTGCGTGGCCCGCGCCGCCAGCAGCGCGCCCGGGCCGGAGGCGGTGACCCCGCCCGTGGCCCGGATCGACGCCGTCCGCGGGTCACCCGCCGCCAGCAGGTACCAGTGCCCGCCGCCGGACTTCCACAGCACCCCGGCCAGCACATGCGGATCCCGCGGCCCGCAGGCCGGCACGTCCACGCCCTTGGCGACGGCCGCGCCGACCGGCCCGTTCGGGGTGCGGAACTGGGCCAGCGCCACCGTGCCGTCACCGCGCCAGGTGTCGGCACGGGTGCACACCCAGTCACCCGCCCCGCTGCCGTCGGGCAGCGGCTGCTCGGCGTACGGCCACGCGTTGACGGTGCGCACCCCGGCCGCCCGCTCGGCCGCCAGCGAGCAGGCGAACGGCGCCCACGCGCGCAGCCCCGCCGCTCCGGACGCCTCGCCGGGCGCACCGGGCCGCCCGGCCGTCAGATGGGCCGGGACCAGCTCGCCGAGGTCGGTGGCGAGCCGGGTCCCGGAGGCGTCGGTCAGCTGGAGCACGGTCCACGAGGTGCAGGCGCCGGGCTGCAACGCCGGGCTGGCCAGCGGTGCGGTGACCCCGTCCGTCACGGTCAGCGGGGTCGCCGCCGAGGCCGGCTTCATCAGGTCCCGCGCCGCCGCCCTGCGCACCCAGGGGGCGGTCAGATAGCGGACGTTGCCGTCGGCGCGGCCCAGCACCAGCGCGCTCGCCTCGGCGCCGGTCGCGCCGTCGACCCGGGCGAAGTCCAGGGCCGCGCCCGCGGTGCCGTCCTTCGGCTCGGCGTAGCGGGCGATGCGCAGACCGTCGTAGAGGATCACCACCCGGGCGGTGTCCACCTCGCCCGCGTACAGCAGCTGGGGCGGGCCCGCCGGGCCGCCGGTCTGGGTGCCGGGGGTCGCCGAGACCCGGACGGTCTGCCCGGGGCGGGCCCAGACGGCGAGCGCCCGGCGCAGCAGCGCGGTGTCCCCGGTGAGCGGGCCGCGCGCGGGCCACACCGAGAAGTCGGTGCGCGCCGAGGTCTTCCAGGCGGTGGGGGAGATCCGCACCAGCCTGCCCGGATCGAGGGCGGCCTCGGCGGACGGGTTCTCGGCGTAGGCGGGCGCGGCGGCGCCGTCCGGGCCCCAGCCGTCGCCCGGCAGCGCGACCAGCGCCCCGCACACCGCGAGCGCGGCGGCCGCGGCGAGCGCGGCCCTGGTGTGCTGACGGCGGCGCACCAGATCGGTGGGCCGGGCCTGGAGCGAACAGGGGTCGAACTCGGGGGAGTCGAGCAGCGGGCCCGGCGCGGGGATGTCGTCCGCGGTGGCCAGCGCGCCGCCCGGGTCGTCCACCCCGGCGGCCGTGAGCACCTTGCGCACCTCGGCGTCGGACAGCCGGTCCAGGCCGCGCAGCACACAGGCGGCCCGGGCCGGCCCGGACAGCGCGGACAGCCGCTGGTCCAGGGCGAGTTCGTCGGCGCCGCCGGAGCGCGGGAAGAGCCTGAGGCCCCACACCTGCGGCAGCAGCGGCGGCAGCTGGGACAGTTTGGGCAGACCCGCGCGGGGCCGGGCCGCCTCCAGCGCCGAACGCAGCACCCGCTCACGGAGGAAGGCGTACCCGGGGTCGGCGTCCCGGCGGCCGGCCTGGGCCGGGATCGTCGACCGCCGGCCGCGGCCCCGGGGCAGGGCCCGCTGGACCAGTGCGTGCGCGGTGAGCACCCGGCGGCTGCGGCCGAGACCGGGGGGCAGTACCAGGTAGGCGATGCGGACCAGCCGTGGGTAGTGCTCGACGAGCGCGGCCTCGGCCTGCTCGACGTCGACCGGGCCGGCTGCTCCGGAGGAGGCGGGTGCGTGGCGCTGGGCTACATCCTGTGACTGCACGTCCGGGAAAACGAGCGACGCGTTGATCGGTCACCGCCGGCCGGGTGGCCCGCCCCGGCGCGGCCCCGGATTTGAGCGCTCCGCGGCCGGGAGCCGTATCCGAAGGAGCTGACGCATGCTGTGGGCCACACGATCCGGAGGAACAGATGAGGCTGACCCGACCGATGCTCGCCGCCGCCGCGGTCCTCGCGCTGGGCGGCTGCGGCGCCGGCGGCACGACCGCGAAGGTGCCGCCGACCGCGACCGGCAGCCTGGAGAAGCTGGCCGCCGCGGTGCGCTGCACGCCGGACATGCAGACGGACGCCGACGAGATCCGCCAGGCCATCTGCGCCAACAAGGACGGCAAGTTCATCCTCGCGACCTTCGCCACCGACCGCGGCCAGCGCGAGTGGATCAACGACGCGAAGGACTACGGCGGTTACTACCTCGTCGGCCGCAAGTGGGTCGCCGTCGGCGACGACGGCACGGTCCGTGCGCTGCGGGGCACGCTCGGCGGTGATGTCGAGATGGGCACCGACCACCGCCATATGCACGGCGGCTGAGCGCGGCCCCGGGCACGCGGGAGGCCGGTGACGGGAGGGGGGCTTCCGTCACCGGCCTCGTTCACGGCCCGTCCGCGGGGTGGGGCGGGGTCAGGCGCAGTTCGCGCCGCTGTTGATGCAGTTCGCGATCCGGTTGGCCAGACCGCCGGTCGTGATGCTGATGAAGTCGTCGTGGTCCGTGGCCGGCTTGTGCAGCTGCTCCGGGAAGCCGTCCACCGCGTAGGCGTTCTTCACCTGGCCGTTCTGCACGGTCGGCGGGGTGATGTTGTAGACCAGCCGCATGGTCAGCTGCGGGATGGCCTTGAAGCCGTTCGGGCAGACCCCGCTCGCCGGGTCCGGGAAGGCCACGTGCGTACGGTGGTTGGCGCTGTCGATGTTCTGCCCGTCCCAGCAGCTCTGGAAGGCGAAGGTCCGCACCACCTTGCTGCCCTGCGGGCAGATCGGGTACTGCTGCGTCAGCTGGACCTTGTTCTCGAAGCCGGTGCAGCTCCAGTGCGCGTTGGCGTTCGCCAGGCCGTTGGTGGTGGTCTTGGCGTCACCGGTGATGATCCGCAGGAACTGCGGCATCGGCACCACCTTGCTCGCCGGGCTGCCCACGTACTTGATCTGCGCGGCCACCGGGGTCAGGATCCGGCCGGCGTTGCCCTCCTTGCCACCGCCGAGGGCGTTCTGGTCGAAGTCCTGGGTGCCGTCCTGGACCCGGACCACCGGCCAGTAGTACGCCGACAGGTCGTTCTTGTTCTGGCAGCTGGTGCCGCCCTGGAGGAACGTCTGGTTGCTGGCGAAGGCGTTGATCTTCTGGTTGCCGACGTAGTCGTGCAGGTGGTGCGCGCCGTTGGTCACTCCGGGCGCCACGATGACGTTGTCGGTGTTGTGGTTCTTGTTGGCGTTCACCCCGCAGCGGGTGACGAACGTGCCCGTCGAGGCGTTGCCGGTCTGGCGCGGCTTGCCCTGGACGTTCGGGGCGACCTTGGTGATGTCCACGAAGTCCGCCGCGACGGGGCCGTTGCCGGCCTGGCCGCCGATGTTCTGCCCGGCACCGCCCTGCTGGCCGGCGCCGCCCTGCTGCTGACCGCCGGTGTTGTTCTGCTGGCCACCGTTGTTCCCCCCAGCGGTGGTCTGGTTGGCGGACTGCGTCGTGCAGGAGGCGAGCTGGGCGAGCGAGTTGTCGAAGCTGCCGCCGGCGCGCTGGACGTCGATGCGGATCCGGTTGATCGTCGCCGACCGCTTTTCCTTGAGCGGGCCGACGATCGCGTTCTGCACGAAGCTGGGGTCCTTCGACTGCGCGTCCCGGGTGGAGGCGAGCCGGGTGTAGGCCTCGGTGATCTGCTTGTCGAGGTTCGACAGCTCCTGTGCGACACCCCAGCGGGCGGCGTTCGGCACGTTCGTCAGCTTCTGGCCGACGTCGGGGCAGGAGATGGTGGCGACCTGCGCCGTTGCGGCCTTCGTCTGGTTGCCTCCCCACATCTGATTGTCCGACTCGTGCGCCGAGGCGTAGAAGTTCGCCCAGAGCAGCCCGCCCCCACCGAGCGCTAGGGCCGCCGCTGCGGCTAGCGCCTTGGTGGCCGGTGGCGTACGGCGTTTGCGTGTGTTGCGTCCCATGGAACTCCTCTGACTTCCTTGCGGGGCGGCAGCGAGGCGCCCGACAGGAGTGAAGCGGCGCCCTTCCATACGGGCGCCGCCCCAAAGGTGTTCACCGGTCTCACAAATTCCCTTCGGAAACAGCGAGTTGGCTCGCCAGGGCCAGCACCCCGGCCTCCACGTCCGGATCCAGCCCGACGGCGGGCCGGTCCGGGCGGCGGGGCGCCTCGCCGCCGATCCCGGTCAGCCAGCGCCAGGTGTCCGCGACGGTCTCCGTCACCGGCCGGCACACCAGCCCGGTCTCCAGCGCCCGGGAGACGTCCGCTCCGTGGGCGCCGGCCCACTCCTCGCCGGGCGGCACCCAGACCGGCAGCTGGGTCCACGGTTCTATGCCGGCGGCCAGGATCGTCTCCGGGTCGGTCCAGCGCAGCTCGGCGCCCGCGCCGGTCACCTCGGCGCAGGCCCGCAGCAGTTCGCCCATGGTGGTGTGGCCGGGCGGGCTCACCAGGTTGTACGGCCCGCTCGCCCCCCGCTCCACCGCGCCGAGCAGCCACTGGGCGAGGTCGCGCACATCGACGTACTGGAGCGGCAGCCCGGCCGGTCCCGGCGCCAGGACCGGGCCGCCGCGGGCCGTCCGGGACAGCCACCAGGGCAGCCGGCCGACGTTCTCGTACGGGCCGAGGATCAGCCCGGCCCGCACCAGCACCGAGCGTGCGGCGCCGAACTCCGCCACGGCGGCCAGTTCACCGCCCCGCTTGTCCCGGGCGTAGTCGGACGTCCCGGCGTCGGCGGACGCCCCCTCGACCAGCGCGGCGGCGTCCTCGGCGGCCCCGGGCGGCCAGGGCCAGGCGTACACCGAGCGGCTGGAGACGTACACATACCGTCCGGCCCGCTCCCGCAAGGCTCGTGCCGACCCCCGTACGGCACGAGGCTCACCGGACCAGGTGTCGACGACCGCGTCCCAGCTGCCCGGGTGCGCGGCGAGGGCGGCCAGGCCGTCCGGGGAGGCGCGGTCACCGGTCAGCGACCGCACCCCGGCGGGGGGCTCGCGGCGCCCCCGGTTGAAGACGGTCACCTCCCAGCCGCGGTCGAGCGCGGCCTCCACGACGGCCCGGCCCACGAACTCCGTACCGCCCAGCACCAGAAGTCTCATACCGGGGAGCCTGCCCGCCCGGGGGCGGGGCGGGAAGAGCGCTCTGCCGTCGGCAGAACGACGGGGTTCAGCGCCCGGCCGGCGGGGTGTACTTGTAGCCGACCCGGCGCACCGTCTGGATCGCCCGGCGGTGCTCGGCGCCCAGCTTGCGGCGCAGCCGGGCGACGTGCACGTCGACGGTACGGCCGTCGCCGACATGGCCGTACCCCCACACCGTGGAGACCAGCTGGTCGCGGGTGTGCACCCGGTGCGGGTTGGCCACCAGGTGGGCGAGCAGCTCGAACTCCAGGTAGGTGAGGTCCAGTGTGCGGCCGTCGACGCCGGCGGTGCGCCGGGTGAGGTCGATGCGGACCAGGGGATCGGGCGGGCCGGCCGCGGCGTCGTCGGCCGGGTCCGGCACGGCGACCGGGTCCGGTACGGCGACGGGGGTGAACGGCGGGTGCTGGTCGGCGGGGACCAGCACCAGGTAGCCGACCATCGGCGGCCGGCCGGGCAGCGCGGGCAGGGTGTGCTGCGGGGCGGGCAGCCAGGTGGCGCCGGGCGGCAGCAGCTCCGCGATGTCGAAGGCCTCGTCCGGGGCGACGGCGCGCAGCCGGTGCCGGGCGCCGACGGGGGAGGGGGCGACGGGGGAAGGGGAGGGCAGGGAACGGGTGATCGCCATGAGAGGTCAGCTCTTTCGCGCGAGGAGTGCGTCGGGGACGTACGTCGTTTCGCGCCGACCGGGGCCGGGAGTTACGGCTTCAGCGGGTCCGCGCGGTGGTCGCGCGACAACACATCCGGTCGAAGTCGTGGTGCTGACGGGACGGCCAGAAGGGCTCGAGGTCGTGACGACCCGTCGCGAGGTTCTTCTGGAAGCCGGCCATGCGCCTATTGAAGCAGACCCGGTCCGCTCCGACGACCCTGGTGTCACCGGCAACTCGCGGACGGGGGAGCGGGGCAGGGCGGGCGCCGGGCATGCGGCAGGGGCGCCCGCCGTCACGGCGGGCGCCCCTGCGGACGAGCGGGAGGATCAGACCTGGCCGGCCTTCTCCAGGGCGGAGCAGCAGGTGTCCACCAGCAGGCGGGTCACCACGTACGGGTCGACGTTGGCGTTCGGACGGCGGTCCTCGATGTAGCCCTTGCCGTCCTTCTCGACCTGCCACGGGATGCGGACCGAGGCACCGCGGTTCGAGACGCCGTAGGAGTACTCGTTCCACGGGGCGGTCTCGTGCAGACCGGTCAGCCGGTCGTCGATGCCGGCGCCGTAGTTCTTGACGTGGTCGAGCGGCTTGGAGCCCTCGCCGAGCGACTCGCACGCGGTGATGATCGCGTCGTAGCCCTCGCGCATCGCCTTGGTGGAGAAGTTGGTGTGCGCGCCGGCGCCGTTCCAGTCGCCCTTGACCGGCTTGGGGTCGAGGGTGGCGGAGACGCCGAAGTCCTCGGCGGTGCGGTAGAGCAGCCAGCGGGCCACCCACAGCTGGTCGGAGACCTCCAGCGGGGCCAGCGGGCCGACCTGGAACTCCCACTGGCCGGGCATGACCTCGGCGTTGATGCCGGAGATGCCCAGGCCCGCCTTCAGGCAGTTGTCCAGGTGGGCCTCGACGATCTCACGGCCGAAGATCTCGTCGGCGCCGACACCGCAGTAGTAGCCGCCCTGGGGGGCCGGGAAGCCGCCCTCGGGGAAGCCCAGCGGGCGGGCGCCGTCGAAGAAGGTGTACTCCTGCTCGATGCCGAAGATCGGCTCCTGCGCGGCGAACCGCTCCGCGACCTCGGCCAGCGCGGCCCGGGTGTTGGAGGAGTGCGGGGTCATGTCGATGTCGAGGACCTCGCACAGCACCAGGATGTCGTCGCCGCCGCGGATCGGGTCCGGGCAGGTGAAGACCGGCTTGAGGACGCGGTCCGAGGAGTGGCCCTCGGCCTGGTTGGTGGAGGAGCCGTCGAAGCCCCAGATCGGCAGCGCGTCGAGACCGGCCGGGGAACCCGTGATGATCTTCGTCTTGGAACGGAGCTTGGCCGTCGGCTCGGTGCCGTCGATCCAGATGTACTCAGCCTTGAAGGTCACGGGGCCACATCCTTCGGGGGTGGGTCGGGCGCACCGGCGGGCGGGTGCTGCGGCGCTGCGGCACTGGGGCGCCGCTCGATCTGCCGCGCAGCTTGTCAACAGGCGGTTTCCCGGTCATTGCTCGAATGTGAACCCCGTGTTACCTGGTGGTTCTGTGCCGCGGGTCACCTTGTGAGGTGCCGGCGGGCGGGGTATGGGACGCGTCCGCCGCGGCCCGCCGCACCCCGTCGAGAAACCCGTGGATCGCGGCCCGCTCGCGCTCGTCGTAGCCGCGCAGCAGCTCCAGGCAGCGCTCGATCAGCGGGCCGAAGAAGGACCAGCCGAGCGCGACGGCGCGTTCCTCCACCTCGATCACCACCCGCCTCCGGTCCTGCGTCCCGCGCACCCGGCGTACGTGTCCCGCCCGCTCCAGCCGGTCCACGAGGGCGGTGGTGCCCGCCGAATTCAGGCCGAGCGCGGCGCCGAGCCGTCCGGCGGTCAGCTCCTCGCCGGCCCGCCGCGCGTCCATGAGCGCGATCAGGGCGCGTACGTCCGTGGGGTGCATGCCGTGCTCCTGCGCGAACCGGCCGCTGTGCAGCCCCAGCTCGACGGCGACCGCCCGCAGCAGATGGACGGTCTCCAGCTCGGGTCCGGGTACCGGGTCCGTCTCCACAGGGCCTCCCCGCTACTATCTCGCTCGGCGAATATCTTGCTGAGCGAGATAATAGGGGGTTCTCCGATGGTTTCCACGGCCGGGTACGACGGCGACGCCTTCCGGGTTGCGTACGACAGGGTGCTGGCGAAATGGCCGGCGGACCGGGAGTCCCTGTTCGTCTCCACCCCCTTCGGGGACACCCATGTCAACGCCTGCGGCCCGCGCGACGCGCCCCCGCTGCTGCTCCTGCCCGGCGGCGACGGGGCGACCGCCGCTTCCTGGTACGCCCAGGCCGCCGAGCTGTCCCGGATCCGGCGGGTGTACGCCGCCGACCTGATCGGCCGCCCCGGCCTCGGCACCCCGGCCGACGCCCGCCCGCTGCGCACCGCCGACGATCTGGCGGCCTGGCTGGACGCCCTGCTCGACGGCCTCGGCGCCGGCGCCGCCGACGTGGGCGGACACTCGTACGGCGGCTGGATCGCCCTGCACCACGCGCTGCGCTCCCGCGCCCGGGTACGCCGGCTGTTCCTCCTGGACCCGACCCAGTGCTTCGCCGGGTACCGGAAGTCCTACCTGCTGCGCGCGCTGCCGATGCTGCTCGGGCCCACACCCGGCCGGGTCCGCGCCTTCCTGGAGTGGGAGACCGGGCGGAGGGACCTGGACCCCGACTGGCTGCGGCTCCAGGAGGCCGCCGCCGGCTTCCCCGCCGAGCGGCCGGTGACCGGCCCGCGCCCGGCGCCGGACGCGCTGCGCGCGCTGGACCTGCCGGTCCTGCTGCTCGTGGCCGCGAACAGCAGGACCCATGCGGCGGGTGAGGTGGCCGGCCGGGCGCGCGCACTGCTGCCGCGCGTGCGGACGGCGATCCTGCCGGGGGTCTCCCATCACGCGCTGCCCCAGTCCGCGGGGCCCGACGACGACGTGGCCGGCCGCCTCACCGCGTTCCTGTCCGGATCCTGAGCCTCACCCCACCTTCTCGATCAGCGCGTGCCGGATCAGGAACTTGCCGGGCTCCCTGACCTGTTCGAAGGCCGCGTTGTTGAGCAGCACGCAACTGCCGGAGACGGAGGTGACCTTCACCGTCGTGGACTTGTTGTTGTCCAGGTTGGTGACCTTCAGGGTCGTACCCGCCGGGAACTGCCCGCTGGACGCGGCCGGGGCACCGGCCTCGCCGGACAGGGTCACGGTGGAGCCCTTGCAGACCTGCTGACCGGACTGCGCGCCCGCCTGTCCGGCGGCCTGCTGGCCCTGCTGTCCGCCGGCCTGCTGCCCGGCCTGTCCGCCCGCCTGCTGCCCGGCCTGTCCGCCCGCCTGCTGCCCGGCCTGTCCGGCGGTGCCGTCCTGTGCCGTCTGGGAGCCCTGAGCCGACTCCCCGACGGTGCATCCGGCGGCCTTCTGCTGGACCTTGATCTGGTCGATCACCGCCTGCCGGTTGGCGATCCGGGCCGCCGACTGGCCGTCCGGATGCGCCTTCTGGCCGTCGATGAACTTCTGGTTGTTGCCGAGCGCCGTGGCCAGCCCCTGGCACACGCCCGCGTCCCCGGCCGACAGCGTCCGCGCGTGCTGGGCACCGGGCTGGGCGGCGTTCGACGTGGTGGCCAGCGCGAAGGCACCGCCACCAGCCACCGCCGCGGCGCTGACGAGCAGCGCGATCTTCTTCTTCGTACCGAGAGTTCTCCTGCGCGACATGCGCGCCTCCTGAAAGAGGTAGGGGAGCGTACGTCGCTAGGTACGAGATACCGAACAGGGTTGCTCAGCCGCTCAAGCGCTTGCTCAAGTAACCTGAGTCACAGGGGAGTTGAGCGGCGCTCAGCTCTTGTTGTGCGCCAGGGCCTCGCGTACGGCCTCCTCGGTGCGGGCGACCAGGGCCGTACCGTCGTCGGCGGTGATGATCGGCCGCTGGATGAGCTTCGGGTGCTCGGCGAGCGCCGTGATCCACCGCTCCCGCGACTCCGCATCCCGCGGCCAGTCCTTCAGCCCCAGCTCCTTGGCGGCCTGCTCGCCGGTGCGGGTGATGTCCCACGGCTCCAGGCGCAGCCGCTCCAGTACGGCCCTGATCTCGTCCGCGCTCGGCACGTCCTCCAGGTAGCGGCGGACGGTGTAGTCGGCGCCCTCGGCGTCGAGCAGGCCGATCGCGCTACGGCACTTGGAGCAGGCGGGATTGATCCAGATTTCCATGCGCGCCACGCTACCCGGGCTCCGGCGGCAGCAGCCGCAGTGCCTCCAGGGCCACGGCGAGGTCGGCGACCGCGCGGGGATCGCGCAGGCAGCGGCCGGTCAGCTCCTCCAGCCGGCGCAGCCGGTAGCGGACGGTGTTGCGATGGCAGTACAGCCGCCGCGCCGCGTCGGCCGCCGAACCCCCGGCCGCGTACCAGTGGTCCAGGGTCTCCAGCAGCCGGCCGCTCTCCTCCGGCGGCAGCTCCAGCACGCGCGCGAACACCGCCCGCGCGATCCGGCCGGCCTCGTCCAGGGACGCGGCCACGAGCGTGGCGACCGGGCTGTCGTCGAACCGTACGACGCCCGCCGCCCCCTTCGGCAGCCGCGCCAGGCACAGCCGGGCCAGCCGCAGCGCCCGGGGCGTGTCCCGCAGCGCGGAGTAGGCGGGGCTGACCCCCACCCGGGAGGCGGTGAAACCGCCGAGGACGCGCAGCACCGCCTCCTCGCCGTCCGGGCCCGCGGGTGCCACCACGCCGATCTGCGCGTCGGGCAGCAGCCGCCAGGCCGAGCGGATCCGCTCCGCCTGGAGCCGGGGCTCGATCCCGGGCAGCCCCTCCCGGCCCGGCGCGGGCACCCCGGCCGCCACCACGACGAACGGCCCCTCGGCCGGCAGCCCGAGCGCGTCGGCCGCCTCCCACACGGTGGTGCGGTCGGTCAGCACCCCCGTGAACAGGGCCTCGACCAGCGCGGACCGCTCGCGCTCCCGCTGGAGCAGCAGCTCCGAGGCGGTCTCCCGGTAGGCGTCACTGGCGGCCGCCGCCAGCCCCTCGTTCATCCACCACGCTGCCAGCGCGACCACGGTGTCGGTGGTGACGGCGTCCGCGGTGCGAGCCTCGGCCGCCAGCTCGGCCCACAGGAACTCCGAGCCGACGCGGTAGGCGTGCAGCAGCTCCCCGAGCGGCGCACCCTCGCGGGCCGCTCTGCGGCCGGTCTCCCGGGCCGCCTCCGGACCGGCCGGGCAGCCGTCGGCCAGCTGCCCGAAGACCAGCTCGGCGTTGCGCCGGCAGGAGGCCGTCAGATCCTCGAAGGCGACGGGCCCCCGGCCGCCGTAGTAGCCGACCTCGGCGCGGATCCGGCGGGCCATCCGCAGCCCCAGGTCCGGCGCGCGGCCCAGCAGCACGGCGGCGACCGGCGCGATCGCGGGCGGGGGCGGCGGTATGCGGGTCATGACCGGGAGGTTACGCAGCGCCGCGCGCCCCACAAGACCGTTGTGCGCCGGGACAGTCGGACCGGCCCGGCACGGTGCGCGGGCACATGGCCCGCCGGGCCTGGGCCCACCACGATGTCCACACCGTTACCGGCCGGTATCGAACGTGACGTCCGTCGTGAGCCTCCCCAGGAGTGACCGTGCCCAGAGCCGCACTGAACCGACCGAAGCCGACCGCGGTGCAGAGAATGTCCGCCCTGGTCGGCGGAGCCCTGCTCGCCACCGCCCTCACCACCACCGCCCACGCGGACACCACCGCCGCGAGCGGCACCGACCCGGCCGCCGGCACCTATGTGGCGCTCGGCGACTCCTACGCCGCCGGCGCCGGCATCCCCGGCCAGTCCGCCGGGCTGTGCATGCGCTCCGACCACGACTACGGCCGGCTCGTCGCGGCCTCCCTGACCCCGGCCGGCTACCGGGACGTGACCTGCGCCGGGGCGAAGACCGGCGCGCTCACCACCGCCCAGACGGACGCCGGCTCGGCGGTCAACGGCCCCCAGCTCGACGCCGTCGCACCGGACGCCACCCTGGTCACCGTCACCGTCGCGGGCGACAACCTCGGCACGTCCGACTTCGGGTTCGGCGACGTCGCCGCCACCTGCTCCGGCCTGTCCGTGACCGCCCCGCTCGGCACCCCGTGCCGCGACTACTACCAGGACACCCTCACCGAGCGGCTCCAGGCCGCCGGGGCGGAACTGGGCAGCGCCCTCCGGCAGATCCGCGCCCGCGCCCCCCGGGCCCGGGTGCTGGTCGTCGGCTATCCGGCGGTACTGCCCGACGACCCCACCCGGTGCCTCGGCAAGATGCCCATCACCACCGGGGACCTCACGTTCCTGCGCACCGTCCTGGGCGACCTGAACGACACGGTCGCCACCGCCGCCCGCGCCGACGGCGACACCTACGTCGACACCCTGACCCCGACCCTGGGTCATGACGCCTGCTCCGCCGCCCCCTGGATCGAGGGGCTCCTCCCCGCCTCGCCCGCCCTGCCGCTGCATCCGAACGCCACGGGGGAAGGCGCCATCGCGGCCGCGGTGCTGCACGCCCTCGGCCGCTGACCCCCCGGCGTGTTCGAATTCCGACCGCCTCATCCGCACCTTCCGAACCTGGTGTGACACAGTGCCAATTTCCAGCCTGACCTGGGAGTTCGCGCACTCCGCGACCATCCCGTTGTCAGTGCCCGGCAGTAGAATGGAGGCAGTGTTCGAGGGGGTCACCGGAACCCTGGACGGCCCCCTGACCGCGACAGGAGGATGCCTGTGCCCGCTGCCGCTCTGAAGCCGAAGCCCTTGCCGACCCAGTCCACCGCCAAGCGTTCCGTGCTGTTCGACTCGCCCTACGAGCCCGTGGTGAAGCGGCCGCTGCCGGCCGGACGGCCGCGCGACTGGTACGTCACGCACAACCGGCGGCTGAAGGCCATGCGCCTCGCCATAGCCCTGCTCGACTCCGGTGTCTACGCGCCGAACCAGGCGGGAGACGAGGCGATCCGCAGCACCGCCGAGCGGATCGGTGTGCATCCGCCGTCCGCCACCACCTGCCACATGGTGCGCGCCCTGCTGCGCTACAGCCGATGAGGTACGGCGCCGGACGCCCCGTGACCCGGGGCGCCCGGCGCCGGTCTCAGGCCGACAACTCCCGCTCCAGCGGCGTCCGGAAACGCGGGATGATCCGCGTCGCCCCCACCCAGGCCCGCAACCGCTCCGCCTCCCGCGCGATCGCCGCCTCGCCCTCCGCGCCGACGCCGTCCGCGAGGATCCGCCACACGACCTCCCCGTCCGCGCGCCGGGCCCAGCCGCCCACCACCCGGCCGTTCCACCACACCGTCGGCCCCACGTTCCCGCTGCGGTCGAACAGCTGCGGCCGCAGGCCCGGTTCGAGGTACCAGTCCCGCTGCTGCCAGCCCATGGCCGTCGGGTCGAGAGCCGGCAGCAGCGCCGCCCACGGCTCTTCCGGGGCCTGCACCGGGTCCGTGTCGCCGTCCGCCACATAGCCCGTGCCCTCCGCCAGCGACACCTCACGCGCCCCGATCGCCGTCAGCGCCCCGCGGACCTCGCTCACCCGCCACCCCGTCCACCACTTCAGATCCGCCTCGGTGGCCGGGCCGCAGGCTCTCAGCCAGCGCTCCAGCAGCCGCGCCCGGGCCACACCGCCGTCCAGCTCCGGATGCGGCGGGGCCGGCGCCCAGCGGAACTGCCCGGAGGTCCAGGAGCCGAGCGGCCGCCCGCGGACGACCTTGCCCTCGACCCCGAGCACGCGCAGCAGCCGCGAACACACCGTGTGCACGCCCTCGTAGCTCTTGCCCGCGCCGTACACGAACTGCTCGCGCAGCCGCGGCTCGTCCGCCGACAGCTCCGCCGCGGTCGCCTGGCCCCGCCGCTCCAGCGCGGCCAGCGTCGCCTTCTCCACCTCCGCCAGCCAGTCCGCGTCCGGGGCGCCCGCCCGGGCCATGTCCCGGAGCAGGTGCGCCCGCTCCCGCGCGGCCACCGCCAGCCCCGTCGAAGCGTGCACGACCGCCGTCAGCTCGGCCGGGAACACGAACACGGTGTGCCGCATGCCGTGCATCCGGACCAGCGTGCGGTCCTCGTACAGCGCCCGCTCCGTCTCCGGGACCGTCCGCGCCGGGTCGGCCAGGCGCGCGGCCAGCGCCAGATACACCGTCGCCGGGTCCGTGCCGTGCAGGGCCACCAGCGCGCCGGCGACCTCCTCCGGCCGCGCCGCCCGGACCGCCCCCGCCAGCCGGTGCCGCACCGCCAGCCGGGCCCGCCGCTCCTCCACGCCGATGTGCCGCATGCCGCCATCCCCTCACGCCGATCCCTGCCTGCATGGTCGCGCACCGCACTGACAACGGCCCCGGCCTCCCGTCACCTGTTCGGCGTAATCCGCGTGCGGCCGGCTCCTCCCGCGCCTTCACTGCGAGCAGGAGCTGCGCGGGAGGAGCCGAGGGAGGCCGCCGTATGAGTACTCCGGAGGACCGCGCCCGGCGCGGCAAGGAGGCCCGCAAGCGCGTCGCCCGTTCCGCGCACGCCCTCTGGCTGCCGTCCGCCGAGCGCCCCGACCCGGTCGCCGTACTGGAACGGCAGGGCCGCGACCGGCTCCCGGAGCTGCTGCCCGTGCGGTACGGCCGGATGGCCGCCTCCCCGCTCGCCTTCCTGTGCGGCGCCGCGGCGGTGATGGCCGCCGACCTGGCCGCCGCCCCGCACACCGGTCTCACCGTGCAGCTGTGCGGCGACGCCCATCTGCTGAACTTCGGCCTGTACACCGCCCCCGACCGCACCCTCCTGTTCGACCTGGACGACTTCGACGAGACCTTCCCCGGCCCCTTCGAATGGGACGTGAAGCGGCTCGCCGCCAGCGTCGCCGTCGCGGCCCTGGAGAACGGCCACGGCAAGGGCGCCGCGCGCACCGCCGCCCGGGCCGCCTGCGCCGGCTACCGCACGACCGTCCGCCGGCTGGCCGGACTCGGCGAACTGGCCGTCTGGCACGAGCGGATCGACACGGCGAGCCTGCGCCCCCTGGTCCGCTCCGGACGGCGCCGGGCGCGGGCCGGGGCCACGCTCACCCGGGCCCGCCGCCGCACCCACCTGCCGGCCCTCGGCAAACTCACCGAGCTGGTGGACGGGCGGTGCCGGATCATCCACGACCCGCCGCTGCTGGAGCCCGCCGGTGCCCCGGACACCGCCTCCCTGCGCAAGCTCTTCAGCGACTACCGCTCCACCCTCCCCGAGGAGCGCCGCAGCCTCCTCGACCGCTACCGCTTCGCCGACGCCGCCCGCGAGGTCGTCGGCGTCGGCAGCGTCGGCATGCGCTGCTTCCTCGTGCTGCTCGCCGGACGGGACGCGGGCGACCCGCTGTTCCTGCGGATCAGGGAGGCGCGGACCTCGGTGCTGGAGGAGCATCTGCCGAGCGGGCCGTACGTCCACCCCGGGGACCGGGTCGTCGCCGGGCAGCGGCTGCTCCAGGCCGGTGCCGACCTCTTCCTCGGCGCCGCCACCGGCCCCCAGGGCCGCGCCTTCTACTGGCGGCACCTGCGCCAGGCCAAGGGCGGCGCGGTGGACGTGGCCGGCCTGGGCCCGGCGGCCCTGGCCGGCTACGCCCGGCTGTGCGGCAGCGTCCTGGCCCGCGCGCACGCCCGCTCCGGCGACCGGGTCGCCATCGCCGCCTACCTCGGCGGCGCCGACACCTTCGACCGCTCGGTCGCGGACTTCGCCCTCGCCTACGCCGACCGGACCGCCGCCGACCACGGCACGCTCGGCGCGGCCATCGCGGCGGGCGTGGTGACGGCGGCGCCGGGCCTGTGAGGGCGGCGCCCGGCCTGTGAGGGCGCGGGACGGCGAACGCGCCGGGTAGCGACACGGCCGTGGAATCCGGCACGGGCCGCGGAAAACCGGATGCAGCCGCGCTCCCGCTCTCCCTACGCTGAACAAACGGCACGAAGCCGACACCCTCCCCTTCAGCCACCCACCCTTTCCGTCACCGGCACCCAAGGAGGTCCGTCATGCGTGGCATCGTCGCGACCGGGACTGCCGTCCTGGTCATCCTCGGTATCGGAGACCATCTGTGGTGGCTCGCCGCCGTAGCGCTGCTCTATCTCTACGCCACGCACGGCCGCGGATCACCCGGTACGACCGGCACGACTGGCACGACCGGTTCGACCGGTACGGCCCCGCCCGCGCCCGGCGCCGGTGCGCTGCCGGACAGCTACCGGGCCTACCGCGAGCGCCGCGACCGGCAGGCCCGCTGGGAGCGCCGCTACCGCCGTGAGTGCCCCTACGAGGCCCGCCGTCAGGAGCAGCAGAAGAGCAGGTGAGCCAGGGCGTCCCCGGTCAGAGTCCGGGGGCGCCCCACACCGGGAACCAGCGGGCGAGGTCCGGCTCGATCCGCAGATCGTCCGCGAGTGCCGCCTTCACCTGGAGCTCCAGCGCGCTGTTCCGCCGCTGCCCGCCGCCCGGCAGCGGCGCGAAGGGATAGAAGCTCCCCCGCTTGTACAGATACACCAGCGCCAGACTGCGGCCCCCGTCGTCCCGGAACCCGGCCAGCGAGCACAGCAGCTGCGGGCCGAAGCCGTTGGCCTCCATCGAGCTGTTCACCGCGTGCAGGTCGTTGACCAGCTGCGGGAGCTGGTCGGGGGAGCGCTGGGACACCAGCCAGGAGTAGCCGTAGTCGTCCCGCCGCAGGTCCACCGGGGGACCGGTGCGCTCGGCGTCCGCGTCGAGCAGCGCCTGCACCTCCCGGTGGGTCTGCTCGAAGGCCGCGCCCTCCACCGTGGCGAAGCACACCGCCCCGCCGCCGGTCGGGGTGAAACCGGCCGCCGCCTGGAGGGTGACGGCGGCCGACGGCAGCGCGAACAGCTGGTCGAGATCGGGCGCGACCGGTTTCGTACGCCCCAGCAGGATGTCCAGCAGCCCCAACGCTCAGCCCGCCTTCCGCCGACGTGTCACGGTCATTCGCCCGCCCCGGGGATGGCCGCTTCGCCCAGCTCCGCCGAGATCCGGCCCAGCTGTGCCAGACGCTGCTCCAGGGTCGGATGGGTGGAGAAGAACCGCTCCAGCCCGGGCTCCTTGCCGGCGGCCGGGGTGAAGTAGAACGCGTTGAACGCCTGGGCGGTGCGCAGATCCTTGGTCGGGATCCGGGCGATGTCCCCGGAGACCTTGGTCAGCGCGGACGCCAGCGCCGAGGGCCGGCCGGTCAGCTGGGCGGCGGCGCGGTCGGCGGCCAGCTCCCGGTACCGGGACAGCGCCCGGATCAGCAGGAAGCTGATCGCGTACACGGCCGCGGAGACACCGAGCACGGCGGCGAACACGACGGCCGTGTTCTGGTCCCGGCGGCCTCCGCCGAACACCTGTGAGTAGAAGGCGAACCGCACGATCAGCCCCGCGATCACCCCGAGGAAGGAGGCGATCGTGATCACGGCGACGTCCTTGTGCGCCACGTGCGACAGCTCGTGCGCGAGCACGCCCTCCAGCTCGGCGGGGTCCAGCCGGCGCAGCAGCCCGGTCGTCACACAGACGACGGCGTGATCGGGATTCCGCCCGGTCGCGAACGCGTTCGGCATGTCCATCTCGGACACCGCGACCACCGGCTTGGGCATGTCCGCGATCGCGCACAGCCGGTCGACCACCGCGTGCAGCTCGGGATACTCCTCCCGCTCCACCACCCGGCCGTGCATCGCGAACATGGCGATCCGGTCGGAGAACCAGAACTGCGCCACGAACATCGCCCCGACCAGGACGACGACCAGCAGCCAGGACTTCAGCAGCACGATCAGGGCAGCTACGAAGCCCACGTACAGCAACCCGAGCAGGAACAGCGTGAGACCCATGCGCATGGTCAGTCGCCGGTCGCTCCGGAAGCGGCTCTGCATTGTGCATCACCCCGCAGTCAGGCACTCGTCCCGCTGTCCAGTGTGCACCTCCGGACCGCCATGAAGCGCTCCCGATCGGCCCTAGGACCAGCAAAAGGCCGCCGGCGTGTCCCGGGCGCGGCACGAGGGGCACCCCGGCCGCCCCGGAGAAATCAACCCAGCAGCACCCGGATCCGCGCCCGCAGCCGTCCATCCGGATCTCCGAGCAGGCCGGCGGCCGAGGGCAGCCGGGGCATCGAGCACCCGCAGCCCGGCCACCGCCCGCACCCCCTCAGTACGAGGAACGCATCTGCGCGTACCCCAGCAGCACTATCACCGCGGCCACGCAGCCGAGCACCACGACCGTCGACACCCACGACGAGCGTCGCGGCCCCACCGGATCCGGGTCGGCGCGGAAGGGCGCCGGATTCGGCGGGTTCTCCTTCCACCGCGCGGCCAGCATCCGAGCCCGCGCCGAAGGCTCCTTGTGCTCAGCCGAGTTCGCCCACCTGTGGTCGAACTCGCCCTCCCAGTCGTCCAGTTCAGACATCCCCGTTCAACCTCTCTCGTCCGACAGAGTCAGGAGGGATGATCCCCCGAGAGTAGGAAGCATGGAAAGCCGGGAAGGTTGTGCGGCGCCGGTGGAGAGGGCGGCCTGGCTCAGCGCAGGGCCGTCACGGACGGTACGACCACGCCGTACAGGTCCGCGATGGTGGCCAGGGCGCTGTGGTGGAGCTCGGGGGCCTGGACGGCGGCCACGGGGGTGGACAGGGGGCGGGTCGCGCAGGCGTCGGCGACGACCGTGGGGCGGTTGCCGCGGAGGAAGGCGCCCTGGGTGGTGAAGGTCACGCACATGTGGGTCATGAAGCCGGCGATGATCACGTCCTGGTGGCCGGCCGCGTCGACATGGGCGCCCAGGTCGGTGTCACGGAACGCGTCGGGTGCCCCCTTGACCACCACGGCCTCGCCCTCGGCGGGCGCGACGCGCGGGTGGATCCGGCCGATGTCGGCGCGGATGTCGTAGGGGGTGCCCGGGCCGCCGTCGTGTATGACGTGGACGACCCTGGCGCCGGCCTCGCGGGCCCGGGCCAGCAGCTCGGCGCCGGCGTCGAGCGCGGCCTCCCAGCCCGTCAGTTCCAGGACGCCCCGGGTGTAGGTGTTCTGGTAGTCGACCAGGATCAGCGTCGAGGCGGCCAGCGAGGCCGGGGTCGGGTCGAGGTCGTTGAGGTCGCGGAGCGTTGTCGTTTCCATGCCCCTCACGCTAGGAGCGCTCCCGCTATGGCGACAATGTCGGGTGACTTGCAGATTCGGACATCGAGAAGGAGAGGGACGAGGTGGGGGAGGAGCGCGTGGTCGTCGTGCTGCTGTTCGAGGGGGTCGATCTGCTCGATGTCACCGGGCCGCCGGAGGTGTTCGCGCTGTTGCGCCGGGAGACGGAGGAGGCCGGCGGTTACCGGGTCGCGCTGGCGGCCGCGGGCCTGGACCCGGTCACCACCTCCGCCGGGGTGCGGGTGCTGCCGGACCTCACCTTCGAGCAGGCCGCCGAGGGCCCCATCGACACCCTGCTGGTGCCCGGCTCGGTCGACGTCGACGAGCACCGGCGGGTCCATGCCCGGACCGACCCGGAGGTGGTCCGGTGGGTGGGGATCCTCGCCGAACGCGCCCGGCGCATCGCCTCCGTCTGTGTGGGCGCCCATCTGCTCGCCGCCGCCGGACTGCTCGACGGCCGGCGCGCCACCACCCACTGGTCGACGGCACAGCAGCTGGCCGCCGAGCACCCGTCCGTCGAGGTCGACGCCGACCCGATCTTCATCCGCGACGGCAAGGTGTGGACCGGCGCGGGCATCACGGCCTGCCTGGACCTCTCCCTCGCCCTGGTCGCCGAGGACTTCGGCGAGACCGTCGCGCTGCGGGTCGCCCGGCAACTGGTGATGTACCTGAAGCGGCCGGGCGGCCAGAGCCAGTTCAGCGTCCCCCTCGAACCCGTCTCGACCACCCGCCGCATGGACGAGCTGCGCCGCCATGTCACCCGGCACGCCACCGGCCGGCTCACCGTCGCCGACCTCGCCGCCCACGCCCATGTCAGCGAGCGCCAGCTGACCCGCCTGTTCAAGACCGAACTGGGCACGACCCCGGCGTCGTACATCGAGTCGGCCCGGGTCGAGGCGGCCCGCAACCGGCTGGAGACCACCGACGACACCCTGGAGCGGGTGGCCGCGGCCTGCGGGTTCAACACCGTCGACACCCTCATCCGCGCCTTCCGCCGCAAGCTCGACACCACCCCGACGGAGTACCGCAGCCGGTTCCGGCACACGGGCTGAGCGCGGCCGGGACCGGCGAACGCGGCGGGGGCCGCCACCCTTGCGGATGACGGCCCCCAGAGGCGCTCGGCGGTGTCGATCACACGTCGAAGTACAGCTCGAACTCGTGCGGGTGCGGACGCAGCTGGAGCGGGGCGATCTCGTTGGTGCGCTTGAAGTCGATCCAGGTCTCGATCAGGTCGGACGTGAACACGTCGCCCTGGAGGAGGAACTCGTGGTCGGCCTCGAGCGCGTCCAGGACGGCGTTCAGCGAGGTCGGGACCTGGGCGACGTTCGCGTGCTCCTCCGGAGCCAGCTCGTACAGGTCCTTGTCGATCGGCTCGGCCGGCTCGATCTTGTTCTTGATGCCGTCCAGGCCCGCGAGGAGCAGGGCCGAGAAGGCGAGGTACGGGTTGCCGGAGGAGTCGGGCGCGCGGAACTCGACACGCTTGGCCTTCGGGTTCGAACCCGTGATCGGGATACGCATGGCGGCGGAGCGGTTGCGCTGCGAGTACACCAGGTTGATCGGCGCCTCGAAGCCCGGCACCAGGCGGTGGTACGAGTTCACCGTCGGGTTGGTGAAGGCCAGCAGCGACGGGGCGTGCTTGAGGATGCCGCCGATGTAGTAGCGGGCGGTGTCCGACAGGCCCGCGTAACCGGCCTCGTCGTAGAACAGCGGGTCGCCGTTGGACCAGAGGGACTGGTGCACGTGCATGCCCGAGCCGTTGTCACCGAAGATCGGCTTCGGCATGAAGGTCGCGGTCTTGCCGTTGCGCCAGGCCACGTTCTTCACGATGTACTTGAAGAGCTGGAGGTCGTCGGCCGCGGCGAGCAGCGTGTTGAACTTGTAGTTGATCTCCGCCTGGCCGGCCGTGCCCACCTCGTGGTGCTGGCGCTCCACCTTCAGGCCGGACTTCTCCAGCTCCAGGGAGATCTCGGCACGCAGGTCGGCGAAGTGGTCGACCGGCGCGACCGGGAAGTAGCCGCCCTTGTAGCGGACCTTGTAACCGCGGTTGTTCTCCACCGCACCGGTGTTCCAGGCGCCCGCCTCGGAGTCGATGTGGTAGAAGGACTCGTTCGCGGAGGTGGCGAAGCGGACCGAGTCGAAGACGTAGAACTCCGCCTCGGGACCGAAGTAGGCGGTGTCCGCGATGCCGGTCGAGGCGAGGTAGGCCTCGGCCTTCTTCGCCACGTTGCGCGGGTCGCGGGAGTACTGCTCGCCCGTGATCGGGTCGTGGATGAAGAAGTTGATGTTGAGGGTCTTGTCGCGGCGGAACGGGTCCACGCGGGCGGTGGAGAGGTCGGCGCGCAGGGCCATGTCGGACTCGTGAATGGCCTGGAAGCCGCGGATCGACGAGCCGTCGAAGGCGAGCTCCTCGTCCGGGTCGAACGCCTCAACGGGCACCGTGAAGTGCTGCATGACGCCCGGCAGGTCGCAGAAGCGGACGTCGACGAACTTGACGTCCTCGTCCGCGATGAACTTCTTGGCCTCGTCGGCGTTCTGGAACATCCAGCTCCTCCTACTCCCGACCGTCCTCGCCGGGGTGGTAGATCGTTCGTGCGGCCAGTGCGGTGGCACACGCTGGTCTCGACCCTAGGGATGGGTGATTTCTCGGGCGTGACTCGTTTGTTTCGCAGAAGTTAACCGGCCACGCTTCCACCGTAGCCCCGGGACACCCCGCCGTACCCCGGTCATTTCGGGCACAGTACCGTGGTCGCGTGGACAACAGGCAGGCAATCGGATCGTGGCTCTCCGGGCCCCGCGCGGCCATGGAAGAGGCCGGTGCGGACTTCGGCTACCGGGGTGAGCAGCTGGGGCTCCCGGAGCAGGGGCCGAACTCGATCGCCCGGCCCGGGCGGCGGCTCGGCGCGCTGCTCGTGGACTGGGGGCTGTGTGTCTTGATCGCATACGGCCTGATCACGCACGGCAACGGCCCGGCTACCAGCAACTGGGCACTGGGCATCTTCTTCGTGCTGAGCGTGCTGACCGTCGGCACGGTCGGCTCCACTCCGGGTAAGCGGATCTTCGGCCTCCGGGTCGTCGCCCTGGAGACCGGCACGGTCAGCCCGCTGCGCTCCCTGTTCCGCTCGGTCCTGCTCTGCCTGGCCATCCCGGCGCTGATCTGGGACCGGGACGGGCGAGGACTCCACGACCGCCTCGCGAAAACGGTCGAGGTCCGTATCTAACACCGGCCGAGGCCAGGACCACACCGATCCGGCACCGGTCCCAGTACCGGCCGCCGACCTGCGCAGCGCCGACGCCCGGCATCGGGCCACCGGTCCGTACCTGCACCGGTCCCCACGGCCGGGACCCGCACGTCGGCCACCGGTCCGGACCCGTGCCGGTCGGCCACTGCGCCCGGACTCCCGCTGGTCGGCGACCCGCCCGGCGTCGGCCCAGGTCCCGGGCGCCTGCGCCGATCCCGCTTCAGCCCCTGCCGCACCGTCCCCCGCAGCTCGGCCTCCCGCATCCGCCGACGCCGCCTGCGCTCTCATGGGTCGGCCCCCGGTCCAGACCCGCACACCGGCCACCGGTCCGGACCCGCACCGGCCGGGACCCGCCCCCCGGCCGGAACCGTAGCGGTCGGCCCCCGGCCCGACCCCGCACGGGTCGGCCACCGGGCTCGGACTCCCGCTGGTCGGCGACCCATCCGGCGTCGGCCCGGCCCCCGCACCCTCTCCGCGTCGGCCCGGTGCCCGCACCCTCTCCGCGTCGGCCCGGCCCCCGCACCCTCTCCGCGTCAGCCCCTGTCGCACCGTCCGCCGAAGGTCGGCCTCCCGCATCCGCTGACGCACACCGGCCACCGGGCCGGATCTGCACCGGTCGGCCACCGGCCGGGGCCCGCACCGGCCGACCACCGGCCCGACCCCGCACCGGCCGACCACCGGCCCGACCCCGCACCGGCCGACCACCGGCCCGACCCCGCACCGGCCGACCACCGGCCCGACCCCGCACCGGCCGGTCACCGGCCCCCCGGCCGGCCGGTGACCCACCCGGCGCCGGCCTGACCCCCGCGCTCGCGCCGCACCCACCCCGCCTCAGCCCCGCCTCAGCCCCGCCCCAACCCCACCCCCCTCACCCCAACCCCAGCACCTCCCGCACCACTCCCCGCAGCTCGGCCTCCGCGTCCGTCGGGGCGTCCTGCGTCCGCCAGGCCACGAAGCCGTCCGGGCGGATCAGTACCGCGCCGTCGGCCGTCGTGCCGTGGGACTCGGTCCAGGCGGTGTCGCAGTGCAGGTCGGCGTCCGGAGCGGTGGCGGGGCCGATTCGGTAGGGCTCCAGACGTACCCCGTCCGTCTGGGCGATCCGGTGCGCCGCCCGCTGCCACTCCGCGCCCGCCGGGGTCGACGCGTCGCTGAGCAGGACCAGTGACCGCTCGTACAGGTCCAGGGTGGACAGGCGGTCGCCCGCGCGGTGCAGCCACAGGTGGGGGGCGCGGGTGCCCGGCTCGCCGGACAGGCCGAGGCCCTCGGGGACGACGGGCTGGGACCGGTCGGCGCCGACGACCGCGCCGTCCGGGTAGCGGTGGCCGAGGACGACGTTGAGGATGCCGCCGCGTCTGCCGCCGCCGATGCCGGGAGCCGGGGCGAAGCCCGGGTGGCTGTGCTCCACCGAGCGGGCCGAGGCACGGGCGCTGGTGGCGAGGGCGACCGGGCGGCGCTCGGCGTCGTAACTGCCGAGCAGGCCGGGGCCGGCCCAGCCGTCGACGACGGCGGCGAGCTTCCAGGCCAGGTTGTGGGCGTCCTGGATGCCGGTGTTGGAGCCGAACGCGCCGGTCGGGGACATCTCGTGGGCGGAGTCGCCGGCCAGGAAGACCCGCCCGTCGGCGTAGGCCGCGGCGACCCGTTCGGCGGCGCGCCAGGACGCCTTGCCGGTGATCTCCACGTCGAGGTCGGGGACACCGACGGCGCGGCGGATGTGCCGGCGCAGCCGTTCCTCGGTGAACTCGTCCAGCGTCTCGCCGTGCTCGGGGTGCCAGGGGGCGTGGAAGACCCAGCGCTCCTTGTTGTCGACGGGCAGCAGGGCGCCGTCCGCCTCCGGGTCGGTGAGGTAGCAGCAGATGAAGCGGCGGTCGCCCACCACGTCGGCGAGGAGCTTGGAGCGGAAGGTGACGCTCACGTTGGCGAACAGGTCGCCGGGGCCGGTCTGGCCGATGCCGAGCCGGTTGCGCACCGGGCTGCGCGGGCCGTCGGCCGCGACCAGGTAGTCGGCACGGACGGTGTAGAGCCGGTCGGAGTCGCGGTCGCGGACGTACGCCGTCACCCCTTCGGGGTCCTGCGCGAAGGATTCCAGCTCGTGGAAGTAGCGCAGGTCGCCGCCGAGTGCGCGGGCGCCGCTCAGCAGCACCGGCTCCAGGTCGTTCTGGCTGCACAGGCACCAGCTGGTCGGGCTGAACCGGGCCAGGCCGCCGCCCGGGTCGATCTCCCGGAACAGCCATTCGCCGGCGTCGCCGACCAGCGTCGGGGTCTGGAGGATGCCGTGGTTGTCCGCGAGGAGCGAGGCCGCCTCCTTGATCGCCGGCTCGATGCCGGCCACCCGGAAGAGTTCCATCGTGCGGACGTTGTTGCCGCGGCCACGCGGGTGGATCGAGGTGCCGGAGTGCCGCTCGACGAGCATGTGGCGGACGCCTAGACGGCCCAGGAAGAGGGACATGGACAGGCCGACCAGGGAACCGCCCACGATGAGGACGGGCACCTGGTGATCGGCTTTCTGCTGCATCGGTGGCTCCAGGGGCAGGGGTCGGGCGGTGGGGCTCGTTGCAGGTTCCATGCCCGGTGCGGGGCCCGGTGCGGGGCCCCCGGCGGGCTCAATCACCCGCCTGGTTCACGCGAGTCGCGCGCCGTCCGCGACCGGAACACGATCAAAAAGCGCTGACGTCGCGTCATCGGCGACGGCGCTGAAGCCTCTGCCCGCCCGGGCCCCCGTGAAGGAGATGTGCGACCCATGACGACCACCTCGGAAAAGGCCTCGGATCAGCTGACGCGACAGATGACGAAACGGGTCTCCCAGTCCGTCTTCGACGGCTCCCGCCTCCGGGTCGTCCTGCTGGTGGACGTGTACGACGGCGCCCAGCAGCAGTTCCTGGAGGCCTACGAGCAGCTGTGCAACCAGGTCGCGTCCGTGCCCGGCCATGTCAGCGACCAGCTGTGCCAGTCCATCGAGAACCCCTCCCAGTGGCTGATCACCAGCGAGTGGGAGAGCGCCCCGCCGTTCCTCAACTGGGTGAACAGCGAGGAGCACGTGCGGATGGTGGAGCCTCTGCACTCCTGCGTCCGCGACACCCGCTCGCTGCGCTTCCACATCGTCCGGGAGACCGGCACGGAGGCGGCGGCTGGGACCGCGCAGCCGCAGCGCCGGCTCCAGGCGTCCCCGCGGATCGGTGACGGAGTGATCCGGCACGCGCTCACCTTCACCGTCCGGCCGGGCAGCGAGGACCGGGTCGCGAAGATCCTCGCGGACTACGCCTCGCCCGAGCCGCGGGTCGACGAGACCACCCGGCTGTGCCGCACCTCGCTGTTCATGCACGGCAACCGGGTGGTACGGGCCATCGAGGTGCGCGGCGACCTGCTCGCGGCGCTGCGGCACGTGGCCCGGCAGCCCGAGGTACGGGCCGTCGAGGAGGCCATCAACCCGTATCTGGAGCAGGAGCGCGACCTCAACGACCAGGAGTCCGCGCGGGTGTTCTTCACCCGGGCGGCGCTGCCCGCCGTGCACCACGTCACCGCCGACGAGCTGGCCGAGGGCGAGCGGCACGCGCTGTACTACCCGGCCCGCCCGGACCGCGGGATGGAGCTGGCCGAGCTGCTCGCGCAGACCGACGAGGCGGCGGCGGACGACCCGGCCAGCCCGGTGCTGCGCAGCACGATCTTCCAGCGGGACGACGTCGTCGTACGGCTCATCGACCTGCGCCCCGGCGCGGACGCGGACCCCGCCGCGGCGGCCGCCCCGGCCGGCCTGCTGGCCGGTGCCGCCGTCCGCATGCAGCTCATCACCGACCGCCGCTCCCCGGACGCCTGAACCGCCAAGCCGCACCACACCACGGAGGTACGTCGTGATCAAACCCCTTCCGAAGATCGTGCACCTCAGCGAGGTCGAGCCCAACACCCGGCGCGGCGGCGATCTGCGCGCCATGCTCACCCCGGCCACGGTCGGCTCCACCAGCGGTTTCATGGGTGTGGCCATCGTGCAGCCGGGAGACCGCATCGGCGAGCACTACCACCCGTACTCCGAGGAGTTCGTGTACGTCGTCTGCGGCGAGCTGGAGGTCGACCTGGACGGCGAGCCCCATCCGCTCCGGCCGGAGCAGGGGCTGATGATCCCCATCAACATGCGGCACCGCTTCCGCAACGTGGGGAACGTGGAGGCGCGGATCGTCTTCCACCTCGGCCCGCTGGCCCCGCGGCCGAGCCTCGGCCACGTCGACACGGAGGAGACGGAGTCCGTCGCGGTGGGGCAGGTCCGGTCGTGACCCGGCGCGTGGCGGTGACCGGCATAGGCGTGGTGGCTCCGGGTGGGATCGGCGTGCCGGCGTTCTGGAACTTGCTCGCCGAAGGCCGGACCGCGACGCGCGGCATCACGTTCTTCGACCCCTCCGGACTGAGGTCGCGGATCGCGGCCGAGTGCGACTTCGACCCGGCCGCGCACGGCCTGGACGCCGAACAGGTCGAGCGGGCGGACCGGTACATACAGTTCGCCCTGGTCGCGGGCGAGGAGGCGGTCCGGGACTCCGGTCTCGACCTCGGCCGGGAGAACCCCTGGCGGGTCGCGGTGTCGCTGGGCACCGCGGTCGGCGGCACCACCCGGCTGGAGCACGACTACGTGCTGGTGAGCAGCGCCGGCCAGCGCTGGGACGTGGACCACCGCAAGGCGGAGCCCCAGCTGCACCGGGCGTTCTCGCCGAGCACCCTCGCCTCCGCGGTGGCGGAACGCTTCGGCGCCCAGGGCCCGGTGCAGACGGTCTCCACCGGCTGCACCTCCGGCCTGGACGCCGTCGGCTACGCCTTCCACACCGTCCAGGAGGGCCGGGCCGACATATGCATCGCCGGCGCCTCCGACTCCCCGATCTCCCCGATCACCATGGCCTGCTTCGACGCGATCAAGGCCACGTCCCCCCACAACGACGACCCCGCGCACGCCTCCCGCCCCTTCGACAACGACCGTGACGGCTTCGTCATGGGCGAGGGCGGCGCGGTGCTCGTCCTGGAGGAGCTGGAGCACGCCCGGGCCCGCGGTGCCCGCGTCTACTGCGAGCTGGACGGCTACGCCACCTTCGGCAACGCCTACCACATGACCGGCCTGACCAAGGAGGGCCTGGAGATGGCCCGCGCGATCGAGACCGCGCTCGACCACGCCCGCCTCGACCCGACCGCCATCGACTACGTCAACGCACACGGCTCCGGCACCCGGCAGAACGACCGCCACGAGACCGCCGCCGTGAAACGGGCTCTCGGGCAGCACGCCTACGACACCCCCATGAGCTCCATCAAGTCCATGGTGGGCCACTCCCTCGGGGCGATCGGCGCGATCGAGGTCGTCGCCTGCGTGCTGGCCCTCGCCCATCAGGTCGTCCCGCCCACCGCGAACTACGAGACCCCCGACCCCGAATGCGACCTGGACTACGTCCCGCGCGTCGCCCGCGAACGGACCCTGAACGGCGTCCTGTCCGTGGGCAGCGGCTTCGGCGGCTTCCAGTCCGCGGTGATCCTGACCCGGCCGAGAGGAAGGAAACGATGAGCGAACCCCATCCTCGGCGGGCGGTCGTCACCGGCATCGGCGTCGTCGCGCCCAACGGAACCAGCACCGAGACCTTCTGGAAATCCGTCGTGGACGGCGTCAGCGTCCTCGACAAGGTGACCCGGGAGGGCTGTGAGGAGCTGCCGCTCAAGGTGGCCGGCGAGATCCGCGGCTTCGAACCGGCGGCCGCGGTCGAGGAACGCTTCCTCGTCCAGACCGACCGTTTCACGCACTTCGCGATGGCCGCGGCCGACCTCGCGCTGGACGACGCCCGGCTCGGCCGCGCCGACACCGACGGCTCCCCGTTCGACGTGGGCGTGGTCACCGCGGCCGGCTCCGGCGGCGGCGAGTTCGGCCAGCGCGAACTCCAGCGGCTGTGGGGCAAGGGCAGCCGGTACGTCGGCCCCTACCAGTCCATCGCCTGGTTCTACGCCGCCAGCACCGGCCAGATCTCCATCCGGCGCGGCTTCAAGGGGCCCTGCTCGGTGGTCGCCGCCGACGAGGCCGGCGGCCTGGACGCCCTCGCCCACGCGGCCCGGGCCGTGCGGCGCGGCACCGACGTCATCGTGGCCGGCTCCACCGAGGCGCCGCTCGCGCCGTACTCGGTGGTGTGCCAGCTCGGCTACGACGAGCTGAGCCGGGAGGCCGACCCGGCGCGCGCCTACCGACCGTTCACCGACCAGGCCTGCGGCTTCGTACCGGCCGAGGGCGGCGCCATGCTCGTCGTGGAGGAGGCGGCCTCGGCGCGGCGCCGCGGGCTGCCCGTGCGGGCCGTCCTCGCCGGGCACACGGCGACGTTCACCGGAGCCGGCCGCTGGGACCGGTCCCGGGAGGGGCTCGCGCAGGCCATCCGCGGCGCCCTGGACGAGGCCGGCTGCGCCCCGGAGGAGATCGACGTGGTCTTCGCCGACGCCCTCGGCACCCCCGAGGCCGACCGCGCGGAGGTGCTGGCCCTCGCCGACGCGCTCGGCACGCACGCCCGGCGGGTGCCGGTCACCGCGCCCAAGACCGGGATCGGCCGCGGCTACTGCGCGGCCCCCGTCCTCGACACCGCGGCGGCGGTCCTGGCGCTGGAACACGGCCTGGTCCCGCCCACCCCGGGTGTCGTCGACACCTGCCACGACCTCGACCTCGTCACCGGCCGGGCGCGCGCCGCCGAGCTGCGCACCGCCCTGGTCCTCAGCCGGGGACTCATGGGGTCGAACGCGGCGCTCGTGCTGCGGCACGGCGCCGCCGCACCACCGGACACCAGCGAAGGAGGAAAAGCATGAGTGACCACATCACCGTGGAAGAGCTCTCCGAACTCATGAAGAAGGCCGCCGGGGTCACCGTCGCCCCGGACGAGCTGGAGCGGCGCGCCGACGCCGGCTTCGACGACCTCGGCATCGACTCGCTCGGCCTGCTCGGCATCGTCGGCGAGCTGGAGAACCGCCGCGGCACGCCCATGCCGGTCGACGCCGAGCGGTGCAAGACCCCCCGCCAGTTCCTCGACCTCGTCAACAGCGCACTGCCCGCGGGAGCCTGACATGGCCGGACACACCCAGAACGAGATCACCGTCGCCGCACCCCTGGACCTGGTGTGGGACATGACCAACGACGTGGCGAACTGGCCGAACCTCTTCACCGAGTACGCCAGCGCCGAGATCCTCTCCCAGGAGGGGAACAAGACCACCTTCCGGCTCACCATGCACCCCGACGAGAACGGCACGGTGTGGAGCTGGGTCTCGGAGCGGGAGACGGACCGTCCCCGCCTGGAGGTGCGGGCCCGCCGGGTCGAGACCGGCCCCTTCGCCTACATGAACATCCACTGGAAGTACGAGGAGGTACCGGCCGGCACCCGCATGGTGTGGACCCAGGACTTCCAGATGAAGCCGGAGGCGCCGGTCGACGACGACTGGATGACCGACAACATCAACCGGAACTCCAAGATCCAGATGGCCCTGATCCGGGACAAGATCGAGAAGGCGGCCGCCGGTCACCGGCCCGCCCCCGCCCTGGCCACCGACTGAGCCCGGACGACGAGGAGACAACCGTGCACCAGGCCCTGATCGTCGCCCGGATGGCCCCGGGCTCCGCCCCCGACATCGCCAAGGTGTTCGCCGAGTCCGACCGGGGCGAGCTGCCGCACCTCGTCGGTGTGGTGCGGCGCAGCCTCTTCCAGTTCGGCGATGTGTACATGCACCTCATCGAGTCCGAGCGCGAGCCCGGCCCGGCCATCGCCAAGGTCACCTCGCACCCCGAGTTCGAGGACGTCAGCGAGCGGCTCTCGGCGTACGTCAGCGCCTACGACCCGGAGACCTGGCGGTCCCCGAAGGACGCCATGGCGCAGCGCTTCTACCTCTGGGAGCGCGACGCCCGTAGCTGAACCCGCCCTCCGGACACCGGTGCCGGGCCCGCGTCGTACGCGGACCCGGCACCGGTGGCGTTCCGGGGGAGCCGGCTCACCCGGAGACCGTGCAGTCGAACGCGTGCAGATACGGGTTGACCGGCCGGATGTCCCCGACGGTCAGCCCCCCGGCCGTCAGCCGCTCCACCATGCTGGCGGTGGTGTGCTTGGCCCCGCCCACGTTCAGCAGCAGCAGCAGGTCCATGGCGGTGCTGAACCGCATCGACGGGGTGTCGTCCACCAGGTTCTCGATCACCACGACCCGGGTGCCCGGACCGCCCCGCTCCACCACGTTGGCCAGCAGCCGCGCGGTGGACCCGTCGTCCCACTCCAGGATGTTCTTGATGATGTAGACGTCGGCCTCGACCGGCACGGACACCCGGACGTCACCGGGCACGATCTCCGCCCGGTCCGCGAGGTCCCCGCCCGGGCGCAGCCGCGGTAGGGCGTTCTCCACCACCCGGGGCAGGTCCAGCAGATAGCCCCGCATCGCCGGGTACTTGTCGAGCAGGCTCGCCACCACGTGCCCCTGGCCGCCGCCGAGGTCCGCGACCGACGTGGCGCCCGACAGGTCCAGCAGGGCGGCGACATCGCGGGCCGACTGCTCGCTGGAGGTGGTCATCGCCCGGTTGAAGACGTCCGCGGACTCGGGGGCGTCCTCGTTCAGATAGACGAAGAACTCCTTGCCGTACAGGCCCTCCACGACGTTCCGGCCGGAGCGCACCGCCTCGTCCAGCTTCGGCCAGGCGTCCCAGGTCCACGGCTCGGTGCACCACAGGGCGATGTCCCGCAGGCTGTGCGGGTCGTCCGTGCGCAGCAGCCGGGACATCTCGGTGTGCGCGAACGTCCCGTCGGGCCGCTCGGCGAAGACGCCGTAGCAGGACAGGGCGCGCAGCAGCCGGCGCAGCGGCTTGGGCTCGGTGTGCACCGCGGCCGCCAGGCCCTCCACGGTCATGGGGGCGTCCCCGAGGGCGTCCGGGACGCCCAGCCGGGCGGCCGCCCGGACGGCGGCGGCGCACGCCGCGCCGAACACCAGCTCCCGCAGCCGCATCGACGGCGGCGGGGCGGAAGCGGCCTCCTGCACCGCGGGGGCCTGGAACTCGCGGGATGGTGCGGTCATGCGCCGCCCTCCTTCCTTGGGTGGGGGTGGTACGGCCGTGCGCTCAGCACAGACCGGCGGGCTTCGAGGTCCGGCAGGAGTTGCTCTGGAAGGTGTTGCCGCTCTTGGTGGCTTCCTGGTTGACGAGGTCCGCGGGGCCGTTCTCCGACAGCGTGTTGCCGCTGATCCGGTTCCGCTCGCTGGTCACGCCCACGAAGCTCTTGAACAGCACGATGCCGCCCGACAGCGGGGACTTGCCGGAGTTGCCGGTGACCAGGTTCCGGGTCACCTCGGTGTCCTCGGCGCCGGTCAGGACGATGCCGGAGCCCTGGAGGAAGGCCAGCCGGGCGGTCTTCTCGCAGTACTTGTTGTTCTTCTCGATCCGGTTGTCGCTGACGGTCAGCGCGCCCGCCTTCGGCTTGTTCTCGTCGCCGACGACGAACACGCCCGCGCAGTTGCCGGTGACGGAGTTGTCCGCGACGGTGAGGTTGCGCAGCCGGCGCACGGTGACGCCGATCCGGTTGCCCTCCAGCAGGTTCCGCTCGATCACCGTGCCCCGGGTGTCGGTGGCGCCCGCCTCGTCCTTCACGGTGTTGGCGAGGAACAGGCCGGCGTCGCCATTGTCGCGGGCGATGTCGTCCCGGTAGACGCTGCGGGTGGAGCGCTCCTCGGCGATGCCCCACTGGCCGTTCTTCTCGGAGGTCACCCCGCGCACGGTCAGATGGTCCGCGCCCACGGCCATGACACCGATCCGGGAGAACCCACGCACGGTCAGGTGGGCGACGGTGACGTCCTGGACCGGCTGGTTCTTGGCCCCGACGACACAGATGCCGTTGCCCTGCTCCGCACAGGACTTCTCCGCCATGCGGGAGGCCGTGGTCTTCTGCGCGGCGGGCTGGAGCACGGTGCGCGAGCCCATGCCGCGCAGTGTCAGGCCGGGCGTGGTCAGCTTCACGCTCTCGCGGTAGGTGCCGGCGAGCACGAGCACCGTGTCGCCGGGCTGGGCGGCGTTCACCGCTTTCTGGATCGACTCACCCGGACGCACCACCAGGGTGCGATGGGCGGCGGAGGCGGGGGCGGCGGCCAGGAGCGCGCTGCACAGCGCGGTGGCGCACGAAACGTATGCGATATGGCGTTTTGTCACATTCCGAAGGCTAGGAGTGGATGAGCCGATAACCGGCCGGATGCTCCGTTCGGCGGCGTGTCCGGGGGAGTACGGCCCCACCGGCGCCCTGATGCCCCGGCAACGGCGGCACCGGCTGCTAGCTTCGCGAGCTGTCGGAGGGTCCCAGGCCACGAGCGGAGGCAGCGGTGACGGGTACGACGGACGACGCGGACGGGCCGGAGATCGCCCCGTTCGGACGTAGGAGCTTCCTGGCGACGGCCGCGCTGGCCGCCGCGGCGCCGGTCACGGCGGCCGCCCCGGCCGAGGCCGTGGAACCGCCGGCGGACGACCCGTTCCCCGGCCCGGTGGCGCGGCTGCTGGCCGTTCCCGGCGGCGGCCGCGGGGTCGGCTGGCTGCGGGCGGCGCTCCAGGTCGCCGCGGAGATCGAACTCTCCACGATCCCGCCCTACCTGTGCGCGTGGTGGTCCGTCACGGACCGCGGCTGCGAGGCCGCGCGGCTGATCCAGCGGATCGTCGGCGACGAGATGTACCACCTGGGCGTGGTCTGCAACCTGCTCGCGGCGGTCGGCGGCCGCCCCCGCCTCAGGCGCGCGGCACCCGTCTACCCCGGTCCGCTGCCCGGCGGCGTACGCGCCGGGGTGAACGTCTACCTGTCGGGGCTGACCCGGTCCTTCGTGCACGACGTGATGATGGCGATCGAGGCCCCCGACGAGCCGCTCGCCCGGAAGAGGGAACTCTCGCCGGGCATCGGCGACTTCTACGGCGGTCTGCTGGAGGCGTTCCACCGCACCGCGCCGGAGCTGTCGGCCGAGGGCCAGCTGTCCAGCCGGATCGGGGCCGACGAGCTGAAGCCGGTGGCGAACCTGGACGACGTGGAACAGGCCATCGAGATCATCAAGGAGCAGGGCGAGGGCACCGCCGGCTCACCGGCCGACGCCTACCAGGACGACCACCCGGCCCACTACTACGCCTTCGCCGAGATCTACCACGGACGCCAGCTGCGCCGTACCGAGCACGGCTGGCACTTCACCGGCGCCCCCGTGCCGTTTCCGGAGGCCCGCCCGATGGCCCGGGTACCGGCCGGCGGCTGGCCCGACCCGCCGGAGCAGGTGCAACGCCTCCTGGACCGGTTCGACGGCACCTACACCGATGTGCTCGCGGCCCTGGAGGACGCCTGGTCCGGCGGCGGCTCCCGCAGCCTGGGCGCGGCGATCCGCTCGATGCGCGCGATGGAGGCCCCGGCCGTGGAGCTGATGGAGATCCCCCTCCACCACAGGCCGGGCACCTACGGCCCCCAGTTCAGGTGCTCCTAGGGGCTAGCGCCCCCGCTGCCCGCCCTTGGGCATCCGCATCCCCTTGGGCATGGGCCCCTTGGGCAGCGGCATGTTGCTCATCAGGTCACCCATGGCCCGCAGCCGGTCGTTCGTGGCCGTCACCTGGGGGCCGGCCAGCACCCGGGGCAGCTTCAGCATGGTGGTCCGCAGCTTCTTCAGCTCGACCTGTCCCTCGCCGTTGCCCACGATGATGTCGTGCACCGGCACATCGGCGACGATGCGGTTCATCTTCTTCTTCTCGGCGGCCAGCAGGCTCTTCACCCGGTTGGGGTTGCCCTCGGCGACCAGCACGATGCCGGCCTTGCCGACCGCCCGGTGCACCACGTCCTGGCTGCGGTTCATCGCGACCGCCGGAGTCGTCGTCCAGCCCCGGCCGATGTTGTCCAGCACGGCCGCGGCGGCGCCCGGCTGGCCCTCCATCTGACCGAAGGCGGCCCGCTCGGCACGGCGGCCGAACACGATCGCCGTCGCCAGCACCGCGACCAGCAGGCCGAAGATGCCCAGGTAGACCGGGTGACCGATCAAGAAGCCGATCGCGAGGAAGACACCGAGGGTGCCGATGCCGACGGCCGCGAGTACAAGACCGATCTTGGTGTCGGCCTTGCGGGTCATCTTGTACGTGAGAGCGATCTGCTTCAGTCGCCCTGCGTTCGCGGCGTCCGCCGCGGGTTCCTTCCTCGCCATGCCACGAAGTCTACGTGGCGCCGGGAGCGCCGACGACGGCAGTGCCCGGCGGCGCCCTGCGACGGCGGACGTCAGGGCAGGGTGGCGGCCCGGTCCAGGACCCGCTGGGCCTCGACCCGGTCCTTGGCCCGGCGGCGGTCCTCCAGCACGGAGGTCCAGGCGTTGCGGCGTGCGGTGCGCTGGCCGCCGCTCATCAGCAGCGACTCCACGGCCCGCAGGGCGTCGGTGAAGGACGGGATGGCGGTGGCGCGTACGGGCGCGGCCTGCATGATCGGGGTCCCCCCTCAGTAGGTTCTACGGGGTGTGATGCCATGCTCACTGATCGGTGTTACCAGTGCATGTCCGACCGGTCAAACACCCATGAAGACCTGATGCGCGGACCGGAAACGCGGACGCGGCCCCGGAACGCGCCCTCATCAGCGAGGACGCGCGGGACCGCGTCGAGTCGGCCACAACGGGCCGGTCGTGCCGTATGCGTGAATTCACACGCGCCGTCGGTGGTGGCTCAGACCGCCTGGGCGGCGACGTACGTGCCGCGCTTCTCCACGGCCATCTGGTACAGCCGCCCGGCCCGGTAGGAGGACCGGACCAGCGGGCCGGACATCACCCCGGAGAAGCCGATCTGCTCGGCCTCCTCCTTCAGCTCCACGAACTCCTCCGGCTTCACCCAGCGCTCCACCGGGTGGTGCCGCACGGAGGGCCGCAGGTACTGGGTGATGGTGACCAGCTCGCAGCCGGCGTCGTGCAGCTGCTTGAGCGCCTCGCTGACCTCTTCGCGGGTCTCGCCCATGCCGAGGATCAGGTTGGACTTGGTGACCAGGCCGAAGTCGCGGGCCTCGGTGATGACCTTCAGGGAACGCTCGTAACGGAAGCCGGGGCGGATCCGCTTGAAGATCCGCGGGACCGTCTCGACGTTGTGCGCGAAGACCTCGGGGTGGGAGGCGAAGACCTCGGCCAGCTGCTCCGGGACGGCGTTGAAGTCGGGGGCCAGCAGCTCGACCTTGGTCCGGCCGCCCTCGCGCTCCGCCGTCTGCTGGTGGATCTGGCGCACGGTCTCCGCGTACAGCCAGGCGCCGCCGTCCTCCAGGTCGTCGCGGGCGACGCCGGTGATGGTGGCGTAGTTCAGGTCCATGGTGACCACGGACTCACCCACGCGGCGCGGCTCGTCGCGGTCCAGCGCCTCGGGCTTGCCGGTGTCGATCTGGCAGAAGTCGCAGCGTCGGGTGCACTGGTCGCCGCCGATGAGGAAGGTCGCCTCGCGGTCCTCCCAGCACTCGTAGATGTTCGGGCAGCCGGCTTCCTGGCAGACCGTGTGCAGGCCCTCGCTCTTCACGAGGTTCTGCATCTTCGTGTACTCGGGGCCCATTTTCGCCCGGGTCTTGATCCACTCGGGCTTGCGCTCGATGGGGGTCTGGCTGTTGCGGACCTCCAGGCGCAGCATCTTGCGTCCGTCGGGTGAGACTGCGGACACGTCGGCTCCCTAGCGATTGATTCTTCGGCGTTCCCAAGGGTACGCCCGTGGATTTGGTGGCCCCGAGTCGGTTCCGGCCTGGGCCGGTCAGGCGGACGCCTGCTCGATCACCCGCGGCTTCAGGTCCGCGTTGCCCAGGACGTCCTGGAGGTGCTTCTCGACGACCGGCAGCACCTCCTCGATGGTGACCTCGCGGCCGAGTTCGTGGGAGAGGGAGGTGACGCCCGCGTCACGGATGCCGCAGGGGATGATCTTGTCGAAGTTCGCCGTGTCCGGGTTCACGTTCAGAGCGAAGCCGTGCATCGTGACGCCCTTGGCGACCCGGATGCCCATGGAGCAGATCTTGCGGTCCTCGTGCCGGCGGCCCGCGCGCGAGGGTGCGTACTCGGGGCCGACCAGGCGGTGGTCGAACTCGTCGTCGTCGGCGCGCGGCGCGAAGTCGAGCGTCAGGCCTCCGAGCGCGGGGCGCTGCTCGATCGGGTCGCCGAGGACCCAGACCCCGGCGCGGCCCTCGACCCGGGAGGTCTCGATGCCGAACTCGGCGCACACCCGGATCATCGCCTCTTCCAGGCGGCGCAGGTGCGCGACCACGTCCACCGGGCGCGGCAGCTTCTGGATCGGGTAGCCGACCAGCTGGCCCGGCCCGTGCCAGGTGATCTTGCCGCCGCGGTCCACGTCGATGACCGGGGTGCCGTCCAGCGGGCGCTCGCTGTCCTCGGTGCGGCGGCCCGCCGTGTAGACCGGGGGGTGCTCCAGGAGGATCACGGTGTCGGGCACCTCGTCGGCGAACCGCGCCGCGTGCACCCGGCGCTGCTCGTCCCAGGCCACCTGGTAGTCCACGAGGTCCGCACCGAACCCCATGCGGACGAACCGCAACTCACTCACGGCAAGCGCCTCCCTCGGCGACGGTTGTCAGGCATGTTCTGCGCTCACGCCACTGTACGTCCGTCCGGAGTACGTCAGCCGAGAGGGCGTTCCTCACACGATCGGATGAATGGGGGGCGAATTATGCGACTGCCTGTTCACTTACCGCTACATTCGCGCCGTTCGTGAGGCCATAAGGGCTGCTCAGAGGCAAACCGGGCACTTCAGAAGACCGGAAGGCAGGAGACCGCACCGCAGATGACGGACCGACCCGCGCAGCGCACCCCCAACCGCCAGCTCGCCGCGCTCATCGCAGAAGCTGGGTTCTCCAACGCGGGTCTGGCCCGTCGCGTCGACCAGCTGGGTCTGGAACACGGGCTGGATCTCAGATACGACAAGACCTCGGTCACCCGCTGGCTGCGCGGGCAGCAGCCGCGGGGCACCACCCCGGCCCTGATCGCCGAGGTGTTCACCCGCCGGCTCGGGCGCCGGCTCACCGCCCAGGACCTCGGCCTGGACGCCTGTGCGCCGGTCTACGCCGGGCTGGAGTTCGCCGCCTCCCCGGAGGAGGCCGTCGACATCGTCAGCGGGCTGTGGCGCAAGGACTCCGGCAGCCATGCCGAACTGCGCAAGATCGCCTTCACCCCGGCCGGGCTCGTGGTGCCCAGCCGGGACTGGCTGATCGGCAAGCCCGACGACAAGGTGGCCCGGGAGCCGGTGCCCCGGGTGCCCCCGCAGGGCCGCCCGGGGGTGGTGCGGCCGCAGCCGCTCGCACCGCCGCGGACGCGCGGGCACGCCGAACGCGCCCCCGGGCACAAGGTCACCGGCGGCGACATCGCCGCGCTGCGCTCGGTCGGCGAGCTGTTCCGCACCCTCGACGACCGGTTCGGCGGCGGCCACGCCCGCCAGGCCCTGGTGCGCTATCTGGAGCACGAGTGCGAGCCGATGCTCCGCGGCACCTACGACGAGCAGACCGGCCGCCGGCTGTTCGGCGCCGCCGCCGATCTGACCCGGCTCGCGGGCTGGACGTCGTACGACATCGCCGCGCACGGGCTCGCCCAGCGGTACTTCGTGCAGGCCCTGCGGCTGGCCCAGGCCGCCGGCGACCGGTCGTACGGCTCCTTCGTGCTGGTCACCATGAGCCGCCAGGCGGTCTACCTCGGGCACGGCCGGGAGGCCGTCCAGCTCGCCCGGGTCGCCCAGCAGGGCGTCGGCACCGGCGCCCCGCCGGTCGTGCAGGCGCTGCTGCACTCGGCGGAGGCGCGGGCGCACGCGGTGCTGGGCGAGGTGCGGGCGTGCACGGCCGCGCTGGTGCGGGCCGAGCGCGCGCTGGAGGCGGCCCGGCCCGGGGACGACGTGCCGTACTGGGCCAGGTTCTTCGACGAGGCCCAGCTCGCCGACGAGTTCGGGCACTGCCACCGCGATCTGCAGCAGTTCCGGGCCGCCGCCCAGCACGCCGAACGCTCCCTCCAGCTGCGGGCCCCCTCCTTCGCCCGCAGCCGCCTCTTCTGCCGGGTCGTCCTCGCCACCGCCCGCCTCGGCCTCGGCGAGCTCGACCAGGCGTGCGCGCTGGCGGCGGAGGCGGCGGGGCAGGCGGCGGAGATGCGGAGCGCTCGCGCCGTGGAGTACGTACGGGACTTCGAGCGCCGCCTTGAGCCGTACAAGGACGCGGCACCCGTGCGGGGCTACCGGGAGAGGGTGGCGGCGCTCGGGTAGGCCACCCCCTCCCCGGCTACGCCGCCTTCGGCAGCACGGGGGCCGGGTCCGCGCTGTGCATCGAGCCCGCCGCGCCCAGGTCCGTCAGGATCGCTGCCGCGGCGCGGTGGGCGGAGTGCAGGGCGCCCTGGACCGTGCTGGTGTCGCGGTGGTCGCCGCACACGTACAGGCCGGCCAGCAGCCGTACCGGGCGGCGCGGATCGTGCGGCGGGCGCATCGCCGGGACCGCCTCCGGGGTGTGGTGCACGGCCAGCGTCTCCCAGCGGCGCGTGGAGGTGCCGTAGAGCCGGGCGAGGTGCATCCGTACGGCCGTCTCCACGCCCTCGGGCGGCGGGCCGAGGACGGTCGAGGAGATCAGCACCCGGCCGGCCGGCGCCCGGCTCGGGTCCACCGTGCTCAGCACCGCCGTGTGCGCCACCGGCCCGCCCCGGTCCGCGTCCAGCAGCAGCGAGGTGCCGACGGAGAACGCCGGCCCGGGGTCGTCGGTGGTGTGGTGGACCACCGTGACCGCGTGGAACTCCGGCACCCGCAGCCCCGGCAGCAGCTCCGCCGCGGCCCGCGCGTCGGTCGCGAGCAGCACCGCCCGGCAGCGGATCTCGCCGTGCTCCGCGGTCGTCACCGCGGTCGTGGAGACCGAGGTGACCCGCACCCCGGTGTGCACCGTGCCCGGCGGCAGGGCCCCGGCCAGCAGCTCCGGCAGCATCTCCGCACCGCCCTCCGGCACCGCCAGCCGGCCGCTCGCGAAGGCGCGCAGCGCCAGATCGGCGCACCTGCTGGAGGTGCTCAGCTCCGGGTCGCACAGCAGCGCGGCGAGCAGCGGCCGCAGAAAGCCCTCGATGGTGCGCGCCGGCACCCCGCGCGTGGCCAGGGCCTGCGCGGCGGGCATCTCGGGGCGGGCCAGGAGGCGCTCGACGGGGGTCGCGGCGATCCGGCCCAGCGCGGCGCCGAGCCGCGCCTGGTCGACCGCGCTCACCGGGGCGCCGGCCCGGCCGGGCGCGGCCGCCGTGCCCCGGGGGGCGCTGGCGAAGGCGCGCACCACATGGAGTGCGCCCCTTGCGCTCCCCGTGCTCGCCGGCGCGCCCGCGCGGTGCCGGCGGCCGTCGCGGTGCAGCAGGACGCCCGGCGCGAAGCGGCGCAGGGTGAGGGCGTCGAGGCCGGGGGTGAGGCGGAGTTCGGGGTAGGACGTGGACAGCAGCTGTCCCATGCGGTCCAGCCGGAAGCCGTCGACCTTCTCGGTCGACATACGGCCGCCGACGTACGGGGCGGCCTCCAGGACCGCGGTGGTGACTCCTGCACTGGTCAGCCGGTGAGCCGCCGAGAGTCCGGCGATTCCGGCTCCGACGATGACGACGTCCACCTGGTACGCGGGCTCAAGCACGAGGCCCCTCCTGTGGTTGCGCGGCCGGTGGAGACGTCATGCCCCCAACAGGCTCCGGGGATACCCGAGTTCGGGTCGAGGTTAGGGTGCCGACCGGTCAACGGCAGTCGCGCATCGACAGGGCACGGTCGCATAGAGGTCGCATGTGGTCACGCCGGTTCTCCGCTGCCGCGCTGGCCTCGCCAGGTCGCATCCGGTCGACCGCCTTTTTCCGGGCCCGGAAACCCCTTGGGGGCCCCGCGCGGCGCGCCGTAGGGTGAGCGCCATGCCCCGACCCTCCCTCCGGCCCGCCGTGCTCGCCGACGAGGAGCAGCTGGCGCTCCTCGACCGGATCACCTGGTCCCCCCTGCACGCGGTCTCCCCCGAGCCGAAGCCGCCGTACCAGCCCTTCTTCGACGAGCGGCACGACCCGCGCGACCATCTGGTCGCCGAGCTGGAGGGGCGCGTCGCCGGCTACATCCGGCTCGGCCGGCCGACCCCGCTCGCCGTCAACGCGCACGTCCTCCAGATCCAGGGCCTCGCCGTCGCCCCGGAGGCGCGCGGGCTGGGGCTCGCCCGCGCACTCCTGCGGGCCGCCGCCGAGGAAGCGCGCAGGCGCGGCGCACGCCGGCTGACCCTGCGCGTGCTCGGGCACAACACCCCGGCGCGACGGCTCTACGCGTCCGAGGGGTTCGCCGTGGAGGGCGTACTGCCGGAGGAGTTCCTCATAGACGGGACGTACGTGGACGACGTGTTCATGGGCCGCAGCCTGTGAGCCGTGCCGTATGAGCCGTACGGCGTGAGTGCTAGGAGTCGACCAGGGCGCCCGTGTCCACCGGGGCCGTCGCCGTCGCCGCGCGGGCGGCGTCGCCCGCCACCTCGGCCGCCGTCAGCGCGTACCCCGTCTCGGCGTCCGAGGTGGAGCGCGCGAAGACCACCCCGAAGACCTTGCCGCCGGTGGTGAGCAGCGGGCCGCCGGAGTTGCCCGGCCGGACCGTCGAGCGGACCTGGTAGATCTCCCGGGTGACCACGCGGTCGTTGTAGATGTTCTGGCCGTTCGCCCGCAGCCGGCCCGCCACCGTCGCCGCCTGGAGGTTCAGCCCGCCGTCCTGCGGATAGCCGGCCACCACCGCCGAGTCCCCGCGCCCCGCGCCGCCGTCGAAGCGCAGCACCGGGGCGCGCAGCCGGGGCACGTACAGCACCGCCACGTCCCGGTTGGGGTCGAAGAGCACCACCCGGGCCGGATACGAGGGCCCCACCCCGCCGATCCGCACGCTCGGCCGGTCGATGCCCGCCACCACGTGCGCGTTGGTCATCACATGCCGCGCCGCGTACACGAAACCGCTGCCCTCCCGGCCCTCGTTGCCCGCGGCGCCCTCGATCTTCACCGTGCTCGCCTTGGCGGCGTTCGCTGCGGCCGGGGTGACGCTGTCCCCGGTGGGCCGGGGCACCTGGGCCGTCGACTCGTTCTCGAACGGGTTGAAGACCTGCGGGAAGCCCGCCTCCGTCAGCGCGGAGGTGGCCCGGGAGAACCACGCGGGGGTGGTGTCCGGCATCGTCCGCTGCACCGCGCCGAGCAGCGTCGAGTTCCGGATCTGCGTCGTCAGGGTCTGCGAGGGGGCCGCGGCCAGCACGCTCGCCGCCACCCAGGCCACGATCAGCACCGCCGCCGAGTTGGCCGCCGCGCCCCCGACGCCGTCCGCCACCCGCAGCGCCCCCGGTCCCCGGTCCAGCTCCCCGCGCAGCCGCAGCGCCAGCCGGCCCGCCAGCTCGTGCCCCAGCACCGCCGGCCCCAGCACCGTCAGCACCGCGACCACCGTCGCCTGCGGCGTCCCCCGCGCCACCAGGCCGGTCACCCAGGGCAGCAGCCACACGCCGACGGCCGCGCCGCCGACGAACCCGGCCAGCGAGACACAGCCGGCCACCAGTCCGCGCCGGTAACCGGAGGCCGCGTAGAGCAGGACCACCAGCACGAGCAGCAGGTCGAGCAGGTCCACGGAGCCGCCTTTCTCTGTCCCTGTGCCTGTATCACCAAAACGTCCTGTACAGGGACGATGGTTCCACCAGGTGGCACAGCGCACATCGCGGGCGCGGCGCTCCGGCCCGAGAGTGGGACCATGCGTGTCCCGAGAAGATCGCCGCGAGCCGGCCGGATACCCGGTGCCGTCCTGGTGCTGCTGGGCTGTCTGCCCGGAGTGCTCGCCGTGCTGGCACTGGTGCTGTGCGCGCGCGGCGCCGACCGCCCCGTCGCCGTCCGCCTGGACCCGCCCGCCGCGGGCCGGCCGCAGAACCTGCGGCGGGTCGCCCGGCCGGCCATCGTGCCCCGCTCCGTCTGGCTGACCGGCCCCACCGCGGCGCACCGACAGCCGCCGCCGCGCTACGACGACCAGGTGATCGCCGTCTTCGTGCACCACACCGACTCGCCGAACGGCTACCGCTGCGCCGACGCGCCCCGCATCATCCGGCATCTCTACGCCGGCCAGACCGGCGCCCGGCGCTGGGACGACATCGGCTACAACTTCCTCGTCGACCGCTGCGGCACCATCTACGAAGGGCGCGCCGGCGGCGTCGACCGGCCCGTCACCGGCGCCCACACCCAGGGCTTCAACCACCGCACCGCCGGCATCGCCGCCCTCGGCACCTTCACCGCCGGGGTCCCCGTGCCCCGGGCCATGACCGAGGCGATCGCCGCCCTCGCCGCCTGGAAGCTGGGCCCGGCCGGGGTCGACCCGCGCGAGCACGTCCGGCTCGTCTCCAGCAACGGCGGCAGCCGCTATCCGGCCGGCACCGTCGCCACCCTGCCCGCCCTGGCCGGTCACGACGCCGGCTATATGACCAGCTGTCCCGGCGCCGCCCTGACCGCCCGCCTGCCCGAGATCAGGGAGCGCGCCGCCCGGCTCCAGGGCCGCCCGCCCGCACCCGTGCCGCCCGCCACCACGCCGTCCACCGGCCCGCCACAGGCCGCGCGCAGCCCGCTGCCCACTGCGCACCCCACCGTCGTGCCGCACAGCAGCCGACCGGCGGGTCAACACCCGGCCCAGGCTGCCCACTTGGGGGCACGCGACCGTGAAGTCCCTTACGGCACAAGGAAATAGGGCCTGATTGCAACTTGGCGCAGCGGGTTCGGAGAGCCTACCCTTTCAGGGTAAAAGTGGGGCAGGAGTGTGTGACCGGCGGTCGGGTCGTGCCGCGCACCGGCCACTCCCGCCGTCCTCCTGCGGGCGTCCACGCGCGTGCGATACGGTGCGTGCGGACCGTCGCACGTGGGAAACACGGGGGGTTTCCGGCACGGGGGTGTCCAGCGCGGGGCCTCGCCCGATCGGTCTTCCGACCGCGGGGTGAGAGGTAGTCAGGGGTGAGCGAGGGTGGTCTGCTCGGGCTCGACTGGCACCGAAGCAGTGCGTGCGACCCGTATGAATGCGTGGAGGTCGCGGTGACGGACGGGGGAGTCCGAGTGCGTGAATCCCATCGTCCGCGTACCCATGTCGTCGCCTTCGGGGGGCCGGCCTGGCAGGCATTTCTGGCCGCGTTATGCGGTACAACCACTGAAGAGCCCCAATGGACCGGAATGGAACCCGTATGAGGGGTGACTTCCGGCCAGGGGACGGGGTGGACACGAGGGACGGGGGGTGGCTGTGATTCGATTGGGCCCAGCAGTGAGAGGGCATCCGCATCACCGCCAGAGTCCAATTCAGCTGTCTGGGGGCGAGATGGGGGAATCCGCTGAGACGCGGCTTGCCGTCGGTGACGCCGAACGGCAGCGCGGCAGACCCCTGTTACCGCTGATCGTCCTGCTCGTCCTCGGCTTCGTGCTCGCGGGCAGCACCGGGACACTGGCGGGCGTCCTCCTCTCCCTGCCGGTGACACCGGAACTGCGGCCCTGGGTGTGGGGGGTGGTGGGCACGGTCACGGCGGCCGCCACCGGAGTCCTGCTGGACCGGGGGGCTACGGCTGCCGTACGTCGCTTTCCGCAGCTGGCGGGTCGGGCTGCGGAGGTACGGCGGTTCCGGGCGCCGGACTAGGCGCGGTGCCGCCGGACGGCTCCTGGGCACGGCCCGCGCGCCGGGCGCGTATTCGGCGGTAGCCGACGGTGAGCGCGCCGACGCCGCCGAGCCATAGCCAGCTCGCCCGGACGGCGTGCAGGGCCGGACCGGAGACCGGGGCGAGCAGATGGCTCAGCGCGTGGATGTCGGCGGGCACGTCCCGCCATGCCAGCACCGCGCCGATGACCACGAGCACCGCGAGAAACCTGAACAGGGCGCGGGTCGAGCCGAGGATCGAGTGCAGCAGGAACAGCGCCAGGTCGTTCAGGGTCGGCGGCCGGTCCGGGAGCACGTCCCGGGGCGAGGCCAGCTCGAAGGAGGCCGGCGCCGGGGCCGGCTCCGCAGCCGGGGCCGGAGGGTCCGACGGGTCGGCGGAGCCGCCCTGGCCCTCCGGCGAAGCGGGTTCCGGCACAGCGGTGCCGGGGCGGGAGGCGCCGTCGCCTGTCCACCACCGCCGTATCCAGGTGAGCACACCCGCCACGGGCCCTCTCCGATCTCTGCCCGACTGTCTCCAGTCCGGTGGGAACCTGCTAGGACGGGTACTGGGCCAGCACCTCGTCGATGAACGCGATCGCCTCGGCGCCGCACAGAGCCTGCTCGCGGGATTCCTCGAACCTCGCCAGGTACTCCGCGACCGCCTGCTGGTCGTCCCGCGTCGTCAGCGCGCCGTTCGGGCCCTCCACGAACAGGACGTCGTCGTCGTTGCGGAAGACCAGCGCGATCGACCCCTGGCGCAGCACCGGGTGCGCCCCCCGGGTGAAGGGCACCACGCCCAGGTCCACATGGGCCGCGGCGGCGTCCGCCGTCAGCCGGGCCAGCTGCTCGCGCATCGTGTCCGCACCGCCGACCCAGCGGCGCAGCGCCGCCTCGTCCACCAGGAACCGCAGCCGTGGCCCCATCGCCTCGCGCAGCAGCCGCCGCTGCCGCTCGGCCCGCAGCCGGACGATCGCGTCGATCCGCTGGGGCGGCAGCTCGCTGTGGGCCAGCAGGGCGCGCGTGTAGCCCTCGGTCTGGAGCAGGCCGGGGACGAGGGTCGGGTCGTAGGCGGAGAGTTCGTCCGCCGCGCTCTCCAGGCCGAGGTACGCCTTGAACGGCGGGCTCACCACATCCCGGAACGCGTGCCACCACGGCGGCCGCCGGCTCTCCCGGGTGGCCTGCTCCAGGTCGCGGCGGATCGTGTCGTCCGTGACGCCGTACAGATCGAGGAGCGCGCGCAGGTCCGTCACGGAGACCCCCACCGAGCCGCCCTCGATCCGGATGACCTTGGAGGGCGACCACGCGAGGCGTTCGGCCACCTCGGGCTGGCTGATGTGCGCGTCATTGCGGAAGCTGCGCAGCGCCAGACGCACCCTGCGCTTTTCCAGAGCCGGATCTTTCGATGTCATCTCCTCGCGGTCCCGATTCTTTGTCGAGGGTGACTTCGAGCCGCCACCTGGCAGTCGGGCCGGTGGCAGACTGCCAGGTGGCAACCTGCTTCCGGGCCGCCTGCTACCTGGCTGCCCTGCGGATTGCGCTCAGCCTACCTCCGGCGCACGCCGAACCCGGAACACACCCGCTGCGCATACTTTCTGATGGTGTGTCCAGTGGGGCGAGAGATACCGAGGAAACGGTTGAAGCCCCAGCTCAGGGGGGCTGGAGGGCACTCGACGGGCCCCGATGGAACGTTTTCGGTCGAATTCCGCGAGGGAATCAGCCCTTGAAACGACCCCAAAGTTTGGGATAAAGGTCCGCGAGGACCGCCTCGTTCTCGAAGTCGATCGGGGTGCCCTCGGGCTCCGCCGGTGCCGGGGCGATCCCCAGCTCCGGGGCCACGGTGCCGGTGAGCTGCTCGTACGCCTCGTCCGCCGCGTACCCCAGCTCCTCGCCGTCCCCGTCGACCTCCTCGTCGAAGTCCTCCAGCAGCTCGGCCAGCTCGTCCGGTGCGTGCAGCGCTCCCTCGAACACTTCTCGCCCCTGGCCGATGAGCCAGCACCGGAAGAAGTCGAACGCGTCGTCGCTGCACCCGTCCAGCAGCACCCAGGCGGCGCCCCACAGATCCCAGCGGTAGGCGCGGTTGTACCGGGCCTCGAAGTGCCGGGCGAAGTCCAGGACCTGATCGGGATCCCGCTGGAGCAGCCGCTCCACGAGCAGGTCGGCCTGCTCCTCGGGGTCGCCCTCGGCGGCCGCACGGCTGCTGTCGACCAGCTCCCAGAACTCCGTCTCGTCCATCACGGCACCAGCATCCAGCCTCGGCCGCCCAGCCGCACGCGGAAAAAGCACAGCGGCGGGCAGCAGGACGTGTGCCCTGCTGCCCGCCGCGGCGGTACCCGGTGTGTGCCGGGGCCTACAGACCGTACTTCTCGCGCGCTTCCTTCACGGCCGTCGCCTTGACCTCGCCGCGCCGGGCGAGCTGGGCCAGGGCCGCGGCGACGATCGACTCCGCGTCGACGCCGAAGTGGCGGCGGGCGGCCTCACGGGTGTCGGAGAGGCCGAAGCCGTCCGCACCGAGCGAGGAGTAGTCCTGCTCCACCCACTGCGCGATCTGGTCGGGCACCTGGCGCATGTAGTCGGACACGGCCAGCACCGGACCCTCGGCGCCCTGGAGGGCCTGCCGGATGTACGGGACGCGCTCCTCGCCGCGCAGCAGCGCCGCGTCCGCCTCCAGCGCGTCCCGGCGCAGCTCGCCCCAGGAGGTCGCGGACCACACGTCGGCGGCCACGCCCCACTCCTCGGCCAGCAGCTGCTGCGCCTTGAGGGCCCAGTGGATCGCCGTACCGGAACCCAGCAGCTGGATGCGCGGCGCGTTGGCCGGCACGGTCACGCCCGCCGACTCCGCCGTGTTGAAGCGGTACAGACCCTTGACGATGCCCTCGTCGATGCCGAGGCCCTGCGGCTTCGCGGGCTGCGGCAGCGGCTCGTTGTAGACCGTCAGGTAGTAGAAGACGTTCTGGTCCTCGCCCGGCTTGGCCTCGCCGTACATCCGGCGCAGACCCTCACGAACGATCACCGCGATCTCGTAGGCGAACGCGGGGTCGTAGGAGAGCGCGGCCGGGTTGGTGGCGGCGATGACCGGGGAGTGGCCGTCGGCGTGCTGGAGGCCCTCACCGGTCAGGGTGGTACGGCCCGCCGTGGCACCGATGAGGAAGCCGCGGCCGAGCTGGTCGCCGAGCTGCCACATCTGGTCGGCGGTGCGCTGCCAGCCGAACATCGAGTAGAAGATGTAGAACGGGATCATCGCCTCGCCGTGCGTCGCGTACGACGTCGAAGCGGCGATGAAGTCGGCCATCGAACCTGCCTCGGTGATCCCCTCGTTGAGGATCTGGCCGTTCGTCGCCTCCTTGTAGTACATCAGCTGGTCCCGGTCGACCGGCTCGTACGTCTGGCCCTTCGGCGAGTAGATGCCGAGGGACGGGAAGAGCGACTCCATGCCGAAGGTGCGCGCCTCGTCGGGGACGATCGGCACCCAGCGCCTGCCCGTCTCCTTGTCGCGGACCAGGTCCTTGATCAGGCGGACGAAGGCCATGGTGGTGGCCACGTTCTGCGAGCCGGAGCCCTTGTCGAAGGAGGCGAAGGCCTTCTCCGCCGGGGCCGGCAGCGGGGCCAGCGCGTGCGTACGGCGGGCCGGGGCGGGACCGCCCAGGGCCGCGCGGCGCTCCTGGAGGTAGCGGACCTCGGGGGAGTCGGCACCCGGGTGGCCGTAGGGCACCACGCCGTCCACGAAGTCGCTGTCCTTGATCGGCAGCTCGAGCAGGTCGCGCATCGCCTTGAACTCGTCCACCGTCAGCTTCTTCATCTGGTGGTTGGCGTTCTTCGACGCGAAGCCCTCGCCCAGGGTGTGGCCCTTGACCGTCTGGGCCAGGATCACGGTCGGCGCGCCCTTGTGCTCGACGGCGGCCTTGTACGCGGCGTACACCTTGCGGGCCTCGTGACCACCGCGCGAGAGGTGGAAGCACTCGAGGATCTTGTCGTCGCTCAGCAGCTTCGCCATCTCCACCAGCGCCGGGTCGGCACCGAAGAAGTCCTGACGGATGTAGGCCGCGTCACGGGTCTGGTACGTCTGGATCTGCGCGTCCGGTACCTGGCGCAGCCGGCGTACCAGCGCGCCCGTGGTGTCCAGCGCGAACAGCTCGTCCCAGGCGGAGCCCCACAGCGTCTTGACGACGTTCCAGCCGGCGCCGCGGAACTGGGCCTCCAGCTCCTGCACGATCTTGAAGTTGGCGCGGACCGGGCCGTCCAGGCGCTGGAGGTTGCAGTTGATGACGAAGGTGAGGTTGTCCAGCTCCTCACGGGCGGCGAGCGCGAGGGCCGCCGTCGACTCCGGCTCGTCCATCTCGCCGTCGCCGAGGAACGCCCACACGTGCGAGGACGAGACGTCCTTGATGCCGCGGTTGGTGAGGTAGCGGTTGAAGCGCGCCTGGTAGATGGCGGAGAGCGGGCCGAGGCCCATCGACACCGTCGGGAACTCCCACAGCCAGGGCAGCCGGCGCGGGTGCGGGTAGGACGGCAGGCCGTTGCCGCCGGCCTCCTGGCGGAAGTTGTCCAGGTGGGCCTCGGTCAGCCGGCCGTCCAGGAAGGCGCGGGCGTAGATGCCGGGGGAGGCGTGGCCCTGGATGTACAGCTGGTCGCCGGAGCCGTCGCCCTCCTTGCCCTTGAAGAAGTGGTTGAAGCCGGTCTCGTACAGCCAGGCGGCCGAGGCGAAGGTGGCGATGTGGCCGCCGACGCCGTACTTGCTGCCCCGGGTCACCATCGCGGCCGCGTTCCAGCGGTTCCAGGCGGTGATCCGGGCCTCCATCTCCGGGTCACCGGGCTGGGCCGGCTCCGCGGAGGTGGGGATGGTGTTGACGTAGTCCGTCTCCAGCAGCTTCGGCAGCGCGATGCCGCCCGCCTCGGCGCGCTCCAGCGTGCGGCGCATCAGGTACGCGGCGCGGTGCGGCCCGGCCTCCCTGGCGACGGCGTCGAGGGAGGCCTGCCATTCGGCGGTCTCCTCCGGGTCGCGGTCCGGGAGCTGGTCGAGCGCGCTCGGCTGGATGGCGTTGGGGTCGGTCATGTCGCCGCCTTCCTCAGTCGAAGGGGGTTCCCTCACAGGCAAGGGTTCGGGGGTGCCCTAGGTCTTTGGCAGGACAGGGCAGCGGACTTCGGTGGAAGTCCGTCGGCGACTGTAACTCCCTGATCGATGATCGATCAAAGGGTTGAGCCGGAAAACCTCTCGATTTGGAGAAAGTCGGCACCCGGTGCCTTCGGTACTGGCACCGGGTGACGCGAAAATGCCTTGTTTTCGCAGGTGAGCGACGGTGTGCTCAGGCTCGCGGGGCGCAGCCGAGGACGTGCGCCTTCACCAGTTCGGCGATCCGCGGGTCGCGCCTGCGGAAGGCCTGCACCAGTTCCTCGTGCTCCTCCGCATACGACTGCTGCACCGTGCCCAGCCAGCGGATGGACAGCGCCGTGAACACCTCGATGCCGAGCCCCTCCCACGTGTGCAGCAGCACCGAGTTGTCCGCCGCGCGGACCAGCTCGCGGTGGAAGCCGACGGTGTGCCGGACCTGGGCCGTGCCGTCGGCGTTGCGGTCGGCCTCGTACAGGGCCGCGACATGCGGCTCCAGGGCCGAGCAGTCCTCGGCGAGGCGGTCGGCCGCCAGCTCCGCGGCGATGGCCTCCAGGCCGGCCCGGACCGGGTAGCTCTCCTCCAGGTCGGCCGCCGTCAGGTTCCGGACGCGGACGCCCTTGTTCGGCGCGGACTCGATCAGGCGCAGCGACTCCAGCTCGCGCAGGGCCTCGCGCACCGGGGTCTGGCTGACCTCCAGCTCGGTGGCGATCCGGCGCTCCACGATCCGCTCACCCGGCTGCCAGCGCCCGCTGACGATCCCTTCCACGATGTGCTCGCGGATCTGTTCGCGCAGCGAGTGGACGACGGGCGCGGTCATGAGGGCTCCTTCGGGAGGGCTGACGATTAGACAATACGGCGCGTTCGCTCCGCGGGTAGGAGGGGTGGGGCCGCTTTCGCGCAGGTGAGACGAGCCTTACACGCACCGTGTGCCGGCAAACACGAAACGCCCCGCCCGGAGAAGCTCCGGACGGGGCGTCGTACAGGCACAGGGCCCGGGGACTACAGACCGAGCTCGACCTCGAACTCGCCCGCCTCCAGGATGGCCTTGACCGCCGTCAGGTAGCGGGCCGCGTCGGCGCCGTCGACCAGACGGTGGTCGTAGGAGAGGGTCAGGTAGGTCATGTCGCGGACACCGATGACCGTGCCCTCCTCGGTCTCGATGACCGCCGGGCGCTTGACCGTGGCACCGATGCCGAGGATCGCGACCTGGCCCGGCGGCACGATGATCGTGTCGAACAGCGCGCCGCGCGAACCGGTGTTGGAGATGGTGAAGGTCGCGCCGGACAGCTCGTCCGGGGTGATCTTGTTGGCGCGGACCTTGCCGGCCAGCTCCGCCGTGGCCTTGGCGATGCCCGCGATGTTGAGGTCGCCGGCGTGCTTGATGACCGGGGTCATCAGGCCCTTCTCGGAGTCCACCGCGATACCGACGTGCTCGGTGTCGAAGTAGGTGATCGTGCCCTCGGCCTCGTTGATCTTGGCGTTGATGACCGGGTGGGCCTTCAGCGCCTGCGCGGCGGCCTTGACGAAGAACGGCATCGGGGAGAGCTTGACGCCCTCACGGGCCGCGAAGGAGTCCTTCGCCTTGGCGCGCAGCTTCATCAGGCGCGTGACGTCGACCTCGACGACCGAGGACAGCTGCGCCTGCTCGTGCAGCGCCTTGACCATGTTGTCGCCGATGACCTTGCGGATGCGCGGCATCTTGACGGTCTGGCCACGGAGCGGGGAGGCCTCCAGGGTGGGGGCCTTCTTGGCGGCGGCCGGGGCGGCAGCGGCGGGAGCCGGAGCAGCGGCGGCGGCCTTCGCGGCCTCGGCGGCGGCGAGGACGTCCTGCTTGCGGATACGGCCGCCGACGCCGGTGCCCTTGACGGCGCCCAGGTCGACGCCGTTCTCGGCGGCAAGCTTGCGCACCAGCGGGGTCACGTACGCGCCCTCGTCGGTCGCCTGGGCGGCCGGAGCGGGGGCGGCGGGCGCCGGGGTGACCGGAGCCGGCGCGGGCGCCGGAGCCGGGGCCGGGGCGGCGGGCTGGACCGGCGCCGGAGCGGCGGCGGCCGGAGCCGGAGCCGGGGCGGCGGGCGCGGGAGCCGGGGCGGCCGGGGCCGGAGCGGCGGCCGGAGCCGGGGCGGCCGGGGCCGGAGCGGCGGCCGGGGCGGCACCCGCGGCACCGATGACGGCGAGCTTGGCGCCGACCTCGGCGGTCTCGTCCTCGCCGACCACGATCTCCAGCAGCACGCCGGAGGCGGGCGCCGGGATCTCGGTGTCGACCTTGTCCGTGGAGACCTCGAGCAGCGGCTCGTCGGCCTCGACGGAGTCGCCGACCTGCTTCAGCCAGCGGGTGACGGTGCCCTCGGTGACGGACTCACCGAGCGCGGGCAGGACCACGTCCGTGCCCTGGGCGCCACCGGCCGGGGCGGCCGGAGCGGCCGGGGCCTCGGGGGCCGGAGCGGCGGCGGGGGCCTCGGCCACCGGGGCGGCCGGAGCCTCGGCCGGAGCCGGAGCGGCCTCGGCGGCGGGGGCCGGGGCGGCGGCGGGGGCACCGGTGCCGTCGTCGATGATCGCCAGCTCGGCGCCCACCTCGACCGTCTCGTCCTCGGCGACCTTGATGGAGGCCAGGATGCCGGCGGCCGGGGCCGGGATCTCGGTGTCGACCTTGTCGGTCGAGACCTCGAGCAGCGGCTCGTCGGCCTCGACGCGCTCGCCCTCGGCCTTCAGCCAGCGGGTGACAGTGCCCTCGGTGACGCTCTCGCCGAGCGCCGGAAGGGTTACGGAAACCGCCATGGTTTCGGTTGCTCCTAACGAATTGCGGAAGTCTGTGTCGTCGCGCCCGATGTCGGAAGGCGTCAGTCGTGCATGTGCAGCGGCTTGCCGGCCAGCGCCAGGTGAGCCTCGCCGAGCGCCTCGTTCTGCGTCGGGTGGGCGTGGATGAGCTGGGCCACCTCGGCCGGCAGCGCCTCCCAGTTGTAGATCAGCTGCGCCTCGCCGACCTGCTCGCCCATGCGGTCGCCGACCATGTGGACGCCGACCACGGCACCGTCCTTGACCTGGACCAGCTTGATCTCGCCGGCCGTCTTCAGGATCCGGCTCTTGCCGTTGCCGCCGAGCGGGAACTTGATCGAGACGACCTTGTCCGCGCCGTAGACCTCCTTGGCCTTGGCCTCGGTGAGACCGACCGAGGCGACCTCCGGCTGGCAGTACGTGACCCGCGGGACACCGTCGTAGTCGATCGGGACGACCTTCAGGCCGGCCAGCCGCTCCGCCACCAGGATGCCCTCGGCGAAGCCGACGTGCGCGAGCTGGAGCGTGGGCACGAGGTCACCGACGGCGGAGATGGTCGGCACGTTGGTGCGCATGTACTCGTCGACGAGGACGTAGCCGCGGTCCATCGCGACGCCCTGCTCCTCGTAGCCGATACCGGCGGAGACCGGGCCGCGGCCGACGGCGACGAGCAGCAGCTCCGCCTCGAACTCCTTGCCGTCCGCCAGGGTGACCTTGACACCGTCCTGGGTGTACTCGGCCTTCTGGAAGAAGGTGCCCAGGTTGAACTTGATGCCGCGCTTGCGGAAGGCGCGCTCGAGAAGCTTCGAGGAGTTCTCGTCCTCGACCGGGACGAGGTGCTTCAGGCCCTCGATCACGGTGACGTCGGCACCGAAGGACTTCCACGCCGAGGCGAACTCGACACCGATGACACCGCCGCCCAGGATGATCGCGGACTTCGGCACGCGGTCCAGGACGAGGGCGTGGTCGGAGGAGATGATGCGGTTGCCGTCGATCTCCAGGCCCGGCAGCGACTTCGGCACGGAGCCGGTCGCCAGCAGGATGTGGCGGCCCTGGATGCGCTGGCCGTTCACGTCCACGGAGGTGGGGGAGGACAGGCGGCCCTCACCTTCGATGTACGTCACCTTGCGGGAGGCGATGAGACCCTGGAGGCCCTTGTACAGGCCGGCGATCACATCGTCCTTGTACTTGTGGACGGCCGCCATGTCGATGCCCTCGAAGGTGGCCCGTACGCCGAACTGCTCGCTCTCGCGGGCCTGGTCGGCGATCTCGCCCGCGTGCAGCAGGGCCTTCGTGGGGATGCAACCGTTGTGCAGGCAGGTACCGCCGACCTTGCCCTTCTCGATCAGGGCGACGTCCAGGCCCAGCTGGGCCCCGCGCAGGGCCGCGGCGTAACCACCGCTACCACCGCCGAGGATCACTAGGTCGAAAACGGTGCTGGCGTCGTTCGCCACGTCACGTCCTCCATGCATGTGCGCCGTGCGCCGGTCTCCGATGACCGGCAGGCGGCTGGTGTCCGGCCGCTTGATGCTTCGGCCCTTCGGTGGGGGCCCTGTCCTGCCGGGCTCCATCTTTGCACTTGTCGGAGGGGACCGAGACGCCGGGCCGGTGTGTGAGACGGGCCACTAGAGCGGCTCCGCGGGGGCGCGGGGGGCTGTGCGAGAGTCCCCGGCGCCCCTGCGGAGGCCGTACGAACCGTACGAACCGGGCGAACGGTATGGATCGTACGGCTCGCGGCGTACGGCGGCTCAGCCGAGCTCGCCCGCGGCGGTCAGTTCCGCCAGCCGGACCAGCGTGCGCACCGCCGTGCCGGTACCGCCCTTCGGGGTGTACCCGAACGGGCCGCCCTCGTTGAACGCCGGACCGGCGATGTCGAGGTGCGCCCACGGGATGCCCTCGCCCACGAACTCGCGCAGGAAGAGACCGGCGACCAGGCCGCCGCCCATCCGCTCGCCCATGTTCGACATGTCGGCCACCTGGGACTCCATGCCCTTGCGCAGGTGCTCCGGCAGCGGCATCGGCCAGGCCGGCTCGCCGACCTCCTCGGCGACCTCGTGCACCGTGGTGCGGAACGCCTCGTCGTTGGCCATGACACCGAACGTCCGGCTGCCCAGCGCCAGCATCATCGCGCCGGTCAGCGTCGCGACGTCCACGATCGCGTCCGGGCTCTCCTGCGAGGCGGCCCACAGCGCGTCGGCCAGCACCAGACGCCCCTCGGCGTCGGTGTTGAGGACCTCGACCGTCTTGCCGCTGTACATGCGCAGCACGTCACCCGGGCGCAGGGCGGCACCGGACGGCATGTTCTCGGCCAGCGCCAGCCAGCCGGTGACCTTGACCTCCAGGCCGAGCCGCGCGGCGGCGACGACCGCGGCGAACACGGCGGCGGCACCGCTCATGTCGCACTTCATCGTCTCGTTGTGCCCGGCCGGCTTCAGCGAGATGCCGCCCGAGTCGTAGGTGATGCCCTTGCCGACGAAGGCCAGGTGCTTCTCCGCCCCGGCGGGCGCGTACGTCAGCTTCACCAGGCGCGGAGCCGCCGCCGAGCCGCCGCCCACGCCGAGGATGCCGCCGTAGCCGCCCTTGGCCAGCGCCTTCTCGTCGAGCACCTGCACCTTGATGCCGTGCTCCTTGGCCGCGGTCTGGGCGAGCCCGGCGAAGATCGCGGGGTTCAGCTCGTTCGGCGGCATGTTGATCAGGTCGCGGGCGCGGTTCAGCTCCTCGCAGACCGCGACGGCGCGGGCGACGGCGCCCTTGTGGGCGGCGTCCCGCGGCTTGCCGCCGAGCAGCGCGGCCTCGGCCAGCGGCGCCTTGCCGTTCTTGCCGTTCCTGCCGGCCTTGGCGTCCTTGCCGTTCTCCTTGTAGAGGTCGAAGGAGTACGCGCCGAGCAGCACGCCCTCGCCGATCGCCTCGATGGCGTCGGGGCCGTCCACGGGCAGCGCGAAGGCGGCCTTCCTGGTGCCGGTGAGCGCCCGGGCGGCCACGCCGGCGGCCTTGCGCAGCGCCTCGGGGTCGTAGCCGGCCGCGCCGTCCTCGCCGTCCTCGGCCTCGGTGCCGGGCTCGGCGCCCAGGCCCACCGCCACCACGAGCGGTGCCTTGAAACCGGCCGGGGCGGGCAGCTTCGTCAGCTCGCCCTCGGCACCCGAGGCACCCAGGGTCTCCAGGACGCCGGCCAGCTTGCCGTCGTACGCCTTGTCCACTGCCTCGGCGCCGGGGGCGACGACGGGGCCCTGGGCGCCCTTGGCGACACCGATCACGATCGCGTCGGCCCGCAGGCCGGGCGCCGCTGCGGTGCTGAGAGTCAGAGCAGTCACGGTGGTGAATTCTCGCTTCCGATGTGAAGTTGCTGTGGCCGAAACGGGGTGGGTCGACCGGGCCCGAGAGCCGACCCTAGGCCCAGGCCTGGGGACTGTCGGCACCGGGGCCTTCACCCTGTCGGCGAACACTTGGGACGAGACTACGCGCGTGGGGGCGTTCGATCATGCCTGCGGACGTTCACCCGGACGTGGCGTCATGGCCGCTTCCGCCCCCTCCGCCCCCGTGGCGTGAGCCACACTCATCGGGTTCCGACGGGTCCGTGACCCGCGGTTTCACCTGAATTCCACCGATCCCGCGCCGTACCGTCACGGCCCACGGACGGGGATCCTCCGGGGGGAGAACCAGTCATGACTCAGCGTGCGCGCCGCTGGCAGGCGGCGACCGTCACCGCGACGGCCGCGGGAATGCTCGCGCTCGGCACCGCCGTGCCGGGCGCGGCGGCCGCGCCCGAGCCGCGCGTCGACCTCAGGGTGCTGGTGGTCGACGACGGCGCCGGCCCGGTCGGCGCCATCACCGCACAGCTGCGGAGCGAGGGCGTGCCGTACACCCGGGTCGATCTGAACGACTCCGCGCGGCCGGCCCTCACCGGCACCTTCCTCAGCGACACCGTCGACGGCCGGCCGCGCGCGAAGTTCCAGGGCGTCGTCCTGCCGAACGAGGCACCCTTCGGCGCGGGCTCGGCCGAGCAGACGGCCCTGGAGGCGTACGAGAGGACGTACGGCATCCCGCAGCTGGACGCCTCCACCTGGGCCCACCCCGAGGTCGGCCTCGACTACACGGACGCCGGCGGCTACGCCGGGCCGCTGGACGGCCGTACCGCCACCGTCACCGCGGCCGGCCGGCTGAGCCCCTTCGGCTATCTGCGGGGCTCCTTCTCCTTCGAGGACAACTCGCCCACCGTGGACGAGAGCTACGGCTTCGTCGCGCGGCCCCGCACCGGCTTCACCAGCTATGTCGACATCCCGGTGCCCGGCGGCACCGGCACCGGCAGCCTGCTCGGCGAGTACGCCCACGACGGCCGCCGCGAGCTGGTCGTGACCTTCGTCTACAACCAGTACCAGCAGCAGTTCCGGGTGCTGGTCCGCGGCATGGTCGAGTGGCTGACCCAAGGGGTGCACCTCGGGCAGGCCCGCAACTACTTCGCCGTCCACGTGGACGACGTCTTCGCCCCGGACGCCCGCTGGGACACCGGGCGCAACTGCACCCCCGGCGACTTCGACTGCGGCGACGGCAGCACGGACACCACCGCACCGATCCGGATGACGGCCGACGACGCCCGGTACGCCGCCTCCTGGGAGCAGGCGCACGGCTTCACCCTGGACCTGGCGTTCAACGCGGGCGCCGGCGAGGAGTGGAAGAGCGAGCACGGCGGCACGGACCCGCTGACCGACCAGCTCCTCGCGGACCGGGCCAGGTACCGCTGGATCAACCACACCTACACCCATCTGTTCCTCGGCTGTGTGCAGGACACCTCGACCGTGCCCTGGAGCTGCGCGAAGAACACCGACGGCTCAACCCAGTGGGTGAGCCGCTCCGCCATCTCCGCACAGATCTCCGACAACCGCGGCTGGGCGGTGCGGCACGGCCTGTCCGTCGACCGCACCGAACTGGTCACCGGCGAGCACTCGGGCCTGCGGACCCTGCCGCAGCAGCCGCAGGACAACCCCAACCTCGCGCCCGCCCTCGCCGACAACGGCGTGCAGTGGACCGGCTCGGACGACTCCCGCGAGCCCGAGCAGCGCACCGTGACCGGCGGCACCACCCTCACCGTGCCGCGCTACCCGATGAACGTGTACTACAACGTCGGCACCCGGGCCGAGATGGCCGACGAGTACAACTGGATCTACACGTCCAAGGCGGACGGCGGCAGCGGCCTGTGCGAGAACAACCCGACCTCCACCTGCCTGCCCGCGCCGCTGGACACCGCCACCGGCTACACCGACCGCATCGTGCCCGCCGAGGCGCACACCGACCTCGGCCATGTGCTGGCCAACGACCCGCGCCCGCACTACGCCCACCAGTCCAACCTCGCCGAGGACCGCATCCTCTACCCGGTCCTGGACCGCGTCCTCGCCGACTACCAGGCCCTGTTCGCCGACAACACCCCGGTCGTGAACCTCCGCGAGAGCGCGATCGGCACCGAACTGCACGACCGGGCCACCTGGCAGGCCGCCCTGGACTCCGGCCGGGTCACCGCCTACCGCATCGGCACCACCGTCACCGTCACCGCCCCGTCCGGCACCCCGATCCCGGTCACCGCGCCGGAGGGCACCCAGCAGCAGAACCTGCTGACCACGACCGCCTTCGGCACGCCCTACGCGGGCGACCGCCAGGCATGGGCCACGCCGGGCGCCCTCCAGTCGGGGCTCACCCTGCAACTCCCCCAGGGGTGACCGCGCCGGGGGAGCGGCGAGCGGCGAACCGCGGGACACACCACAGGGGGGACACCATCCGTACCGGCCGTCACATAACCATGCTCACCGAAGGCACTTACCCGCATATCCACGGCGGCGTCAGCACCTGGTGCGACCAGCTGATCCGGGGCATGCCCGAGGTCCGCTTCCACGTCGTGTCGCTCACCGGCACCGGCCGCGAACCCGTCACCTGGGAGCTGCCGGCCAACGTCCGCCACCACCACACCGTGCCCACCTGGGGCCCCCGCCCCGGCCACGCCCGGCCGCCGTACGGCCGGGCCCGGCGCCGCTTCACCGACGCCTACGAGCGCCTGCTGCTGTCCTTCCTCGACCCCGAGCCGCAGACCGACTTCGGTGCGGCGCTGTACGACCTCGCCGTCATCGCCCGCGAGGGACGGCTGGCGGCGGCCCTGCGCACCGAGTCCGCGCTGCGCTCGCTGCACTGGATCTGGACCATGCCGCATCTGCCCACGGCGGTCGCCCGGCCCACCGTGCACGACGCGCTCACCGCCCTCGACCTGCTGGAACACGCCCTGCGCCCGCTCGGCGTGCGGATCCCCGAGGACTCCGTCGCACACGCTGTCAGCAACGGCCTCGCCACCCTGCCGGCCCTGGCCGCACACCGCCTCGACGGAGTGCCCTTCCTGCTCACCGAGCACGGCATCTATCTGCGCGAGCGCTACCTCGGCCACCGGGACCAGCCCTACCGCTGGCCCGTGAAGGCCTTCCTCCTCGGCTTCTACCGTGAACTCAATTCACACGCCTACCGGGCGGCCGACCTGATCACCCCCTGCAACCAGTACAACCGCCGCTGGGAGGAGCGCGGCGGCGCCGACGCCGACCGCATCCGCACCGTCTACAACGGTGTCGACCCGCACGCCTTCCCGCACGCCGGCCCCGAACCCGACGTCCCCACCCTCACCTGGTGCGGCCGCGTCGACCCCATCAAGGACCTGGAGACGCTGCTGCGCGCCTACGCCCTGGTCCGCGCCGAACTCCCGGAGACCCGGCTGCGGCTCTTCGGCCCGGTCCCGCCCGGCGGCGAGGCCTACCGCACCCGCCTGGAGAAGCTCGCCGCCGAACTCGGCGTCACCGACGGCCTCACCTTCGAGGGCCGCATCACCGAGGTGTGGCGCGCCTACGCGGCCGGCCACCTCGTCATGCTCTCCTCCATCTCCGAGGGCTTCCCCTTCTCCCTCATCGAGGCCATGTCCTGCGGCCGTACGACGGTCTCCACGGACGTCGGCGGGGTCCGCGAGGCCGTCGGCGACACCGGCCTGGTCGTCCCGCCGCGCGAACCGGAGAAGATGGCGGCGGCCGCCCTGACCCTCCTGAAGGACCCCGAACGACGCCTCGCCCTCGGCGAGTCGGCGCGCCGGCGGGTCATCGACCGGTTCACCCTGCGCCGTTCGGTCGACAACTTCCGCACCGTCTACCAGGAACTCGCCGGCCTGCCCGAGCGGTACGAACCCACGGTCGAGACGGTCGCCGACTGGACCGCGGAACTGCGCGACCCCTGGTACACCGCGCTCACGGACGGAACCGGCCGATGACCGACACCACCCCCGGGCAGGCCCGCACCCTGCCCGCCCTGCCCGCCCTGCCCCGCCCGCGCGTCCGGCCCGGCTGGGCCCGGCCCGACCCGATCGACCGACTCGCCCGCGAACTGGACGAGTTCGCGGCCGCCGCGGTCCACCCGGACGAGATAGCCGCCCTGCTGGAGTCCGACGGCCTCTCCGACGACCAGATACGCGAGCGCTACGGCGTACCGGACTCCTTCGCCCTCGCCGAGCGGCTCTACGACCGCACCCCCCGCCGCCACCCCGAACCGGCGGCCCCGCCCCCCGAGCCCTGGCACACCGGCCTCCTCGGCTGCCTGCTGCGCGGCCTCCTCTTCGCGCTGCCGGGCTTCGCCTACGTCCTCGGCGCCCCGTTCCTCTCCGACCCCCGCGCGCTGCTCGCGGGCGCCCTGTGCGGCTGGGCCTGGAACCAGGGCCTCGCCCACCGCGCCTACTCCTGGCTGGGCCTGGGCGACCCGGCAGCGGCCCGCCGCTGCCTCCTTACCGGCACCCCGGCGGGCATGCTCCTCGGCACCCTGACGGCCCTGGCGGTCACCGGCCCCGGCCACCCCGGGACCATCGCCTTCGCGGCCGCCCAGTCCTGCTACCTGGGCGCGTCCAGCGCCCTGCTGGTCATGGGCCGGGAGCGGGTGCTGCTGGCGGCCCTGCTCCCGCTGACGGCCGGCGGCCTGCTCGCTCCGTTCCTGCCGCTCCCGGGGCCCTGGCGGCCGGCGCTGCTGCTGACCTCCCTCGCCGCCGTGGCCGTGCTCGGGCTGCGCGAGGTGCGCCCGAAGGGGCCGCGGCAGCCCGGCGACCGGGCGGCCACGACGGGCCCCCGGCCGGTCGCCTCCCTGCCCTACGCCCTCTTCGGCCTGGCCACCGGCACCCTCGTCCTGCACACCTCGCTGTCCGACCCCCGCACCGCGGTGGCGCTGACGCTCAGCATGGGGCCCGCGGAACACCTGCTCCACCGCTTCCGCACCCGCACCCGCTCCGCCCTGCGCACCACCGACACCCCGCGGGCCTTCCGTCGGAGCACCGCCCGCGCCCTGGCCCGCTGCCTCGCCGCCTACCTGGCGACCCTGCTCGTCCCCGCCCTGTTCCTGCCCCGCCCGCAGGCGGCCGGTCTGCTCGCGCTCGGTGCGGTGCTGTGGACCGGCCTGCTGCTCCAGTCCTTCGGCGCGGTGCTCGGTGCCACGGCCGGGTGCGGCGCGGCCGCCCTCGCCCAGACCCTGGCGCTGCTCGCCCGCACGGGCCACCCGCACACCGTGGCGCTCGCCGTGTACGCGGCGGCGGCCCTGGCCCAGTCCGCGCTGGCGTGCGGCCTGCTCGGAAGGGTGACCGCGCACCGATGAGCACTCTGCTGGTCCCGTACTACGAACACCCCGCGGTGCGTCCCGCCGAGTGGGCGGCCGTCCTCGCCGCCGCACCCCGGCTGTACGGCGTCGTCCTCAACCCCGCGAGCGGCCCGGGCGAGCGCCCCGACGCGGACTTCGCCGACACGGCCGCGCGGCTGCGGGCGGCCGGGGTGACCGTGCTCGGCTATGTGGACACGGGCTACGGCGGGCGGCCGTACGAGGACGTCGTACGCGACCTGACCCGGCACCGGGACTGGTACGGCGTCCAGGGCGCCTTCCTCGACCAGGTGAGCACCGGGATCGGCGAGTTCGCGGCCTGCGAGCGGCTGGCCGCGGCCGCCCGCGCCCTCGGCTGCCGCACGCTCGCCCTGAACCACGGCACGCCCCCGCACCCGGCGTACGCGGCGCTGGCGGAGCTGCTCGTCACCTTCGAGGGCCCCTGGACGGCGTACCGCCGCACACCCGCCCGGCCCGAACCCTCTCCGGCGGGGGCGCGCCACTGCCATCTGGTGTACGGCGTCCCGGCCGGCGTCGACCTGGCCGGCGCCGCGCGGGAGCGGGGCGCCGCCGTGCACTGCGCGGTGCCCGGCACCGGCGCTCACCCCTGGGGCACACTGCCCCACGGGCTGGGCACCGGACGCTGAAACGCGCTGTCCACGGTGGTGCCGGCCAGCCGGTCGGCGAGGGAGCGGCGGGTGGGGGAGAGGACGGTCAGCGCGTTGACGAGGAACAGCAGCACCGCGACCGCCCACACCGCCACCGACAGCAGGAACTGGCCCTCGACCAGCAGCACACAGGCGAGCGCGAAGACGGCGATGTCGGCGGCGGTGGTCACGGCGGCCCGGCGCAGGATGTGCCGGGACAGCCGCGGGGTGACGCACAGGCCGAGCAGGCCCTTGCCGAGAGTGCGGCCGAGCCAGCGCAGACAGGCCCACTGGTAGAGGAAGGTGACGAGGACGAGCGCCCCGAAGGCCTCCTCCACGTCCAGCACCACCTTGTCCCACAGCGACAGCCCCAGGTGCTCGGAGGCGCCGATGACGTCACCGCGCGAGGCCAGCAGGTCCAGGCCGCCCTTGGTGGCCAGCTCCGGCACGTCGGTGACGAGCGCGGTGATCCGGTGGAAGGTGAGCACGGCGAGCAGCGAGGCCGCCGCCAGCACCAGTGCGAAGTCGATGAACCAGGCCGCAACGCGGCGCAGCGTAGGCACGGAGTCCCCCCGATCCTGCATTCCTGTCCGTGTACGGCGGACGAGCCTAGCGGCCCAGCGCCAGCACCACGAACGCGGCCGTCGCGGCCGTCTCCGCGAGGGCGCCGAAGACATCCCCGGTCACCCCGCCGAAGCGCCGCACACAACGGCGCAGCAGCAGCTCGGCGACGCCGACGGCGGCCAGGACCGCGAGCGCGGCGCGCAGCCCGTCGTACCCGCCGAGGCAGCCGCCCGCCGCCCCGGCCGCCACGGTCACCACGCCCGCCGCCGCCAGCGCCGCACCACCCGGCACCACCCCGGCCACCGCCGCGCCCAGCCCCTCCGGCCGGGCGGCCGGCACCCCGGCGCGGGCGGCCAGGGTCAGCGCCAGCCGGGCGGCGGTCGCCGACACCACGGCGGCCAGCGCGCCCCGCGCCCACGAGCCGCCGTACAGCTGCGCCAAGACGGCGACCTGGGCGGCCAGCACCAGCACGAGCGTGATGACCCCGAACGGCCCGATGTCCGACTGCTTCATGATCCGCAGGGCGTCCTCGGCGGGCTTGCCGCTGCCCAGCCCGTCGGCGGTGTCGGCGAGCCCGTCGAGGTGCAGACCACGGGTGAGGACGGCCGGTACGGCGACCGAGCCGACGGCCGCGAGCAGCCCGCCGGCGCCCAGGGCGAGCAGCCCCAGCCCCAGCCCGGCCGAGCAGCCGCCGACGACCAGCCCGGCCAGCGGAGCGCTCAGCATGCCCCCGCGCGCGGCGGCCCGGTCCCACCGGGTCACCGGAACGGGCAGCACGGTGAGCGTGCCGAAGGCGAACCGAACACCGTCGAACGAAGAGGACTTGAGCACCGGCGCAGGGTACTAGGCGCTTGCGGAGCCTCCGGCAGGCGCTGGGGATAAAGTGCGCACATGGGGCACTGGTGGGTGCGGAACATCGTGGAACCGGGCAAGCTTCCGCTGCTGCTCGCCCTTGCCGCCTTCGTGCTGACCTTTCTGGTCACCCGCGTCATCACCCGGCTGATCCGGGCCGGGAAGGGCCCCTTCGGCAATGTAAGCGCGGGCGGGCTGCACATCCACCACGTCGTCCCCGGGGTGCTCCTCACCGTCGTGGGCGGCTTCGGCGCCGTCGCCAGCGACCGGCACGGCGCGGGCGCGGCCGTCGCCGCCGTCGTCTTCGGCATGGGCGTCGGGCTGGTGCTGGACGAGTTCGCGCTGATCGTGCACCTGGACGACGTCTACTGGACCGAGGAGGGCCGCAAGAGCGTCGAGGTCGTCGTCCTCACCGGCGCCCTCGTCGGACTGCTGCTGGCCGGATTCTCCCCCTTCGGCGTCAACGACCTGACACAGCAGGAGCTGACCGACCGCGGCACGGTCATCCTCAACATCGCCGGGAACTTCCTCCTGTCGCTGCTGGCCCTGAGCAAGGGCAAGGCGCGAATGGCGGTGATCGGCGTGATCGTGCCGCTGGTCGCGCTCGTCGGGGCCGTACGGCTGGCCCGCCCCGGCTCCCCGTGGGCCCGCCGCTTCTACGGCCGCCGGCCCCGCGCCCGCGCCAAGGCCGCGCTGCGCGCCTACCACCACGACCGCCGCTGGTCCGGCCCGCGCCGCGCCCTTCAGGACTGGATCGGCGGCAGACCCGACCCGCGCCCGGCCCGGCTGCCCGGCCGCCGCTGAGCCTCCCGGAGCAGGCGCCGGCCGCCCCCGCGCAGCCGGTGCCGCAGCCGCTGCCACCGCCGGTGCCCCTGCCCCGGCCGACGGGCCGGCCGGAACCGGGGCCGCTGCCGGTGCCGCACCGCCGCCACCAGGCAGAGCAGCCCCACGGCCATCAGCGCCGCCAGATGCTCCTTGCCGGCCAGGTTCTCCTTGACCAGCACCTCCACCACCATCGCCGCGGTCACCGCGCCCGTCGTGACATAGGCGCCGTACCGCCAGCCCACGAACACGGCGAGCCCCACCACCGCCGCCGACGGACCGGTGTCCACCACCTCCGCGTCCGTCCAGGGCAGCCCGAACGGGGCGTGCGCGCCGAGCCCGATGCCGATGCGCGCGTACAGCGTCCCGGCGAGCGTGGCGACATAGGCGATGGTCAGCGTCCGCCACCAGCCGATGCACACCTCGGCGATCCCGAACACGAAGAGGATCTGCGCCAGCGCGCCCCACACCGGCAGGTCCAGCGCGGGCACGAACAGGGACAGCGGAGTGCGCAGCAGGGCCAGCCACAGCGGGTCCTCGGCCTGCACGGCCCCGAAGTCCTGCACCGGCTGGTATCCCCACGGCTGGTTCTGCACCCACTGGAGCAAGGCGGTCAGGGCCACCGCCGACAGGGTCATCGGCATCACCCGCAGGCGCCGCTTCACCAGGGGCTCGCGCACGGTGACGTACAGCAGCCCCCACTCGGTACGGGCCCAGCGGGCGAGCGTTCCCATCAAGCGTTCCTCATCCCCGTACGGTCATCTGCGCGACCCCAGATGCCTGCGATGCAGCCACTTGGGCAGCCCCGGCGCCTCCAGGAACCCCTCCGCGCGGGCCGCCGCGAGGCCGATGCGCAGCAGGTCCGCGCTCTTCTCGAAGAGCAGGAACCGCGGTTCCCAGATGGGCCGGTACTTGGCGTTGGCGCGGTACAGCGACTCGATCTGCCACCAGCGGGAGAAGAAGCTGAGCAGCGAGCGCCACAGCCTCAGCACCGGACCGGCACCGAGGCGCGCGCCACGTTCGAAGACCGACCGGAACATCGCGAAGTTGAGTGAGACCTGAGTGATCCCGATCTCGTCGGCCCGCCGCAGCAGTTCGATGACCATGAACTCCATCAGCCCGTTGTCGGAGTCCCGGTCGCGCCGCATCAGGTCCAGGGACAGCCCGTGCGGCCCCCACGGCACGAAGGACAGCAGCGCCCGCAGCCGCCCTTCGGCGTCCGTGCACTCCAGCATCACGCACTGTCCGTCCTCGGGATCGCCGAGCCGGCCCAGCGCCATGCTGAACCCGCGCTCGGTGGCGCCGTCCCGCCAGTCGTCCGCGCGCTCCAGGAGGTACGCCATCTCGTCCGCCGGGATGTCCGCGTGCCGCCGGATGCGCACCCGGTAGCCCACCCGCTTCACCCGGTTGTACGCCTGCCGGACGGTCCGCATCGCCCGCCCCTCCAGGGTGAAGTCGGCGACCTCCACGATCGCCTCGTCACCGAGTTCGAGCGCGTCCAGGCCGTGCCGGGCGTAGACGGTCCCGGCCTCCTCGCTTGCCCCCATCACCGCGGGGATCCAGCCGTGCGCCCGCGCCTGTGCCAGCCACGGGGCGATCGCCCCCGGCCAGGCCTCCGGATCACCGAGCGGATCCCCGGACGCCAGACTGACCCCGCCGACGACCCGGTAGGCGACGGCCGCCTTGCCGGTCGGCGACCACACGACGCTCTTCTCCCGGCGCAGCGCGAAATAGCCCAGCGAGTCCCGCTCGCCGTGCCGGTCCAGCAGGGCCCGCAGCTGCTTCTCGTCGTCCTCGGTGAGCGGGTCGACGGCGCGCCGGGAGCGGAACGCGGCGTAGAACACCGCGAGGACGAGGACCGTACTGAGCACGTTGACGGCGACATTGGCCCAGTTGGGCGGGGCGATGCCGGGGAAGCGGCTCTCGTCGGCGGTGACCGACACCAGGCGCAGGGTGCCGTAGTGCCAGCGCTCCCAGAAGGTCGAACGGCCCGCGTCCGGCGCCCGGTTGGTGACGGTGACGATCAGCCCGGCCAGCAGGCTCGCGGCGAGCCCGCCGCCGACGGCCACGGTCGCGGCGAGCCGCGGGTTGGACCGGTCGCCCTTGGCGTAGAACTCCCGCCGCCCGACGAGCAGCGCCCCGGTGAACGCGGCCGTCAGCGCCAGCGACACCCAGTTCTGCGCGTACCGCCGGATCTCCGGGAACGCCATGGCGAACGCGAACAGGGCCAGAAAGGCCCCGCTGAGCACCAGGTTGAGGATCCACGCGGCCCGCTTGCGGCGCCGCATGGTGATGGCGAGGAACGTGGTGAAGACACCGGAGGCGAAGCCGGCCGTCAGCAGGTAGGGGGTGAAGAAGTCGTCCTGGTTGTGCCGGCGCACGTCCTGGTAGAGCGAGACCCACACCGCGCTGAGGAAGTTGATGAAGGCGACGGTCCGCAGATACCAGACGGCGAGGGCGGCGGCCCGCCGGGAGGCCCCGGTGGACCGCCGCCCCTCCTCACTCGAGCGCCCCGGTTCGGCTCGCTGCGGAACGGCAATTCGGGCATCTCCCATGGGGAAGGATCATATGGGCGTTGCTCCGGTGAACCGCACCTTTTCGGCCCACGGCGACCACAACGGCTCACCGCCGAACCCCGTGTTGCCGAACCGGCTCCGCGACCGGGCTACTCCTCCGCCAACTCGTCCGCCTCCGGCGCCTCCGCGGCCTCGGGCTTCTCGGCGTCCGGCTTCTCGGGCAGCTCCGCGGCCAGCGCCGCGGCGGCCCGCACCAGCGGCAGCGCCAGCAGCCCGCCGACTCCCTCGCCGACCTTCACGCCCTGCTCCAGCAGCGGCTCCAGGGCCATCCGGTCCAGCGCCTTGGCCTGCCCCGGCTCCCCGCTGTCGTGCCCGGCCAGCCACCAGTCCGGCGCCCGGAACGCCACTCGCTGCGCGACCAGCGCGCACGCCGCGGCCACCACCCCGTCCAGCACCACCGGCAGCTTGCGCACCGCGCACTGCAACAGGAACCCGGTCATCGCCGCGAGGTCCGCCCCGCCCACGGTCGCCAGCAGCTGCATCTGGTCCCCGAGCACCGGCCGCGCCCGGCGCAGCGCGTCCCGGATCGCGGCGCACTTGCGCATCCACGCCAGGTCGTCGATCGCGAGCCCGCCGCGCCCGGTCACCACCGACGCGTCGGTCCCGCACAGCGCGGCGATCAGCACCGCCGCGGCCGTCGTGCCGCCCACACTGACATCGCCGAGCACCACCAGGTCCGTACCCGAGTCGGCCTCCTCGTCGGCGACGGCGACCCCCGCCCGCAGCGCCGCCTCGGCCTCGTCCAGGGTGAGCGCGTCCTCGATGTCGATACGGCCGCTGCCGCGCCGCACCCGGTGCCGTACGACCTCCTCCGGGAAGGCGTCCGGCGCGCAGTCCAGAGCCATGTCCACGACCCGCACCGGCACGTCCTGCCGCCGCGCGAGCACGGACACCGGGCTCGCGCCCTCCAGCACCGCCCGCACCAGCTGCTCGGCGCTGCCCGCCGGCCGCGCCGAGACGCCCAGCCCGGCGATCCCGTGGTCACCGGCGAAGAGCACCACCCGGGGCCGCTCGATGGGCCGTACCGGTACGGCACTCTGCGCGGCGGCCAGCCACTCGCCCAGCTCGTCGAGGCGCCCCAGCGCGCCGGGCGGCACGATCCGGCGCTCCCGCCAGGTCTCGGCGTCACGGCGCACGCCCCCGTCCGGGCGCTCGATCAGATCGGTGAAGTCGTCCAGATTAAGCCTGCTCATTCGCCGAACAGTACCGCCAGAGAACAAACGCTTCCGTGCCACATCGCCACCACACTCCGGCGACGTCGTTGCACCCACCACCGGTATCCCATACGTTCCGGTTTGCAGCGGAATGTCGCTCAGGGAGCCGCCCATGCCGACCGTGCCGTCCGTGCCGTCCGTACCGACGTCGAACACCCCACCGCAGAGCCTGCCCCGGTCCGCCGACCCCTGCCACGCACCGCGCCGCGAGGACTGCCCCTGGTGCGGCTCGCGGTCCCTGCGCACCCGGGTGCGCGCGGCGGCCGAGAGGCGGCACGGCCCGCAGAGCTGCGCCGTGGACGAGTGCCGCGACTGCGGCCACGTCTTCCGGAACCCCCGGCTCACCGCGGAGGGCCTCGCCCTGCACCACCGGGACTTCCACGAGGGCCGGCTGGAGGACTTCGCCGAACGGGTCCTGTCCCCCCGGGCGGTGCGCCGCCGGCAGCGGGCCGTGGCCCGCGCGGTGCTGCCGCTGGCCGAGCCGGAGAGCTGGCTGGACGTGGGCACGGGGTACGGCTCCTTCCCCGAGACGGCGAAGGAGGTCTTCCCGTACACCTCCTTCGACGGCCACGACCCGACCCACCGGGTGGCCAAGGCCCTGCTGGAGGAACGCGTAGAGGAGGCGCACCAGGGCGAACTCACCGCACCGGAGCTGCTCGCCCGGCTGCGCGCCCGCTACGACGTCGTCAGTATGTTCCACCACCTGGAGCACACCCCGGACCCGCGCGCCGAACTCCGCGCGGCCTTGGGCGCCCTGCGCCCCGGCGGCCATCTGCTCATCGAGGTCCCCGACCCGCGCTGCGCGTTCGCGCCGCTGCTCGGCCGCCGGTGGCTGCCGTACGGCCAGCCCCGCCATCTGCATCTGATCCCGCTCCGCAACCTCTGCGCGGAACTGACCGAGCGGGGCTGCACGGTCCTGTCCACCCACCGCAGCGCACCCCACCTCCCCTACGACCTCGCGGCCGCCGTCTCCCTCTCCCTGGCCCACGCCCACCCCGCACTCCGGGCGATGGCAACCCCCCTCATCGGCCTGGCCTCAATCCTCGACCACACCCTCGCCCCCCTCCTCCGCCACACCCCCTTCGCCAACTCCTACCGCATCCTGGCCCGCAAGAACTGAGCCCGCCACAGCCGCGCGGCGACCTCTCAGCCCCGCAGCACCACAGCCTGCCCGGCGACCACCAGCACGACGTGCTCGCACTCCGCCCCGAACGCCGCGTTCAGCCGCCCCAGTTCATCCCGGTACCTCCGCCCCGACGCCGTCGCCGGTACGATCCCCGAGCCCACCTCGTTCGACACGGCCACCACCGTCCGCCGCGCCCCCCGCACCGCCGACGCCAACTCCCGCACCCGCTCCCGCAGCGCCTTCTCACCCCCGCCCGCCCACTCCGCGTCGTCCCACGCGCCCACGGAGTCCATGACATCCGTCAGCCACAGCGACAGGCAGTCGATCAGCAGCGGCGGCCCCTCCTCGCCCAGCAGCGGCACCAGATCCGTCGTCTCCGCCGTACGCCACGACCCCGGCCGCCGCTCCCGGTGCGCCGCCACCCGCGCCGCCCACTCGGTGTCCCCGCCCCGCGTCCCGCCGGTCGCCACGTACAGCACATCCGGGAAGGCCTCCAGCCGCCGCTCGGCCTCCACCGACTTCCCCGACCGCGCCCCGCCCAGCACCAGCGTGCGCCGCGGCACGTCCGGCACGTCCTCGTACGCCCCGACCACCAGCGTCGTACCGTCCGGCACCGCCCGCGCCCCGGCCGCCGCCAGCCGCCGCCGCAGCTCCGGGCCGGGCGGCACGTCGTGGCCGACATGCACGGCGAGCACATCCGTTGTCGGGCCCACCGAGCCCACCGCCCGCAGCCGGGCCAGCGCGTCCGGGCGCCCCACCACGTCCGCGAGGACCATCTCGTACGGCTCCGCCCGCGCCTCCTCCAGCCCGGCCGGCGCCCCGCCCGGCGGCAGATACAGCAGCCGCTGCCCGTCCGGCCCGGTCACCGCGTACCCGGTGCCGCCCGCGTCCATCGCCACGGCGCGCACCCGATGCCCCGTCAGCAGCGCCAACTCCCGGCCGTCCGGCACCCGTCCGGGCTGCGGCAGCCCGGCCGGCACCTCGACCGCGGGGCCGTCGTGCGGATGCGACAGCAGCACCTGCCGCACCCCGCCCAGCGAGTGCCCGGCCCGCGCCGCCGCGAACGCCGCCCCCGGCGTCAGGTCCAGCAGCAGCGCCCCGTCCACCAGCACGGCGGTCGCCGCCCGCGCGTCGGGCCCCAGCGCGCGTGCGCAGGCGGCGCAGGGACAGTCGGGCCGGGGCAGTCCCGCCGGGGCACCAGTACCGAGCAGAGTGATTTCCACGGGACGATTTTCGCTTGTCCTGGCAGGTCTTGCGCTTCCGGCTAGGCTGCCAGGAGTTGGATCACGAGGAGGCCCATATGACGGCATGGACGTGGCGGTTCGAGAAGGCCGACGGGACGGAGGTCCAGCCCGCGGTGCAGCCCGAGGAGTTCACCACCCAGGGGGACGCCGAGTCCTGGATCGGCGAGCACTGGAAGGCGCTCTGCGAGGGCGGCGCGGACCAGGTGCGGCTGTACGAGGAGAACAGCGAGATCTACGGGCCGATGAGCCTGCACGCCGACGCCTAGCAGCCCGGCCGGGCGGCCCGGTGGCGAGCGGTGGGGGGAGCGTGCCGTACCCCTCCTCACTGCTCGCCCAGCGTCACCCGCACCGTCTTCTCGCCGCTGCCCCGCAGATAGGTCACCGTCGTGCGCTGCCCGGGCCGGTCCGCGGCCAGCGCCTCCGACAGGGAGGTGACGGTGGTGACGGGCTGGTCGCCCAGCCTGGTGATGATGTCCCCGGGCCGCAGCCCCGCCCGGTCGGCCGCGTCACCCCTCTTGGCGGTGACCACCGCCACCCCGGCCGGCTGGTAGCGGACGTCCACCACCGTCCGCACGGTGACGCCGAGCGCGGCCCGCCCGGAGTCGACGACCCTGCCCTTGTCGACGATCTGTCCGGCGACCGTCCGCACCATCGACGCCGGGATCGCGAACCCGATGCCGGGCGCCGCGCTGCCGCCCAGCGCCGGGTCGGCCGCGGCGAGCGTGGGAATGCCGATGACCTGCCCGTCCAGGTTCACCAGGGCGCCCCCGCTGTTGCCGGGGTTGATGGCCGCCGAGGTCTGCACCATGTTCGGGATCGTGGCGCCCGTACCCCCGCCGTCGCTGCCCTCGCTGACGGTCCGTCCGGTCGCCGAGACGATGCCCTGGGTCACGCTGGAGGACAGCCCCAGCGGCGAGCCCATGGCCAGCACGATCTGGCCCATCTCGACCTTGTCGGAGTCGCCGAGCACCGCCGGTCTCAGCCCGGCCGGCGCCCGGTCCAGCTTGATCACGGCCAGATCCTGCTCGGGGTAGGAGGAGACCAGGCGCGCGGTGAGCGGCTCCTCGGTGCTGGCCGTGGTCACCGTGAACGCCTTCGCGGAGCCGACCACATGCGCGTTGGTGACGATGTGTCCCCTGCCGTCGTACACCACCCCGGAGCCCAGCCGGTTGCCCGCCCGGATCTGCACGACCGACGGCAGGACCTCCCGGATGACCTTCTGGTACTGGCTCTGGAGATCACCCACGGCCATCGGCACGGCCGCCCGGGTGGCCGCCGGCGGATCCTGGCCCGCCTCGGCCGAGGGCTTCTGGCAGCCGGTGGCGAGGCCCGCGCAGCACGCCAGCACCACCACGGCCCGCAGCACACCGGTACGGAAAGCATCCATGCCCCGAGTCTCACCGCCCGGTGATCACGAAGCCCGCGCTGTTGCCCCGAACGGATCTAGCCCCGTACGCCGCACAGATGCAGCAGTGCCGCCACCCGGCGGTAGGGGTCCGTGCGGCCCGCGCGTTCCTCGACGGCCAGCAGGGTCTCGAGGTCGTCCGGGATCTGTGTGCCGTCCGCGGCCGTGTCCGTGAAGACGCGCACGCCGTACCAGGCGTGCAGCGGGGCCGCGATCCCGGCGAGCGTCGCGGTGAGCGTGGACAGCCGGTCGGCCCGGGCGTCCAGGCCCAGACGGTTGCTGTAGGCGGTGGTGTCGAAGGCGGCCAGCGCCCCCGCCCAGTCGCCGGACAGGCCCGGGCGCATCGCCAGCGCGTCGCCGTTGCGGACCAGCAGGGAGAGGAGCCCGCCGGGGGCCAGCATCCGCGCCAGCCCCGCCACCAGCGGGTCGGGCTCCTCGACGTACATCAGTACGCCGTGGCAGAGCACCACGTCGAAGCTGCCCGGCAGGAAGTGCACACCGGTGTCCCGCCCGTCGCCCTGCACCAGCCGGACCCGCGCCCGGATGCCCTCCGGCTCGGCGGCCAGCGCCTCGCGCGCGGCGGCGATCATCGCCGGCTCCCGCTCGACCCCGGTCACCTGGTGGCCGAGCCGGGCCAGCCGCAGCGCCTGCGTGCCCTGGCCCATCCCGACGTCGAGCACCCGCAGCCGCTGCCCGACCGGGAACCGCCCGGCTATCTGCTCGTCCAGCTGGCGGGCCACCAGCTCCTGCCGTACGACATCGCGCAGGCCGCCCAGCTTGTGCAGCCAGGCCTTGGCCGCGCCCCCGGTGAAAGCCTCTGCGCTCAGGGCCGCTCTCCGCGCTTGACCTGCGGCTTCGGCAGCCGGAGCCGGCGCATCTGGAGGGAGCGGAGCAGGGCGTAGGCGACCGCGCCGCGGGTGTTCTCGTCCGGGAAGCGCTCCTTGAGCCGCTTCTTCAGCCGGAAGCCGCTGAACGCCGCGTCGAGCACGATCAGCACGATCACCACCAGCCACAGCAGCAGCGCCACGGACTGGATCGCGGGCACCTTCACGATGCTCAGCACGAGGATCACCACGGCGAGCGGCAGGAAGAACTCCGCCACGTTGAACCGGGAGTCCACCCAGTTCCGGGCGAACTTGCGGACCGGGCCCTTGTCCCGGACCGGCAGATACCGCTCGTCGCCGCCGGCGAGCGCCTGGCGCTGCCGCTCCAGCGCCTGCCGGCGCTCCTCGCGGTTGCGCTGCGCTGCCTCCTTGCGGGTCGTCGGCGTTTGGGCCACGCTTCGGCGCTGGGACTGGGCCTCACTGCGCTTGGGCGTGGGCCGGCCCTTCGGGGCCTGCGGGTCACGGGGCTGCTTGGAGTCGGTCACCACGGCCTTGTCGGCGGGCGCCTTCTCTTCCTTGGCACGGCTACGGAACACAAAACCCAAGGGTACGGGCTTCCCGGGCATGGACCCCAGCCCTTCGGGGAACGATCCGGCAACACCGGACGCGTACCGGCGTGCGCGCGGGCCTCGGGAAGGGACAGAACCGGGACACAACCGGGACCGAACCGGGGTCGGAAGATCCGGGGACCCGGAGGAGGATCTGAGGGGCCACCTACTCCTCAGGCCGGAGCGGTGCCGTCCGCAGTCGTTCTCGGGGATGAGCGCATCAGCCCCCGGACAGTGCGGTAATGGAGGCAGGGCCCGTACTGTGGGTTCTGTCGCTGGATCTGTGAGCTGGAGTCCGTCAGAAGGGGGCGCGCGAAGCCCATGAGCGGTGTCATGAAGCGTATGGGGATGATCTTCCGCGCGAAGGCGAACAAGGCCCTTGACCGGGCCGAGGACCCGCGCGAGACCCTCGATTACTCGTACCAGAAGCAGCTGGAGCTGCTCCAGAAGGTCCGCCGCGGCGTCGCCGACGTGGCGACCTCCCGCAAGCGCCTGGAACTCCAGCTCAACCAGTTGCAGCAGCAGTCCTCCAAGCTGGAGGACCAGGGCCGCAAGGCGCTCGCGCTGGGCCGGGAGGACCTGGCCCGCGAGGCGCTGTCCCGGCGTGCCGCCCTCCAGCAGCAGGTGACGGACCTCCAGACGCAGCACGCGACCCTCCAGGGCGAGGAGGAGAAGCTCACCCTGGCGGCCCAGCGGCTCCAGGCCAAGGTGGACGCCTTCCGTACGAAGAAGGAGACCATCAAGGCCACCTACACCGCCGCCCAGGCGCAGACCCGGATCGGCGAGGCCTTCTCCGGCATCTCCGAGGAGATGGGCGACGTCGGGCTCGCCATCCAGCGCGCCGAGGACAAGACGCAGCAGATGCAGGCCCGGGCCGGCGCCATCGACGAGCTGCTCGCCTCCGGTGCCCTGGACGACCCGACCGGCATGGCCAAGGACGACATCGCCGCCGAGCTGGACCGGATCTCCGGTGGTAGTGATGTAGAGCTGGAACTTCAGCGCATGAAGGCCGAGCTGGCCGGCGGCGCGCCGCAGCAGGCCATCGAGGGCGGCACCGGTCAGGGACAGTCCCAGCAGCAGCCGCAGGACACCCCGCGCTTCGACAAGCAGTAGGGGTCACGCCGAGGAGGCCGACGTGATCGTAAGGATCATGGGGGAGGGCCAGGTGAGCGTGGACGACGCCCACCTGGCCGAGCTGAACCAGCTGGACGACGAGCTGCTGGCCGAGATGGAGAGCGGCGACGAGGCCGGCTTCCGCCGCACCCTCGACGCCCTCCTGTCCGCGGTCCACCGGCTGGGCGTCCCGCTGCCGGACGACGCGCTGGAACCGTCGGACCTCATCCTGCCGTCGGCGGACGCGAGCCTGGAGCAGGTCCGCGACCTGCTGAGCGACGACGGCCTGATCCCCGGCTGACCCCCCGGGTGCCGGGAAAGGTGACGGACAAGGGAGCCTCGACCGCCGCCGTACTGTTCACACCGTGAGCACTCTCGACCGCGCCCGCTGCCGCCTCAGGGCCCACCCCCTGGCCCTGGACGCGGCCCTCGCCGCAGGCGTCCTGGCCTGCATGATCGCGGGCTCCTTCGTGGTGCCCCAGGGACCGCACGGGGTGACCTGGGGCGTCCGCACCCCCGACCCGCTCAGCCTGCTGCTGATGCTGCTCGGCGCCGCGGCCCTGGTCTTCCGCCGCCGCGCCCCCATGCTGGTCCTCGCCCTCACCGGCGCCTTTTCCCTCGTCGAGTTCGTCACCGGCGACCCGCGCGCCCCGGTCGGGATGTCCGCCGTCATCGCCCTGTACACCGTCGCCTCGGCCACCGACCGCACCACCACCCTGCGCATCGGCCTGCTCACCACCACCGTGCTGACGGCCGCCGCCATGCTCGGCGGCCCGCTGCCCTGGTACGCGCAGGAGAACCTGGGCGTCCTCGCCTGGACCGGCATCGGCGCCACCGCCGGGGACGCCGTCCGCAGCCGCCGCGCGGTCGTCCAGGCCATGCGGGAGCGGGCGGAACGCGCCGAGCGCACCCGTGAGGAGGAGGCCCGCCGCCGGGTCGCCGAGGAGCGGCTGCGCATCGCCCGCGATCTGCACGACGTGGTCGCCCATCACATCGCCCTGGTGAATGTGCAGGCCGGTGTCGCCGCCCATGTCATGGACAAGCGGCCCGACCAGGCCAAGGAGGCCCTCGCCCATGTCCGCGAGGCCAGCCGCAGCGCGCTGAACGAGCTGCGGGCGACCGTGGGCCTGCTGCGCCAGTCCGGTGATCCCGAGGCCCCGACCGAGCCCGCCCCCGGCCTCGACCGCCTGGAGGAGCTGGCCGGCACCTTCCGCAGCGCGGGCCTGCCGGTGGAGGTGGCCCTTCCGGACCGGACCGGGGACCTGCCGGCCGCCGTCGACCTGGCCGTCTACCGGATCGTCCAGGAAGCCCTGACGAACGCCCGCAAGCACGCCGGGCCGGGCGCCAGGGCGGAGGTCAGCGTCGTACGCGTCGGGTCGGCCATCGAGGTCAGCGTGTTGGACGACGGAGCCGGGGAGGCGGCCGTACCGCAGGACGGAGGAGGGCACGGGCTGCTCGGGATGCGCGAGCGGGTCGGGGCCCTCGGCGGCAGGCTGACCACCGGGCCCCGCTACGGCGGCGGCTTCCGCGTCCATGCGATCCTGCCCCTCGCAACCGACACGCGCACCGCCGACGCGCGTACGACGGCCCAGGGGGAGCCCGCATGACGATCCGTGTCCTGCTCGCCGACGACCAGGCACTGCTGCGCAGCGCGTTCCGGGTGCTGGTCGACTCCGAGCCCGACATGGAGGTGGTGGGGGAGGCCTGCGAGGGCGCAGAGGCGGTCCGGCTCGCCAAGGAGTACGCCCCCGACGTCGTCCTCATGGACATCCGGATGCCCGGCACCGACGGACTCGCCGCCACCCGGATGATCAGCTCCGACCCCGAGCTGGCCCAGGTCCACGTGGTCATCCTGACCACCTTCGAGGTGGACGACTACGTCGTCCAGGCGCTGCGGGCCGGCGCCTCCGGCTTCCTCGGCAAGGGCAGCGAACCGGAGGAGCTGCTGAACGCCATCCGGGTCGCGGCGGGCGGCGAGGCGCTGCTCTCCCCGGCCGCCACCAAGGGGCTGATCGCCCGCTTCCTGGCCCAGGGCGACGACGACCGCGACCCCGCCCGCTCCGCGCGGCTGGGCGCGCTCACCGGCCGGGAGCGGGAGGTGCTGGTGCAGGTCGCCGGCGGCCACTCCAACGACGAGATCGCCGAGCGGCTCCAGGTCAGCCCGCTGACCGTGAAGACGCACGTCAACCGCGCCATGGCCAAGCTCGGCGCGCGGGACCGGGCGCAGCTCGTGGTGATCGCCTACGAGTCCGGGCTGGTGCGCCCGAGGATGGACTGATCTCCACCCGCGTGTACTGCGCGCGGAGTAGAGATGGCATAAGGAACGGGACCTGGGGCCTACGGAACGGCCCCTGGCCATGGCTCAGGGTGGTGAGGTGGGCGCTCACCCGTGCGCCCCGCCGTGCTTCTGCCGCTCACGGAAGAGGACCCTGACCCATGTCCTGGCTGTCCAGATTCAGCCTCGCCCAACGGGCCCTCATAGGGCTCATGTCGATCGTCGCGCTGGTCTTCGGGCTGATTGCGATACCCCAGATCAAGCAGCAGCTGCTGCCCACCATCAACCTGCCCATGGTGTCGGTCATCGCGCCGTACCACGGCGCCTCGCCCGACGTCGTCGAGAAGCAGGTCGTCGAGCCCATCGAGAACAACCTCCAGGGCGTCTCCGGCATCAAGGGTGTCACCTCCACCGCCAGCGAGGGCAACGCCGTGATCATGGCGTCCTTCGACTACGGCAACGACACCAAGCAGCTCGTCTCCGACGTCCAGCAGGCCGTCAACCGGGCCCGCAACCAGCTTCCCGGCGACGTCGAGCCGCAGGTCATCTCCGGCTCCACGGACGACATGCCGACCGTGGTCCTCGCCGTCACCTCGGACAAGGACCAGCAGTCCCTCGCCGACCAGCTCGACCGGACGGTCGTACCGTCCCTGAAGGACATCGACGGCGTGGGCCGGGTCCAGGTCACCGGCGTCCGTGACGTCCAGGTCACCGTCACCCCCGACGAGGCCGCGCTCGGCCGGGCCGGACTCACCCCGGCCGCCCTCGGCCAGGCGCTCCAGGCGGGCGGCGCGACCGTCCCGGCCGGTTCCTTCGAGGAGAACGGCGCCAACCGCACCGTCCAGGTCGGCGGCGGCTTCACCTCGGTGCAGCAGATCCGGGACCTGATGATCGCCGGCGCGAACGGCGGCAAGCCCGTCCGCCTCGGTGCCGTGGCCACCGTCAAGGAGCAGCCCGCCCCGGCCGACTCCATCACCCGCACCGACGGCCGGCCCAGCCTCGCCGTCAGCGTCACCATGGACCACGACGGCAGCGCGGTGTCCATCTCCGGCGCGGTCAAGGACAAGCTGCCCGACCTGCGCCGTCAGCTCGGCTCCGGCGCCCGGCTGACCGTCGTGAGCGACCAGGGCCCGGCGGTCTCCAAGTCCATCAAGGGCCTCACCACGGAGGGCGCGCTCGGTCTGCTCTTCGCGGTCCTGATCATCCTGCTCTTCCTCGCCTCGCTCCGCTCGACGCTGGTGACGGCGGTCTCCATCCCGCTGTCCGTCGTCCTCGCGCTGATCGTGCTGTGGACCGACGGCCTGTCCCTGAACATGCTCACGCTGGGTGCGCTGACCATCGCCATCGGCCGGGTCGTGGACGACTCGATCGTGGTGCTGGAGAACATCAAGCGGCACCTCGGGTACGGCGAGGAGCGCAAGGAGGCCATCCTCACCGCGGTGCGCGAGGTGGCCGGCGCGGTCACCTCCTCCACCCTCACCACGGTCGCCGTGTTCCTGCCGATCGGCCTGGTCGGCGGCATGGTGGGCGCGCTGTTCGGCTCGTTCAGCATCACGGTGACGGCGGCCCTGCTGGCGTCCCTGCTGGTGTCGCTGACCGTCGTACCGGTCCTGTCGTACTGGTTCCTGCGCGCTCCGAAGGGCACCCCGGAGGACGCCGAGGAGGCGCGCCGGCGGGCCGAGGAGAAGGAGGCGAACAGCCGCCTCCAGCGCGCGTACGTCCCCGTGCTGCGCTTCGCCACCCGGCGCCGGCTGACCAGCGTCCTGATCGCGATCGTGGTCCTGGTCGTCACGTTCGGCATGTCCGGGCTGCTGAAGACCAACTTCTTCGACCAGGGCGAGCAGCAGGTCCTCACCGTCAAGCAGGAGCTGAAGGCCGGCACCGGCCTCGCGGCCACCGACGCCCAGGCGAAGAAGGTGGAGAAGCTCATCGCCGCCACCGACGGCGTCAAGGACTACCAGGTCACCGTCGGCTCCTCCGGCTTCATGGCGGCCTTCGGCGGCGGCACGGACACCAACCAGGCCACCTACCAGGTGATGCTGAAGGACTCGAAGTCCTACGACGAGGTCCAGCAGCGCCTGGAGGACGGGCTGAAGAAGCTCAAGGGCATCGGTACGACCACGGTGGCGGCCGGTGACGGCTTCGGCAACCAGGACCTCAGCGTCGTGGTGAAGGCCTCCGACCCGCAGGCGCTGCGCACGGCGGCCGAGCAGGTCCGCTCCACCGTCGCCGGGCTCGACCACGTCACGGACGTCACCAGCGACCTGGCGACGAGCGTGCCGCGGATCTCGGTCAAGGCCAACGCCAAGGCGGCGGCGGCCGGGTTCGACGACCAGAAGCTCGGCGCGGCGGTCGCCGAGGCGGTGCGCGGCACGACGGCGGCCAAGGCGGTCCTGGACGACACCGAGCGCGATGTCGTGGTGCGGTCGGCCAAGCCCGCGACGACGCTCGCACAGCTGCGGAACCTCCGCCTCGGCCCGGTGAAGCTCGGCGACATCGCCACGGTGAAGCTGGTGGACGGCCCGGTGTCGCTGACCCGGATCGACGGCCAGCGCGCCGCCACCATCACCGCCAAGCCGACCGGTGACAACACGGGTGCGATCAGCACCAAGCTCCAGGCGAAGATCAAGGCCCTGAAGCTGCCCGCGGGCGCCAAGGCGGAGATCGGCGGGGTCAGCTCCGACCAGGACGACGCGTTCAAGAACCTGGGCCTGGCCATGCTGGCGGCGATCGCGATCGTCTTCATGCTGCTGGTCGCGACCTTCCGTTCGCTGGCCCAGCCGCTGATCCTGCTGGTGTCGATCCCCTTCGCGGCCACCGGCGCGATCGGTCTGCTCGTCGCCACCGGCACCCCGATGGGCGTCCCGGCGATGATCGGCATGCTGATGCTCATCGGCATCGTGGTCACCAACGCGATCGTGCTGATCGACCTGATCAACCAGTACCGCGGCCAGGGCTACGGTGTGGTCGAGGCCGTGGTCGAGGGCGGCCGGCACCGGCTCCGCCCGATCCTGATGACGGCGCTGGCGACCATCTTCGCCCTGCTCCCGATGGCCCTGGGCGTCACCGGCGAGGGCGGCTTCATCGCCCAGCCGCTCGCGGTCGTCGTCATCGGCGGTCTGATCACGTCGACCCTGCTGACCCTGCTCCTGGTCCCGACGCTCTACGCGATGCTGGAGCTGCGCAAGGAGCGGCGGGCGAAGAAGCGGGCGGCGAAGAAGGGCGCACCGGCCCCGGCGCAGCCCACCTCCGACGAGCCCGAGCCCGCGGCGGTGTAGCGGTTCGGCACCCGTGGCCCCTTCCCCCCTGAGCTGTCCTTATCCTGTGGACTCCAGCTGCTTCGCGGGGGAAGGGGAACGGGGCGGTGTCACTGCGCATGGAGGAGCCGAGGTCGGTCGGCGGCTATCGGATCGTCGACCGGCTGGGGTCCGGCGGCATGGGGGTCGTCTACCGGGCCCGGGCCCGTTCCGGGCGCGAGGTCGCCGTCAAGATCGTGCACGCCCAGTACGCCGAGGACCCCGTCTTCCGGGCCCGCTTCCGGCAGGAGATCGCCGCCGTAAGGAAGGTGAGCGGCGCCTTCACCGCGCCGGTCGTGGACGCCGACCCGGAGGCCGTACGGCCCTGGATGGCCACCCAGTACGTGCCGGCGCGCTCGCTCGCGGAGTGGATCGAGCAGGTGGGGCCGCTGCGCGCCGCCGAGCTGCGGGGCCTCGCCCTCGGGCTGGTGGAGGCGTTGCGGGACATCCACCGGGCCGGCGTCGTGCACCGGGACCTCAAGCCCGGCAACGTCCTGATGGCCGAGGACGGCCCGCGCGTCATCGACTTCGGCATCTCCCGCGCCGCCGGTGACCGGACCCTCACCGAGACCGGCCACATGATCGGCACTCCGCCGTTCATGTCTCCCGAGCAGCTCACCGACGCCCGTACGGTCGGCCCCGCCTCGGACGTCTTCTCCCTCGGCGCGCTGCTGGTCTACGCGGCGACCGGCCGCGGCCCCTTCGACACCGACAGCCCGTATCTGACGGCCTACCGGGTGGTCCACGAGGAACCGGACCTGGAACCGCTGACTCCGGCCCTGCGCGCCATCCTGACCCGCTGCCTCGCCAAGGACGCCGCCGACCGGCCCGGACTGGACGCGCTGGCGGAGGATTTCGCGACCGGCCTGCCCGCCCCCGCGCCCGGCGACCTGCCCACCGTGACCCTGCGCCGGCCCGACCCGGAGCCGACCCGGCCCACGGCGTCCGGGCGGCGGACCGGGGTGCGTCGTCACCGCGCTCGGCTGCTCGCCCTGGCCGGGGCGTCCGGGGTGCTGGGGATCGCACTCACCGCCTATCTGCTGCTCGGCCCCTCGCAGGGAGGCAGCACCACCGGAGCCGGCGGCACCGTCGGCGCCACGGAGGCCCGCCGCTGGGCGCCGGTGCCGGCCGGCTGGCGCCCCTGGCGGACCACGGTGTTCGCGAACGCCGCGCACGGCGTCACCAAGGCGCCCCACGGCTCCGGCGACGGCTCCCTCTCCTGCGCGCAGGAGTCCGGCTCCCTCTACTGCGCCGGTGACCAGGTCCTGCCGGTCCGGCTCGACGCGCTGACCGGCAAGGTGCTCTGGCGCGCCGACGACGGGCCCGGCACCGGCGCGATCCGGTACGAGAACTACGTCCTCGGCGTGCACGACGGCGTGGTACTGCTGCGCCGGACCCGGTTCCTGGACATGGGCGGCGACAGCGTGCCGTCCGTCGTCGCGCTCGACGCAGGGACCGGGAAGGTGCTGTGGTCCCGGCCGATGACGGACCGGATGGCCGACATGCCGGCCCTGGTGGCGGGCCTGGCCCTGGCGCCCGACGAGAGCGCCGGGCATGCGTTCGTCGCGTACTCCCTGCACGGCGGTGGCCGCCGCTGGTCGATGCCGCTGCCCGCGGACCACTCCTGCGACGTGTACGACCCGGACGGCGGCCTGTACGCCGTGTGCAGCCGGTTCACGGGTACCCGGCCGGGCGCCCGGCTGCTCTCCGTCGACCCGGCCGACGGCACCACCCGCACGCTGGCCGTGCTCCCGACCCGCACCACCTATCTGGGCGCCCTCGGCGGCCGTCTGGTCTTCGCCCAGCAGAGCGGGACGGGGAGCCAGGGCCCGGACGACACGGCCTACGGCCACGCGATCCTGGTGGACCGGGAGACCGGGGCGCAGCGGACGGTGGCGCTGGCGGGCGCGCCCAAGGGGGAGGTGACCCTCACGGGCGGCATGCTCTGCTTCACCGTCTCCAACGGGCTGGTCACCGCCCACTCCCCGGAGACGGGAAAGCGGCTGTGGCGGACCCGGACGACCTTGGAGCAGCCGGGCCGCCCGGTGGCCGACGGCCCGGACGGCACCGTGTTCCTGGCCAGTGTCAGCGGCCGCGCGGCCGCCCTGGACGCCCGCCGGGGGCACCGGCTGTGGGAGTCGTACCCCCTGGCCGGCGGCGCGCAGAGCGGCTACCCCGCGCTGGCCTTCCTGGACCGGGGCGCGCTGCTGGTCACCGCGCCCGACGGCACCGTCTTCTCCCTGGACCCGGCGCACCCGGAACGCACTCCGGCCTCGGCGTGACCGCACGCCGAGGCCGGGAGCGACCGGACGCACCGGTTACGGCAGGGCGAGCATCCGCTCCAGCGCCAGCTTGGCGAACGCCTCCGTCTCCGGGTCGACCTCGATGCGGTTGACCAGGTTGCCCTCGGCGAGGGACTCCAGGGCCCAGACCAGGTGGGGCAGGTCGATGCGGTTCATGGTCGAGCAGAAGCAGACCGTCTTGTCGAGGAAGACGATCTCCTTGCCCTCGGGAGCGAAACGGTTCGCCAGGCGGCGTACCAGGTTCAGCTCGGTGCCGATGGCCCACTTGGAGCCGGCCGGGGCGGCCTCCAGGGCCTTGATGATGTACTCGGTGGAGCCGACGTAGTCCGCCGCGGCCACGACCTCGTGCCGGCACTCGGGGTGCACCAGGACGTTCACCCCGGGGATGCGCTCGCGCACGTCGTTGACCGAGTCCAGGCTGAACCGGCCGTGCACCGAGCAGTGCCCGCGCCACAGGATCATCTTGGCGGCGCGCAGTTCCTCCGTGGTCAGCCCGCCGTTCGGCTTGTGCGGGTTGTAGACGACGCAGTCCTCCAGGGACATCCCCATGTCCCGCACGGCGGTGTTGCGGCCCAGGTGCTGGTCCGGCAGGAACAGCACCTTCTCGCCCTGCTGGAAGGCCCACTCCAGGGCCCGCTGGGCGTTGGAGGAGGTGCAGATGGTGCCGCCGTGCTTGCCGGTGAACGCCTTGATGTCGGCCGAGGAGTTCATGTACGAGACGGGGACCACCTGCTCGGCGATCCCGGCCTCGGTCAGCACGTCCCAGCACTCGGCGACCTGCTCGGCCGTCGCCATGTCGGCCATCGAGCAGCCGGCCGCCAGGTCCGGCAGCACGACCTTCTGGGCGTCGGACGTCAGGATGTCCGCGGACTCGGCCATGAAGTGCACACCGCAGAAGACGATGTACTCGGCCTCCGGGCGCGCGGCCGCGTCCCGGGCCAGCTTGAAGGAGTCACCCGTGACGTCGGCGAACTGAATGACCTCGTCACGCTGGTAGTGGTGACCGAGCACGAAGACCTTGTCGCCGAGCTTCTCCTTGGCCGCGCGGGCGCGCATCACCAGGTCGGGGTCGGACGGCGACGGCAGGTCACCGGGGCACTCGACGCCCCGCTCGCTCTTCGGGTCGGCCTCGCGGCCGAGCAGCAACAGGGCGAGCGGAGTCGGCTGCACGTCGAGCTCCGGGGTCTGGGCGGTGGTCACGACACGCACCCTTTCTACTTTTCGTCTAACTGACGCTATCTATCATAACCGCTTCACGTCACTTTGACGATGGCCATAGCGTCGATGTGACGTGAATCCCGTGCGCGCAGCCCCCGGGATCGCTGTCCGCGTCTGCGGGCATGTGCGAGCATGAAGACAGAACCGCCAACGCGACAACGCGACTGCCCGGCCCGGAATGAATCCGCGGAAGCGCCGGTTGCACTCGTCGGCAAGCAGTCTCCGTACAACCCGGGAGAGATGTAGATGTCCGTATCGGACGAGACCAGCACCGTCACCGACGGCATCATCCTGACCGACGCCGCCGCGGCCAAGGTGAAGGCCCTGCTCGACCAGGAAGGCCGCGACGACCTCGCGCTGCGCGTCGCCGTCCAGCCCGGCGGCTGCTCCGGCCTGCGCTACCAGCTCTTCTTCGACGAGCGCTCGCTCGACGGCGACGTGGTGAAGGACTTCGGCGGGGTCAAGGTCGTCACCGACCGCATGAGCGCTCCGTACCTGGGCGGCGCCACCGTCGACTTCGTGGACACCATCGAGAAGCAGGGCTTCACGATCGACAACCCGAACGCGACCGGCTCCTGCGCCTGCGGCGACTCCTTCAGCTGAGCCCAGGGCATGACGAAGGCGGCGGTCCGTGCAGCGGGCCGCCGCCTTCGTCGTACGTCCTCCGTCCGCATCCCTCAGGGGCGCGAGGGCGCCTGCGGCGCGCCGGGCGCGATCCGGCCGCCGTCCGCGCCGACCACCGTCCGCCCGTCCAGCGGCGCGGCCAGCCGTACCGTCTTCACGAACTCCTTGGCGATCATCACGCACACCTTGCCCCGCCAGGGGTGCTCGGTCACGGTCACGGTCACCCGCTCACCGCTCTCCCGCGCCACCGCCGTGTAGTCGGCGCACACTCCGCCGTAGAACCGCACGGTCAGCTCCCGGCCCTTCGCCGTATAGCCGGTCACCTTCACCGTCCCCGGTGCCGCGGGCCCGGTGGGCGCCGGGGGAGTGGCCGGCGTCGCCGAGGCCACGTACCGCGGATCGACCGCCGGGTACGTCACCGTGGACGCGCTTCCCGGCTCCGCCCCGCGCACCTCGAACAGCCAGGACGGCACCAGCGTCTGCCGCCCCGCGACGGAGTGCGCGGCCAGCCCGAACACCGCCCTGCCCACGGTCATCGTGTCCCCGGACGCCCCCGCCGACGGCGCCGTCCGGCACGGCTTCTCCAGCCGGTCCTTCAGCGGCATCGAACGGGTGCACCCGCCGATCCCCATCCGGTGCCCGCCCTTCGGCGCCGCGTTCATCAGCTCCAGCGTCCTGCGCGCCCCCAGCACCGGATACACCGACCCCTTCACCGGCGTCCCCAGCAGCCCGTGCCCGCCGACCAGCACACCCTGCTTGTCGACGGTCAGGCCGGTCGTCCAGCCGTACGTCGGCAGCCCGCCGACCACCGGATCCGCGTCGACCACCCGCTGGGCGCCCAGCACCTGGTCCGCCTCGATCTTCGCGCCGCCCAGCCCGGCCGCCTCCAGCACCGGCGCCGCCGCCTTCTCGGCCGCCGCCGCACTCACCGGGGTGCCCGCGGGGGCCATCGGGTCATGCGCGCACAGGACGCCCTTCTTGCAGTCGTCGGTGCCCGGCGCGTACCGGCTGAAGGTCCAGCTGCCCGGCGCGTCCCGGTTCACCTGGAGGCGCGGCCCGGTCCCGTCCTTGCCGCCGACCCGCCAGATCCGGCCCTCGGCCACCGGCGTCCCCGCCACCCCCAGCGCCTTCGCCAGCCGGGCCACCCGGTCCCGGCCGATCTCCGCCCCCGGCCCGTACACCGGCGCCGAGCCGGGCCCGGCCGGCAGCTCGCCGTGCGCCACGTACCGGGCGCCGTACGGATCCTGCTCCCCGGCGCCGTCCAGGACGAGCGGCGGGGGAGTGGCCCCCGCGCCGGCCCCGGCCGACGCGCCGCCCCGGCCGTCCGGGCCACCGCCCGCGGCGAGATACGCCCCGCCGCCGCCGACCAGCAGCACGGCGGCGGCGACGGAGAGGACGGCCCAGGACGACCGGCGCCGTCCGGCCCGCCCGCCGCCGCCCTCTTCGACCGCGGTCACGTCGTCCCCGGTGGTCACGTCGTCCCCGGGTGTCCCGGACGCCCCGGGGGTCTCGGGAGTCTCGGAGTTCTCGGGCCGCTCGCTGTTCACCGCATCGCTCCTCGCTGGGTCGTATCCCGCATCCCCCGCCTGGGGGACGGCGATGGGACGCGGCAGAGGAGCGCACGGTTCCCGGAAAACGCGCCCCCGGCTCAGTCGCCGTAGTCGGACATCGCGTCCAGCAGCCGGGCGGAGCGCGCGGGCACGGTCACCCCGTGGATCAGGGACGGCGGCACCGGCCGGGACTTCGGGCGCTCCGGCACCGCCCAGTGCGGAACCATGCGGGCGCAGTCACCGCGCAGCGCGGCCAGACCCTCTTCCAGGTCGGCCGGGGCGGTGGTGGAGTGGACCTTGAGGTTCGTCATAGTCGAACCGTAGGCACACGAAGACTGCGAAGAAAGATCTACTATCGGGTAGTTTTGCCACCTACAGTGGCGACCTCCGACCGGGTAGCGTGAACTGTCAATCCCGCCTCCCGCAGGAGAATCTCCGTCGTGCGCATTGCAGTCACCGGCTCCATCGCCACCGACCACCTCATGACTTTTCCCGGCCGTTTCGCCGACCAGTTCGTCGCGGACCAGCTGCACACGGTCTCGCTCTCCTTCCTGGTCGACAACCTGGACGTGCGCCGCGGCGGTGTCGCCGCCAACATCGCCTTCGGCATGGGCCAGCTCGGCACCCGGCCGATCCTCGTCGGCGCCGCCGGCTTCGACTTCGACGAGTACCGGGCCTGGCTGGAGCGGCACGGTGTGGACACCGACTCGGTCCGGATCTCCGAGACCCTGCACACGGCCCGCTTCGTGTGCACCACCGACGCCGACCACAACCAGATCGGCTCCTTCTACACGGGCGCCATGAGCGAGGCCCGCCTCATCGAGCTGAAGACCGTGGCCGACCGGGTGTCCGGCCTCGACCTGGTCCTCATCGGCGCCGACGACCCCGAGGCGATGCTCCGCCACACCGAGGAGTGCCGCTCCCGGGGGATCCCCTTCGCCGCCGACTTCTCCCAGCAGATCGCCCGGATGGAGGGCGAGGAGATCCGCATCCTGCTGGACGGGGCGACGTACCTCTTCTCCAACGAGTACGAGAAGGGCCTCATCGAGGCCAAGACCGGCTGGAGCGACGCCGAGATCCTCTCCCGGGTCGGCCACCGCGTCACCACGCTCGGCTCCCGGGGCGTGCGGATCGAGCGGACCGGCGAGGACCCGATCGAGGTCGGCTGCCCGGAGGAGGAGCGCAAGGCCGACCCCACGGGCGTCGGCGACGCCTTCCGCGCCGGGTTCCTGTCCGCCCTCGCCTGGGGCGTCTCGCACGAGCGCGCCGCCCAGGTCGGCTGCATGCTGGCCACGCTCGTCATCGAGACGGTGGGCACCCAGGAGTACCGCCTCCAGCGCGGCCACTTCATGGAGCGCTTCACCAAGGCGTACGGCGAGGAGGCCGCGGACGAGGTCCGCGCCCACCTGAGCTGACCGGGCCGGGGCACCCGCCTCAGGCGACCCTGCGCACCACGTAGGCCGTACCCCGCTGAGCCGGTTCCTCTCCGACGTACTCCTGGCCCCGCATCTCGCACCACGCGGGGATGTCCAGCCGCGCCGCCTCGTCGTCGGAGAGGACCCGTACGGTGCCGCCCACCGGCACCTGCCCGAACACCTTCGCCAGCTCGATCACCGGGATCGGGCAGCGCTTGCCGAGCGAGTCGACGACCAGCTCCCCGGGGCCCGGCTGCCCGGCCGGCGCCGCCGCCGGAGCCCCCAGCTGCTCGCGCACCCCCGCCACCGCCCCCGGCAGCACCTCCAGGAACCGCCGCACATCCGCCTCGGCCACACCCAACGGCAGCGACACCCGGACGTTGCCCTCGCTGAGCACCCCCATGGCCCTCAGCACATGGCTCGGGGTCAGCGTGCTGCTGGTGCAGGAGGACCCGGAGGAGACCGAGAAGCCCGCCCGGTCCAGCTCGTGCAGCAGCGTCTCGCCGGAGACATACAGGCAGGAGAAGGTGACGATGCCCGGCAGCCGCCGCTCCGGATCGCCCACCACCTCCGCGTCCGGCACCAGCTGTGGCACCCGGTCCCGGATTCGCGCCGTCAGTTCCCGCAGCCGTACCGACTCCTGGGCCGCCTCCGCCCGCACGGCGCGCAGCGAGGCGACGGTCGCCACGATCCCCGGGATGTTCTCGAACCCCGGCGCCCGCCCCGACTCCCGCTCGTCCACCGCCTCTTGGGCGGCGAACCGCACCCCCTTGCGCACGACGAGCAGCCCGACCCCCGAGGGCCCGCCCCACTTGTGCGCACTGGCCGCGAGCAGCGACCAGCCGCCCTCCACGGGCCCCCAGCCCAGCGACTGCGCCGCGTCCACCAGCAGCGGCACCCCGGCCGCCCGGCACACCTCGGCCACCTCCGCCACCGGCTGTACGGTGCCCACCTCGTGGTTGGCCGACTGCAAGCAGGCCAGCGCGGTGTCCGGCCGGAGCGCGGCGGCGTACTCCCCGGGGTCGACGGCTCCCGTCCGGCTGACGGCCACCTGGGTGACGGTGCCGCCCTCCGAGGTGTGCCGGTCGGCGGAGTGCAGGACCGAAGAGTGTTCGACGGCGGACACGATCAGGTGACGCCCCACCCGCCGCCGCCCGGCCAACGCCCCGGCCACACCCGTGTGTACGGCCCGGGTCCCGGACGAGGTGAACACCACCTCGTCGGCCCGGCACCCGATCGCCTCGGCAGCCGCCTCCCGGGAGGCATCGAGCAGCATCCGGGCCTTTCGCCCCTCCCGGTACAGCCGCGCGGGATCGGCCCACCCCTCATCCAAAGAGGCCAACAACGCCTGACGGGCCACAGGGTGGAGAGGAGCGGCGGAAGCAGCATCAAAGTAGGCCATACGGCAACGCTAAACCGCCGGTCAGGGGGACGCCCCAAAGGGGCGCGAGGAACGGCGCGACCAGCCACAACAGGCCCGCAGCCGCCAATCAAGCGAACCACCCGAGTTAGTAGGCACCCCTCCTCGCGAACCCTCGGAGAGGGTGGGCTAGGGTTTGGTCCGCATAAACATCCAAACCCCTGCCCGACGCAGGGCGGCGACCGACCAGCGAGAAGGCCGCAGCCGACCGCGCGGGCGAGACTCTCGGGAAGGCGCTACGTGAGTCCCAACGGCTCCGACCGCTCGCCGCGGCGCCCGATGCGGCGGAAGCTGCTGCAGGCACTGACCGCGGGCCTGGTCCTGGCGACCGCAACCGGTTGCACATACAAGGACTTCCCCCGCCTTGGCATGCCCACCCCGACCACGGAAGAGGCTCCGCGGATCCTCTCCCTGTGGCAGGGCTCCTGGGCTGCCGCGCTGGCCACCGGCGTGCTGGTGTGGGGCCTGATCCTGTGGAGTGCTTTCTTCCACCGGCGCAGCCGCACCAAGGTCGAGGTACCTCCGCAGACCCGGTACAACATGCCGATCGAGGCCCTGTACACGGTGGTCCCGATCATCATCATCTCGGTGCTCTTCTACTTCACGGCCCGGGACGAGTCGAAGCTCCTGGACCTCTCCAAGAAGCCCGACGTCACGGTCAACGTGGTCGGCTTCCAGTGGAGCTGGGGCTTCAACTACGTCGAGAACGTCCCGGGTGTCTCCGGTGACGCGAAGACCGACAAGAACCTGGACGCCATTCCGGACCGGTTCAAGAAGGACTTCCCGGCGAACGCCGGCGGTGTCTACGACGTCGGCACGCCCGGTACCCGGAACCCGCAGACGAACAACCCCGGTCCGACCCTCTGGCTCCCCAAGGGCAAGACGGTCCGGTTCGTCCTGACCTCCCGGGACGTCATCCACTCCTTCTGGGTGGTGCCGTTCCTGATGAAGCAGGACGTCATCCCGGGCCACACCAACGCCTTCCAGGTGACCCCCAACAAGGAGGGCACCTTCCTCGGCAAGTGTGCTGAGCTCTGCGGCGTCGACCACTCCCGGATGCTGTTCAACGTGAAGGTCGTCTCCCCGGCAGCGTACGAGCAGCACCTCAAGGACCTCGCCAAGAAGGGGCAGACCGGTTACATTCCCGCCGGCATCGCGCAGACGAGCCACGAGAAGAACCGGGAGACGAACAACCTGTGAGCATCCTCAACGAACCCCAGGGTGCCGCGGCAGCTGACGGCTCGTACTCCGACGAGCTGCCCGTCAGGCGCAAGCAGCCCGGCAATGTCGTGGTGAAGTGGCTGACGACCACCGACCACAAGACGATCGGGACGATGTACCTCGCTACGTCGTTCGCGTTCTTCCTGATCGGCGGCGTGATGGCGCTGCTCATGCGCGCCGAGCTGGCCCGTCCGGGCCTGCAGATCATGACGAACGAGCAGTTCAACCAGGCGTTCACGATGCACGGCACGATCATGCTGCTGATGTTCGCGACGCCGCTGTTCGCCGGCTTCGCGAACTGGATCATGCCGCTTCAGATCGGCGCGCCGGACGTGGCGTTCCCGCGGCTGAACATGTTCGCCTACTGGCTGTACCTGTTCGGCTCGCTCATCGCCGTGGGCGGCTTCCTCACCCCGCAGGGTGCGGCCGACTTCGGCTGGTTCGCCTACTCCCCGCTGTCGGACGCGGTCCGCAGCCCGGGTGCCGGCGCCGACATGTGGATCATGGGTCTGGCCCTCTCCGGCTTCGGCACCATCCTCGGCTCGGTCAACTTCATCACCACGATCATCTGCATGCGTGCCCCGGGCATGACCATGTTCCGCATGCCGATCTTCGTGTGGAACGTGCTGCTGACCGGTGTGCTGGTCCTGCTCGCCTTCCCGGTGCTGGCCGCCGCGCTGTTCGCCCTGGAGGCGGACCGCAAATTCGGTGCCCATGTGTTCGACGCGACCAACGGCGGAGCCCTGCTCTGGCAACACCTCTTCTGGTTCTTCGGCCATCCAGAGGTGTACATCATCGCGCTGCCGTTCTTCGGCATCATCTCCGAGGTCATCCCGGTCTTCTCCCGTAAGCCGATGTTCGGCTACATGGGTCTGGTCGCCGCCACCATCGCGATCGCCGGTCTGTCCGTGACGGTGTGGGCCCACCACATGTACGTCACCGGTGGTGTGCTGCTGCCGTTCTTCTCCTTCATGACCTTCCTGATCGCCGTCCCGACCGGTGTGAAGTTCTTCAACTGGATCGGCACGATGTGGAAGGGCTCGCTGTCCTTCGAGACGCCGATGCTCTGGGCCGCCGGCTTCCTGATCACCTTCACGTTCGGTGGTCTGACCGGTGTCATCCTGGCCTCGCCCCCGATGGACTTCCACGTGTCCGACTCGTACTTCGTGGTGGCCCACTTCCACTACGTGGTCTTCGGTACGGTCGTCTTCGCGATGTTCTCCGGCTTCCACTTCTGGTGGCCGAAGTTCACCGGCAAGATGCTGGACGAGCGCCTCGGCAAGATCACCTTCTGGACGCTGTTCATCGGCTTCCACGGCACCTTCCTGGTCCAGCACTGGCTGGGCGCCGAGGGCATGCCGCGCCGGTACGCCGACTACCTGGCGGCCGACGGCTTCACCGCGCTGAACACGGTCTCGACCATCTGCTCGTTCCTGCTCGGCCTGTCGATCCTGCCGTTCCTCTACAACGTCTGGAAGACGGCCAAGTACGGCAAGAAGATCGAGGTCGACGACCCGTGGGGCTACGGTCGTTCGCTCGAGTGGGCGACCTCCTGCCCGCCGCCGCGGCACAACTTCACCACCCTGCCGCGGATCCGCAGCGAATCCCCGGCGTTCGACCTGCACCACCCCGAGATCGCCGCGCTCGAGCAGCTTGAGTACGCCGGTCACGGCGCCAGCGCCGTCGAGGGCAGCAAGGAGGCCGGCAAGTGAAGATCCAGGGCCGGATGTTCATCTGGCTGAGCTTCTTCATCCTGATCATGGCCGTCGTGTACGGCGTGTGGTCGAAGGAGCCGGCCGGTACCACGGCGCTGTTCATGGCCTTCGGCCTGAGCATCATGATCGGCTTCTACCTGGGCTTCACCGCCCGGCGGGTCGACGCGGGTGCGCAGGACGACAAGGAGGCCGACGTCGCGGACGACGCGGGCGAGCTGGGCTTCTTCAGCCCGCACAGCTGGCAGCCGCTCATGCTGGGCGTCGGCGGCGCGATCGCCTTCCTCAGCATCGCGGTCGGCTGGTGGCTGATCTACTTCTCCGCGCCGTTCATCCTGATCGGTCTGTTCGGCTGGGTGTTCGAGTACTACCACGGTGAGAACCGCACCCAGTAGCACACGCGTACCCATCCGGGAGCCCGGATCCTCCGCCAGGGGGGTCCGGGCTCCCGGCTTTTGCGTATCCGTCGTTCGCAGCAGTGTCGTTCGCTCGTACGGGTTACGTGCCGCGCCGGTAGGGTCTCCTCCTCATAGCGTGATCGTATGAACCACACTCCGCGGACCCGCACCGTCGTCAGCTGCACCTTGCTGGTGACCGCCCTCGGCGCGGGCGTCACCGCCTGCGGTTCGGACGGCAACCCCCTGTCGGCCAAGCCGTACGACGCAGCGGGCCTGATCGACTTCAACGGCCCCGTCGGTGAGGGGAAGCGGGCCGATCCGGACAAGCCCCTGGAGGTCACCGCCAGGAGCGGCGACGGACGGATCACCGACGTCACCGCCCAGGACTCCACAGGACGCTATGTGGCGGGCGAACTCGCCGCCGACGGCAGCCGCTGGCACAGCACCTCCCCGCTGGCCGCCAACGCCCACTACACGGTCACGGTGAGCACCGAGGACGAGGACGGCGCGCCCGGCCGCAAGGTCATCGCCTTCGACACCACCAAGCCCACCAGCAAGAAGCGGCTGACCGTCACCTTCGGGCCGGACTCGGGCCAGTACGGCGTCGGGCAGCCCATCACCGCCCAGCTCGACCAGGAGATCAAGGACCGGACCCAGCGGGCCGTCGTGGAGCGCGCCCTGCGGGTGGAGTCGACACCGGCCGTGCAGGGCTCCTGGTACTGGGTGAGCGACAAGGAACTCCACTACCGGCCCAAGGAGTACTGGCCCACCCACACCACCATCCAGGTGCACAGCAACCTGGAGGGCATCAGGATCGGCGACCGGCTGTGGGGCGGCCGGAGCAAGCCGTTGAAGCTCACCATCGGGGAACGCATCGAGGCCGTCACCGACGCCGCGGCGCACCAGCTGACGTTCTACAAGAACGGCGAGGAGATCAACCAGATCCCCGTCACCACCGGCAAGCCCGGCTTCGAGACCCGCAACGGCGTCAAGGTGGTCCTCGCCAAGCAGTACTTCGTGCGGATGCGCGGCACCACGGTCGGCATCGCCGCGGGCAGCTCGGACTCGTACGACCTGCCGGTCTACTACGCCACCCGGGTCACCTGGTCCGGCGAGTACGTGCACGCCGCGCCCTGGTCCGTCGGCTCACAGGGCTACGCCAACGTCAGCCACGGCTGCACCGGGATGAGCACGTCCAACGCCGAGTGGTTCTTCGACCACATCCACGAGGGCGACATCGTCAGGGTCGTCAACTCCAACGGCGACCCCATGGAGCCGTTCGGCAACGGCTTCGGCGACTGGAACGTCGACTGGCGGAAATGGCGCGAGGGCAGCGCCCTGTCCAGTGGCTCGCCGGACGGCCCGGCGGCGCAGGACGCGGTACGCCTGCGGCCCACGGCGGTGTGAACACCCGCAGGGGGCGCGCGGAACCGGGTGCCGGCCCGGCCCGGGCCGGCACCCGCACAGGCTCCTCGCGCCCCGTCGTCCCGCTACGCGCTCAGCAGCCGCTTCTGCCGCAGCAGGGAGGCCAGCTGGGAGGCGAACTCCACCGGGTCCACCGGCAGCGTGACCGCCGCGTCCGCCCGGCTCCACGTGGCCAGCCAGGCGTCCTGCGGCCGGCCCATCAGCAGCAGCACCGGCGGGCAGCCGAACACCTCGTCCTTGATCTGCCGGCACATCCCCATGCCCCCCATGGGCACGGCCTCGCCGTCCAGGACGCACACGTCGATGCCGCCCTTGTCCAGCTCGCGCAGCACCGCCTCCGGCGTCGCGCACTCGACGAACTCCACGACAGGGACGTCCGGAGCGGGCCGGTGGCCGGCTGCCAGCCGGACCTGTTCCCGCGTGTTGGAGTCGTCGCTGTAGACCAGCACTGTGGCGGTCGGCTGCATTGTTCCTCCGGGACGTCAGCGTCGTACGGACAGCACGGACAGGGCCGTTCGGGCGGATGTTACTCCCGTCGAAGTCCCCATGAACACCACGTCAACACCGGTCCGGCGGGTGGCAACACTCCGAACGGCACCCCCCGGAGTGAGCGCGAGATAAGCGACCGACATAATGTCGGTCGTGGCGACAGCAACGACAGTAGAAACCGGGCACGCGCACCCGTCGGTCAGCCGGCCGAACCTCACCAGCGTCGGAACCATCATCTGGTTGAGTTCCGAGCTGATGTTCTTCGCGGCCCTCTTCGCGATGTACTTCACCCTCCGGTCCGTCACCGGTCCGGATCACTGGAAGCACATGGCCGACGCGCTCAATGTGCCTTTCTCCGCGACGAACACCACGATCCTGGTGCTCTCCTCGCTCACCTGCCAGCTCGGCGTGTTCGCTGCCGAGCGGGGCGACGTGAAGAAGCTCCGTGGGTGGTTCATCCTCACCTTCATCATGGGCGCGATCTTCATCGGCGGTCAGATCTACGAGTACACCAGCCTGGTGAGGGACGAGGGCATCTCCTTGTCCTCCGACCCGTACGGCTCGGTGTTCTACCTGACCACCGGCTTCCACGGCCTGCACGTGACGGGCGGTCTCATCGCCTTCCTGCTGGTCCTCGGCCGTACCTACATGGCCAAGAGGTTCACTCACGAGCAGGCGACCGCCGCCATTGTCGTGTCCTACTACTGGCACTTCGTCGATGTGGTCTGGATCGGCCTCTTCGCCACGATCTACCTGATCAAGTAGCGGGACCGACTCCCGCACATCCAGAAGCACGACGCAGAAGATCCTGACACCGGGGTAATCCGTGAAAAAGCTCTCCGCACGACGACGCCATCCGCTGGCGGCGGTCGTCGTCCTACTCCTCGCGCTGGCGGCCACTGGGGGGCTCTACGCCGCGTTCGCGCCCGCGGGCAAGGCGCAGGCCGATGAGACCTCCCAGTCCCTGACCACCATCTCGGAGGGCAAGAAGCTCTACGAGGTCGGCTGCGCCAGCTGCCACGGCACCGGTGGCCAGGGCTCCTCCGACGGCCCCAGCCTGGTGGGCGTCGGCGCCGCCGCCGTCGACTTCCAGGTCGGCACCGGCCGGATGCCGGCCGCCACCTCGCAGGGCGCCCAGGCCGTGCGCAAGAAGCCTGTCTACAACCAGGCCCAGATCGACCAGCTCGCCGCCTACATCGCCTCGCTGGGCGCCGGCCCGAGCGTGCCGACCAAGCAGCAGTACGGTCCGGACGGCGCGGACGTCGGCAAGGGTGGCGAGCTGTTCCGCACCAACTGCGCGCAGTGCCACAACTTCGCCGGCAAGGGCGGCGCCCTGTCGATGGGCAAGTTCGCGCCGAGCCTTGAGGGCGTCGCGCCCAAGCACATCTACGAGGCCATGCTGACCGGCCCGCAGAACATGCCGTCGTTCCCGAACACGACGATGTCCGAGAAGAACAAGAAGGACATCATCGCGTACCTCAACGCGGTCAACGGTGACAAGACGGTGAACCCCGGCGGCCTCGCGCTGGGCGGGCTCGGCCCGGTCACCGAGGGCCTCTTCAGCTGGATCGCCGGCCTCGGTGCCCTGATCGTCGTCGCCGTGTGGGTCGCCGCTCGGACCGCAAAGGCCAAGAAGTCATGAGTAGCCAAGACATTCCAGAAGAGAACCTGCCCGCTGCGCAGGAGGCCGGCCACGGCGCCGTAGGCGTCGCGGACGAGGAGAACCCGTTCGCCGACCCCGGCCTGCCGCCCCACGAGCACCGGATCCAGGACATCGACGAGCGTGCCGCCAAGCGGTCCGAGCGCGTCGTCGCCCTGCTGTTCACGGTCTCGATGCTGGCCACCGTCGCCTTCATCGCGTCGTACGTGACGATCCCGGTCGACAAGTCGATCTTCGTCTTCCCGATCGGGCACATCAGCGCGCTGAACTTCGCGCTCGGTCTGACCCTCGGCGTGGCGCTGTTCTGCATCGGCGCGGGCGCGGTCCACTGGGCCCGCACCCTGATGTCCGACGTGGAGGTCGCCGACGAGCGTCACCCCATCGAGGCGTCCCCCGAGACCCGCGCCAAGGTCATGGCGGACTTCCGCCAGGGCGCCGCGGAGTCCGCGCTCGGCCGTCGCAAGCTGATCCGCAACACGATGCTCGGCGCGCTCACCCTGGTGCCGCTCTCCGGCGTCGTGCTGCTGCGTGACCTGGGCCCGCTGCCCGGCACCTCGCTGCGCCACACGCTGTGGGCCAAGGGCAAGCTGCTGGTCAACGTGAACACCAACCAGCCGCTGCGTCCCGAGGACGTCGCGGTCGGTTCGCTCACCTTCGCGAAGCCCGAGGGCCTGGAAGAGACCCAGGAGGACTTCCAGAACGAGATCGCCAAGGCGGCCCTGATGATCGTCCGGCTCCAGCCGGAGAACATCAAGGACAAGCGCGAGCTCGACTGGTCGCACGAGGGCATCGTCGCCTTCTCCAAGATCTGCACCCATGTCGGTTGCCCGATCTCCCTGTACGAGCAGCAGACGCACCACGTCCTCTGCCCGTGCCACCAGTCCACCTTCGACCTCTCCGACGGTGCCCGAGTGATCTTCGGCCCGGCCGGCCACGCCCTGCCGCAGCTGCGGATCGGGGTCAACTCGGACGGTTACCTCGAGGCCCTCGGCGACTTCGAAGAGCCCGTCGGTCCTGCTTTCTGGGAGCGCGGATGAGCACTAACTCCAACGACGAGTCCCGCCCCCGCGGGAAGGCACCGGCCGGCGAGCGCGTCGCCGACTGGGCCGACGGCCGGCTCGGGATCTACTCCCTGGCCAAGGCCAACATGCGCAAGATCTTCCCCGACCACTGGTCGTTCATGTTGGGCGAAGTGTGCATGTACAGCTTCATCATCATCATCCTCACGGGTGTGTATCTGACGCTGTTCTTCCACCCGTCGATGAACGAGGTGGTGTACCACGGCAGCTACGTCCCGTTGCAGGGCATCCAGATGTCGGAGGCGTACTCCTCCACCGTGCACATCAGCTTCGACGTCCGTGGCGGTCTGCTGATCCGGCAGATCCACCACTGGGCCGCGCTGATCTTCCTGGGCGGCATGCTCGTCCACATGATGCGCGTGTTCTTCACCGGCGCGTTCCGCAAGCCGCGTGAGATCAACTGGCTCTTCGGCTTCCTGCTGTTCTTCCTGGGTCTGATCACCGGCTTCACCGGTTACTCGCTCCCGGACGACCTGCTGTCGGGTACGGGTATCCGCTTCATCGAGGGCGCGATCCTGTCCATCCCGATCGTCGGCACGTACATCTCGTTCTTCGCCTTCGGCGGCCAGTTCCCCGGCCACGACATCGTGGCCCGGTTCTACTCGGTGCACATCCTGCTGCTGCCGGGCATCATGCTGGGCCTGATGGTGGCCCACCTGATCCTGGTCTTCTACCACAAGCACACGCAGTTCGCGGGTCCCGGCAAGTCCGAGAAGAACGTCGTCGGCATGCCGCTGCTGCCGGTCTACATGGCCAAGGCCGGAGGCTTCTTCTTCCTGGTCTTCGGTGTCATCGCGGCCATCGCGGCGATCGCGCAGATCAACCCGATCTGGGCCATGGGTCCCTACCGTCCGGACCAGGTGTCCACCGGCGCCCAGCCCGACTGGTACATGGGCTTCGCCGAGGGTCTGATCCGCTTCATGCCGGGCTGGGAGATCAACGTCTGGGGCCACACGTTCGTCCTGGGCGTGTTCATCCCGCTGATGCTCTTCCCGATCCTCCTGTTCGCGATCGGTGTCTACCCGTTCATCGAGACCTGGATCACCGGCGACAAGCGCGAGCACCACATCCTGGACCGTCCGCGCAACGCGCCGACCCGTACCGCTCTCGGTGTCGCCTGGCTCACGCTCTACGGCGTGACCCTGATCGGCGGTGGCAACGACCTGTGGGCCACCCACTTCAGCCTGTCGATCAACGCGGTCACCTGGTTCGTGCGGATCAGCTTCTTCGCCGGACCGGTCATCGCCTTCATCGTGACCAAGCGGATCTGCCTCGGCCTCCAGCGCCGCGACCGCGACAAGGTGCTGCACGGCCGGGAGACCGGCATCATCAAGCGCCTGCCGCACGGTGAGTTCATCGAGGTGCACGAGCCGCTCAGCCAGGAGCAGCTGCACACGCTCACGGCTCACGAGCAGCTCAAGCCGGCCGAGATCGGCCCGACGGTCGACGAGAACGGCGTCGAGCGCAAGGTGAAGGGCTCGGAGAAGCTGCGCGCCAAGCTCAGCAACGCCTACTACGGCGAGGACTCCCAGATCCCGAAGCCGACGGTCGAGGAGTACAAGGAGATCACGGCCGGTCACGGCCACCACTGATCCCACCCGTTGCTGCAAGGCCACATGGGCGGCCCCCCGGAGAACTCCGGGGGGCCGCCCCTTTTTTTTGGAACTTCTTATATGACTGGGTCGGGGTGGGAAGCTAGGATCATCGTGGTCGCGATCTTGAGCCGTGGGCATTTCTTGCTCAGACAGGCGTGCCCGCGGCATGACAGACGGGGAGACAGTAATGCCGGATCCTGCTGCCGAAGCCGGATTTTTCTTCAACCCAATCGATCCGAACTTCCGCCGAGACCCTTATCCGGCGTATCGGAAGCTCCGTGATGAATTCCCGCTCCTTCCCGGGCCGCTGAACTCCTGGGTGGTGAGCCGGTACGACGACGTCGAATTCCTGCTTCGTGACCGCAGGCTCGGCAAGGACCTCAGCAAGACCGCCTACTTCGCCCAGCTGGCGGGCGGGCCCGACGAGGAGCCGCCGCCCTTCCTGGGGCTGGGCATGGACGGCTGGGACGGCAACCTCTTCAAGCTGCTCGACCCGCCGGACCACACGACGCTGCGCACCCTGGTGGCGGCGCCCTTCACGCCGGCCGCGGTCGAGGCCCTGATCAAGTCGGTCACGGACATCACCGACGAGCTGCTGGCCGACCTGCCCTCGCACTTCGACGCCATGGAGGTGCTCGGCGCGCTGCTGCCGGTCCGTGTCCTCGGCGACATGATGGGCATTCCGCGCGAGGACCAGAAGCAGTTCGTCGACTGGTCCACCGAGATCGCGCGCCTGCTGGAGCTGGGCGCGGCCCCGCCGGACGACCTGGCGGCGGCCTCGCAGCGCGCGGTGGCCGAGTGCACGGAGTACTTCGTCAAGGCCCTCGAGGCCCGCCGGGCCGAGGGCGGCACCGATCTGATGTCCACGCTGCTGAGCGTTGCGGACACCATCGAGGGGCTGACGGTGCACCACGTCGCGGCGATGTGCGTGCTGCTCATCGTCCCGGGCCTGGACACCTTCGCCAACCTCATCGGCAACGCCGTGGTGCTGCTGGCCCAGCACCCGGAGGTGCTGAACCGGCTGGCCGAGGACCCCGCTCTCGGGGACGACGTCCTCGACGAGGTGCTGCGTCTGGAGCCCCCCACGCACGCGTCCTGGCGGGTCGTCAACGAGCCGATCGAGCTGCACGGCCAGACCATGCAGACCGGCGACGTGGTGCTGCTGATGCTGGCCGCGGCCAACCGCGACGAGCGGGAGTTCGAGAACCCCGACGCGGTGTCGCTGGGCGCGCACGGCCGCAAGCACCTCTCCTTCGGCCGGGGCATCCACTACTGCCTCGGTGACAACCTCTCGCGTCTGATGGCCAAGGAAGCGCTGATCGGCCTCGCGCGGCGGTGCGGCACCCTGGAGCTGGAGGGGGACGAGGTCGACCTCAAGCCCGGTCTGTGGCTGCGGGGCCCGGCCCGGCTGCCCGTCAAGGTGACCGCCCGGGAGGCCTCGGCATGACCTCTGCCGCTGAGGCCGTCTCCACCGAACCGATTCTGCTGGAGCTGGTGGACGACGACGGCCGCACGATCGGCGTCGCCGAGAAGCTGTCCGCGCACCAGGCCCCCGGCCATCTGCACCGGGCGTTCTCGGTCTTCCTCTTCGACACCGAGGGCCGGATGCTGCTCCAGCAGCGCGCCCTGACGAAGTACCACTCGCCGGGCGTGTGGTCCAACACCTGCTGCGGCCACCCCTACCCCGACGAGCCCCCGCAGGACGCCGCCGTGCGCCGCGTGCGCGAGGAACTCGGCCTGGTGGACGTCTCCCTCCGGACGGCCGGCACGGTCACCTACGAGCACCCGGACGAGATCTCCGGGCTGGTGGAGAAGGAGTACAACCACCTGTTCGTGGGCGTGGTGGAGGCCAAGCCCGAGCCGGACCCGGAGGAGGTGGGCGACTACCGCTTCGTGAACCGCGCGGAACTCGACGCGCTGCGCGCGACGGCCCCGGTCTCCGCCTGGTTCGAGACGGTGCTGACCGCGGCCCTGCCGGGCGTACGGCAGGTCGCCCCGGGCGGCGGCTGGTAAGGCACCCGGGAACAGCGAAGAGCGGTCGTGGCGGGGAGATCCCGGCCACGACCGCTCTTCTTCGTCCGCGGTGCGGGCGTTACGACAGCGCGCGCAGCACCGCGTCGTTGGCCTCGGCGTCGCCGACGGTGAGCCGGACGCCCTCGCCCTCGAAGAACCGGGCCAGGACCCCGCTCTGCTCCAGGGCCGCGCGGAGCTGCGGCACCCGCTCCGGCTCGTCGAACCAGAGGAAGTTCGTCCGGCTGGGCAGGACCGCCCAGCCGGCGGCGGTGAGCCCCCGGGCCAGCCGGTCGCGTTCCCGCACGATGCGTTCCACTCGCGCGCCCAGCTCGCCCTGCTCGCGCAGGGAGGCCTCCACCGCGGCCACCGACAGCGAGCTGATGGCGAAGGGAAGCTGGAACTCGTTGATCCGCCGGGCCAGCTCGGGGCTGGTCAGGCCGTAGCCGACGCGCAGGTCGGCGAGGCCGTACGCCTTGGAGAAGGTGCGCAGCACCAGCAGGTTGGGGAACTCCCGCACCCACTCCGCCGAGTCCGGACGCTCCTCGGCCGCGACGAACTCGATGTACGCCTCGTCCAGCACGACCGTGGTCCCGGCCGGGACCAGGGCGAGGAAGTCCCGCAGCTCATTGGCCGTGACAAACCGTCCGGTCGGATTGTGCGGGTTGCAGACGATCACCGCATCGGCCTCCGCCGCCGCCTTCGCCAGACGGGTGAGATCCTGGTGGCCGCCCGGCAGCAGCGGAACCTCCAGCGGACGGGCCGCCGTCATCCGGGCGAGCAGCGGGTACGCGTCGAAGTTGCGCCAGCCGTACGCCAGGCCGCCGCCGGGACGCACGGTCGCCTGGAGGGCCTGGAGCGCGACACCGACCGACCCGGAGCCCACCACGACACCCTCGCGCGGGAAGCCGAGCCAGTCGGCGAGCACGCCCTTCAGCCGCTCCGGGTAGAACTCCGGATACCGGTTGACCGCGGCGGCATGCCGGGCGATCTCCGCGGTCACCGATTCCAACGGCGGAAGCGGATTCTCGTTCAGGGCCAGCCGGTGTTCCCCGGGCATCAGCTCACACCCAGGGATCTGAGCAACTCGCGGGCGTCCTCCAGATTGTTGTCGATGCCCAGCTCGTTTCCGTTCAGCATCGGGGTGCCGAAGTGACGCTCCATCTCCACGATGAATTCGACCACCCCCATCGAGTCGATTCCCGACTCCTTGAAGGTGGCCCCCGCGAAAAGGGAGTCGGTGGATTTGGGAAAACGCTCGTCAAGCAGTGACTTCAGGTTTTCGTCAAGGTTGCCCATGGTTCTCTTCTCGCTTGTACGACTGCTCAGCTCTCGGTGATGGGGACGAGCGAGCCCGGCCAGGTGAGCAGGGCCGAGCCCCAGGTCAGTCCGCCGCCGAAGCCGGTGAGGACGACGGACTGCCCCGCCTCGAACCGGCCGGCCGTGGCGCCCGCGGCGAGCGCCAGCGGAATGGACGCGGCCACGGTGTTGCCGACCCGGTCGATGTTCTTCACGACCCGCTCCGCCGGCAGGCCCAGATCGCGGGCGCAGGTGTCCAGGATGCGCACATTGGCCTGGTGCGGCACCAGATGGGCGAGGTCGTCCGGTGCCAGCCCGGCCCGGTCGAGCACGGCGCGTACCGAGCCGCTCATGTGCCGGACCGCACGCGCGAAGACCTGGGGCCCGTCCATGTGGAAGTAGACGTCCGACGGCGCCGGACCGGTCTCGGCGAGCCGCTGCTCCGAGCCGCCGGCCGGCACGGTGATGAGGTCCACCCCCCGGCCGTCGCTGCCCAGGTCGAACCCGAGCAGCGCGCCGTCCTCCGTCCGCTCGCCGGCCCGGAGCACCGCGGCCCCGGCGCCGTCCCCGAAGATGACCCGGGTGGTGCGGTCGGCCGGGTCCAGGATCGTGGAGAAGGTGTCCGCCCCCACCACCAGGGCGGTGTCGACCACCCCGGTGCCGATCAGTCCCGCCGCGGTGGCCAGGCCGTACACGAACCCGGTGCACACCGCGGCCACGTCGAACGCGCCCACCCCGGTGAGCCCGAGGGCGTCGGCCACCACCGGGGCCGTCGCGGGACACGGCCGGTCCGGGGTGCTGGTGGCCACCACCACCAGGTCCACCCGCTCGGTGCCCGCCGACTTCAGCGCCCGCCGGGCGGCCTCCGTCGCCAGATGGCCGGTGCTCATGCCGGGCGACGCCACATGGCGCCGCTCGATGCCGGTGCGGGTTCTGATCCACTCGTCGGTGGTGTCCAGCTCGGCCGCGAGCATGTCGTTGGTGACCACCCGGGGCGGGACCCAGGTACCCAGCCCGCCGAGGACCGCGGTGCGTGTCATGGTCGGTGCTCCCTTATGCGGCGCTGCCGCCCTCGAAGGCGGGCCGGACGCGGTAACCCCGCTGCGCCGCCTGCTGGTTGATCTTCCGGGCGCGGGCGATGGCCTGGGCGGTACGCGCGATCATCAGCCCCGAGGTGAGGCCCAGCCCCTTCCGCGCGGTCTTGAAGAAGGCGTAGTCGTCCTTGGCCAGGGTCGGGAACATCGAGTCATGGAGCTGGATGTCGGCCTCCATGAACGTCCGCGACGTCGGGTGCAGCGCCTGGGGCCAGGAGCGGCCGGCGTCCAGGTGCTTCCTGGCCACACCGATCTCGTAGCGGATCAGCTCCCGCACCGGGTCGCTGATCCGGCCGCTGCCGATCTGCCGGTCCAGGTCCTCGCGCTCCACGCCGAACCGGGCGAGGTGCTCCAGCGGCAGGTAGAGCCGCCCGAGGTCCATGTCCTCGCGCAGGTCCCAGATGAAGTCCAGCAGCTGGAAGGCCGTGATGGTGTGCCGGCACAGCTCCTCGGCCTCCTCGCCGCGCGGCTCGAAGATCTGGTTGATCCAGGTGGCGGGCAGCAGGGTGACGTTCTCGAGGAAGTCGTCGAGCGCGGCGTCGTCCGCGTACTCGTACGTCGTGAGCGCCCGGCGGTTGCCGGCGACGAACTCCGGCACGCGCAGGTAGGGCAGGTCCCAGGTGCGCAGGGTGTGCACCAGGGCGCGGGCGACGGCCGCGTCGGTCTCCTCCGAGCGGGACAGCGGCCGGTCCACCGGCAGCGGGTCGCCCTTGGCGACGGCCAGATAGGTGCGCTCCCACTCGTCGAGCCGGCGGTTGCGGACATCGACGCTGAGGTTGATGTCGTCGGTCAGGTTGTCGACGTAGGCGACGAAGGTGATGAAGGCGTCGAAGTAGGGCCGCTTGGCCTCGGGGAACATGTACCGGCCCAGGAAGCGTCCGCGGCCGATCTTGCGGAACAGCTGGGAGACGGTGATGTAGTCGGCGCGAAGACCGGAGTCCTTGATGCCCGCGAGATCGAGCTCTTGAACCATCGTCATGTCTGTGCTCTTTCGTGTGGGCCGGCCCGACGGCCGGCCGCTAGAGGGTGCTTCCGCTCATCTCGTACGAGTCGACGGACCGCCGTTGCCGCGGCACCGACACCGTGGGCTCGTCGGCCGGCAGGAAGGAGGCGAAGGGAGGCATCTCCTCGACCGGGAGCCGGAGTTCCAGCACACCGGGGCGCCGGCCGTCGAGGGCGTGGTCGTCCAGGTGCCGGACGAGTTCCGCACGGGTGCCCGCGCTCGCGACCCACAGCCGGTCCGGGGTGCCGAGCCCCCGTGCCACCGTGCACACATCGGCCGGCCGGTAGTCCACCGCCGTGATGCGGGAGTCGAAGAACGTCTGCTGCCGGGTGGCGCACATCCCGTGCATGCCGTTGTTGAAGACGACATAGAGGATGGGCAGTTGCAGTTCGACGGCGGTGTGCAGCTCCAGACCGCTCATCAGGAAGGCGCCGTCGCCGCAGAACACCACCGTCCGGGTGGACTCGGAGCAGCCGAGCTGGGCGCCGATCGCGCCGCCGATGCTGTACCCCATGCCGCCCATGCCCAGCGCGATCGTCGAGGTCGACCCCGGCGGCACGGACCCGTAGTGCATGGAGGCGACGGCGCAGTTGCCCGCGTCGTACAGCAGATGGCCCCCGGGCGGCAGGTGCTCCTGGATCAGCTGGACGGCCTCGCTCTGGAGGAGCACGTCGTCGGCCGGGGGAGTGTCCCGGCCGGGGAGCCGGTCGGCCCGCCGGGGCAGGAACCGCGTCATCGTGTACCCGTCGACCACCGGGGCGGTGAACGGGCTCACCTCGCGCAACCGCTCCAGCAGCTGGAACACCCGGCCGGCGTCCCCGCGGACCAGCAGGTCGGCGGCGCCGGAGCGGGCCAGCTGGCCCAGGTCCACATTGACCGCGGCGGCCTTCGCCGGGTCCCAGCCGGGTATCGCCCGGCGGGTCATCATGCTCAGGCCGGTACCGACCAGCACCACGAGGTCCGAGCGCTCCACATAGGCGGCGGCCGAGGGATGGCCGCCCTCGCCGACGACCCCCAGGTACAGCGGGTTGTCGTTCGGGAACTCGCCCCGGGCGCCCATGGTCGTCACGACCGGTATCCGGGCGCGCTCCGCGAAGAGCCGTACCGCCTCGGGGGCGGCGGACCGGCGTACCCCGTGGCCGAGCAGCAGCACCGGCGAACGGGCCTCGCCCAGCCGCTCGAACAGCTCCCGCACCGCCGGCTCGTCGACCGGTCCCGGATCGGCGAAGGCACCGAGGTCGCGGGGCCAGTCGGCGGGCGGCTCGCCGACCTCCAGCTCGTTGCTGTCCCGGGGGATGAGCAGGGCCACGGGACCCTTGCGCCCGCTGAGGGCCGTGCCGAGCACCTCTCTCAGGGCGGGCCAGAACGCGTCCGCCCCGGTGATCCGGACGGTCTTCTTGGTGACCGCGCTCAGCAGGGGCAGCGCGTCCACCGTGCGGCCGATGCCGGAGGAGTCCTGGAAGGACCCCTTGCCGTCCAGGGCGGCCGGCGGCTGGCCGACGAGGGCCAGCACCGGCACCGATTCGGCGTAGGACTCGGCCAGCCCCGCCACCAGGTTCACCATGCCGCCGCCCGAGGTCGAGCAGCACACGCCCAGGGTCCGGTGGATCCGGGCCCGGGCGTCGGCCATGAACGCCGCGCCGTCCTCCCGTTTCGCCAGGACCGAGGTGAGCTGCCCCTGCCCGAGCCGTTCGACGGCGTCGTGGATGTGCTCGATGTTCGCGCCGCTGACACCGAAGACATACCTGGTGTCCAGGTCCCGCAGAACGGTGACCAGCGCGTCGGCCAGCCGCATCGTCCTACCCCCGTTCGTCGTGGATGTGCTGCCCCGGCTGTGCCCCGCCCCGCGTCAGCTCTGCGCCGAACCGAAACGGTGCTCGAGGATCCGCTTGAGGTTGCCCATCTCGATGCTGTGGCCGGCGTGGAACATGGGCCAGATGTCACCGACCCAGACGCGGTCGGTGCGGGCCCGGCCCTCGGCGATGTAGTCCGGGACGTTCTCCGTCTTGCGGTCGTAGTAGGGGTGCTTGCAGTTGGTCCACAGCACCACGGTGCCCGGCTTGTTGAGGACCTTCGAGGAGTCGATGATCGTCAGGTAGTAGCGCATCCACAGCTCGTGGCCCTGGTCCCAGGCGCACGGGTAGATCACCAGGCCGTGCTCGGGGCCCTTCTGGGCGTCGGCGCGGATGTAGATGTCCGTGTTCGGCTGGATCATCTCGTCGGCCTTGTACAGACCGCCGCCCAGGTGCCTCATGTTGCGGATGCTGTACGTCCACTCCTCCAGGGAACGGGCGTTGGCGGCGTACTCGAAGACGATGTCGTACGGCACGTTGATGTGCTCGGCGAGGGAGCAGTAGTCGCCGAACACCTCGTTGTGGTCGTACGTCTCCTTCGTCTTGCTCTCCATCAGCTTCATCATGTCGTCCATGCCGGTGTTCTCGTTCCACACCAGGCCCAGCTCCACCAGGTCGGAGCGGTCGAGGACGTAGTTCTGCGCGAGGCCCGACTCGTCGGGGACGCGGTTGGCCATGTTTCCTCCTGAATGAAGCAATGGTGAACACACATACAGGTGGTGCAGGACATGCGGTGCCGGACATGCGGTGATGGTCGATGAGGGGCTGTCCGGACGGCCGGGACGGCTCAGTTCCAGCGCCAGACCATGGACGCGACGAGCTCGCCGCCGTGGGAGAACGTGCCGAACGCCACGAGGTCTCCGGGGGAGATCAGCTTCTTCTCCAGGGCGTCGGCGAAGGTCACCGGAAGGGAGCCCTGGAACAGGTTGCCGTAGATGCCCAGGGTGTCGTGCGCACGGGAGTCGTCGAAGCCGCAGCGCTTGCGCCACTCCGCGACGTACTTCTCGTTCGGCTGGTGGGTGATGAGGCGGGCGATGTCCTCGTTCCGTACGCCGGCCTTCTCCAGGGCGGTCTCGACGGCCCGCGGGAGCTGCTCCATGGTGACGGTGTAGAGCCGCGCCAGCATCTTCTGGTCGAAGTTTACCGTCAGGGCGCCGGAACCGTGCGCCCAATAGGGAATTTCCATTCCGTCGACGGCACTCGGCTCGACCTTGAGCGCGCCCCAGTTCTCACCGAAGGACTGCTCGTGCACGGAGAGAATCGTGGGCTCCTCGCCGGCGGTCAGCAAGGTGGCGGAGGCCCCGTCGCCGAGCACCCGGGATTCCGGGCTCTGCTGGAATTCCTCCAGCCGGGAGACGAAGTTGGTGACCGTGACCACGGCCACCGTGCGGTACTGGCCCGAGTCGATGAAGGCCTTGGCCGTGTTGATCGAGGAGACCCAGGAGCAGCAGCCGTTGTCCACCTGGAGAACCGCTGCCGAGGTCGCGCCCACCGCGTGCTGAATGGCGGTGCCCACACCGGGCGAGAAGGCGTCGTTCAGCTGGGAGGCGCAGATGATGAGATCCACGGTCGCCGGATCCACGCCATTGCGCTCGAGCAGCTTCTCGAGAGCGGCGGTACCCAGCCGGGCGGAGGTGTACTCGGGCCACGCGAAACGTCGTTCGTGAACGCCCGCGAAGAACGCATGGTCACTCAGGTCGCTGTCCTCGGAAAGCAGCTCACTGTTTCGAACCACTTTTTCCGGCATGAAATTGACTACATCGACAACGCGAGTCGATACCACAAAAATTCCCAATCTTCGCGGTGGGAGTGCTAGTCATGCATTGACCGGGAGAACCAGGAGAGGTGTGGCGGAAAGAAAAAAGAGAATGCGCTGCACGTTCCCCCCTCGAGTCCCCCGTTGACGCTTTGGAGTGGCGTTTATGTCGAGCGTGCTTGCAAGTGGCGCAAAAGCGATGGCAACTCTATGATCATCACGGTCACGGCCAGATCTCAGTTAGGTAACCGTAAGGTAACGGTCGCTCTGGGGGGAAGATATCCGCGATGTCCGGGTGTGCCAGGGAAAGCGGCCTGGACTTCGTTCAACATGCATTGGTTCCGGTGTTCAAACGTAAGATTCCTTACTTTTGAGTGGTCGCACTGTGAGACCGGCGCCCCCGCGCCCCGCCCGGCTGGATAGGCTGGGAGCCCCCCCGCGCGCGCGGTGGTGGATGGCTGAAACCGACGACTCAGGAGCGGCCGTATGAGCGCTGTGACCCCCGCTGGAGGCGACACCGCGGCGGGCCGTTCCTGGCCCGAGGTGCTGAACGCCCTGCTGTCCGGGCGTGACCTGGACGCCGGTGCGACGTACTGGGCGATGGACCGGATCATGCGCGGCGAGGCCACGGACGCGCAGATCGCCGGGTTCGTGGTGGCGCTGCGGGCCAAGGGCGAGACGGTGGAGGAGATCGCCGGGCTGGTGGACGCGCTGTACCGGCACGCCACCGTCATCGAGGTCTCCGGGAACACCGTCGACATCGTCGGAACGGGCGGGGACGGCGCCAAGACCGTCAACATCTCCACGATGTCCTCGATCGTCATCGCCGGTACCGGCGCCAAGGTCGTCAAGCACGGCAACCGGGCCGCTTCCTCGGCCTCCGGCGCGTCCGATGTGCTGGAGGCGCTCGGCGTCAACCTGGACCTGGCGCCGAAGCGGGTGGCCGAGGTCGCCGAGGAGGCCGGCATCACGTACTGCGCCGCGGTGAAGTTCCACCCGGCGCTGCGCCATGTGGCCGCCGCGCGCGGCCAGTTGGGGATCCGCACCGTCTTCAACGCGCTCGGCCCGCTGGCCAACCCGGCCCGGGTCAAGGCGCAGGCCGTCGGTGTCGCCGACCCCCGGATGGCCCCGATCATGGCCGGCGTGTTCGCCGCCCGCGGCCACTCCTCCCTGGTCTTCCGCGGCGACGACGGGCTCGACGAGCTGACGACCACGGCCACCTCGCGGGTGTGGGTGGTACGCGACGGCAAGGTGACCGAGGAGGCCTTCGACCCGCGGGACGTGGGGCTGGAACTGGTGCCCGTCGAGGCGCTGCGCGGGGCGGACGCCACCTACAACGCGGGTGTCGCGCGGCGGCTGCTGGACGGCGAGAAGGGTCCCGTGCGGGACGCCGTGCTGCTGAACTCCGCGGCCGCGCTGGTCGCCCTGGAGCCGGGCCCGGGGTCCCTGGCGGAGCAGCTGCGGGACGGGATGGACCGCGCGGCCGAGTCGATCGACTCCGGGGCTGCGGGCAGGCTTCTCGAGCGGTGGGTCGCGGCCACCAACGCCTGACGTCCGCCCGGCGGGGCGGCCGCACAAGTCGCCCCGCGCTGCGGGAAATTGGCGTCAGATCTTGATCACCTGGCCGGGTCTGTGGATATGCTAGCGTCAAGTGCATTCCCTCGTGGTGATGTGTGTGCCTCCGCTTTGTCCGGAGCACGCATCTGAACGGGGACAACGAAGGGATGACGGGGGCATGGATGAGGGACAGCTGTACCCAGCCATGGAATAGGAATCCGACGCCGCCGGACCGTCGATTACGTCCGGTCCATACCTGAGCCGACTCGGCTCCGCACCGTTTTCATGTCACTCCGCGCGTGATGCGCGTGTCTTCACCACCGGGCGGCATCGACCGCTCTTCAAGCGCCGGAACATTCTCACCGGCCCTTGCTCTGCCCATTCCGGCCTTCTCGACGGCCGTCACATCCGCAGACCGAACCGGTAACCGCACCCAGCACGGGTGCGGAACAGGCCTGCGCACTCTGGCGACACCCTCTCCTCCCTCGTCGGCATCCCCTCGGACGTGCCGTCGACGCACACCCGCACTTGTTCGCGCCAGCGCATTCAGCAAAAGGAGAACACGGTGACCAACTTGATGCTTCTGCCCGACGGCATGCGCCGCTGGTCCATCGAAAACGGTGTCTCCCTCGACGAGGGCTACAAGGCGATGGCGGACAAGCTCGAAGAGTTCATCGGCTGGACCCGGGAGGAGGGCATCAAGACCCTCTACATCACGACGTCCTCGGTGAAGAACTTCAACCGCCCCGAGGCCGCGGTGACGACGTTCCTCGACGCGTTCGACGACCTGGCCCAGCGCGTCCACGGCAGCTGCAACTTCGCGTACTCCGGCTCCCTGGACCTGGTGCCGGACCGCTACCTCGAATCGCTCGAAACCATGCGGAAGGCGTCGGACACCGACTCGGACTTCACGGTCCACTACATCCTCGGAATGTCCCTCTCCCGCGAGGTCATCGGGATCTTCAACAAGCTCAACGGGAAGATCCCGGTCATGACCGAGGAGATCCTGGCCAGCAACGCGTACGTCCCGGAACAGGTCGACTTCGTCATACGCACCGGCGGCGCCGTCCGCATGTCGTCCTTCTTCCCGCTGATGTCCCCGTACGCCGAGCTGTACTTCTCCCCGCTGCTGTTCCCGGATGTCACGCGGGCCGACTTCGACGCCGCGATGAAGGACCTCCGCAACCGCGAGCGGCGCTACGGCGGCTACCCGGAGTCCGGCATGCCCGAGTCGAGCTGACGGCACGACCGACGGCCTCGGCATGCCTCGCCGGCATGCCGAGGTCCCGATATGCGGACAGGAGTTGCGGCGCGGCGATCAGCTCCGTTACGTTCCTGTCCAGGTCATGAGCGACAGCCACAAGGCCCCGGCCGGCTGTCCGGCAACCCTCCGTCCGTGGCGGGGTGCCCCGGGTGAGGACCAGGTCGTAGGCAGCGAGGTCTACGGCAAGCGCGGACCCCTCGCACGCTGAGTCGAAGCGTGGACCAGGGGTCCTGGTCGTCGAGGAGTCTTCCGTGAGCAAGCGAATGCGTTAGGGCCGCCGAGCCCCGCCTCCGCGCACCCTTTTCCCCTTTCTCCGTGCTTGAGCGACCTCTGCTCGCGCGGTGATCCCACACGCCTCACGGGAGTTCCGCCATGTCCGTCTCCACCGCTGCCGCCGACCAGTCCGTTTGTGCCCCTCTGCCGGTTCTGGGGCGGGATGTCACCGTTCCGCTGGTCACCGGCGGCGAGGTCACCTACGCGGCCCTCGACTACGCGGCCAGCGCCCCCGCCCTCCAGCGCGTCTGGGACGACGTCGCCGCCTACGCCCCCTACTACGGCAGCGTCCACCGCGGCGCCGGCTACCTCTCCCAGCTCTCCACCGACCTCTTCGAGAACGCCCGCCGCACGGTCTCCGACTTCCTCGGCTGCCGCCCCGGCGACCAGGTGGTCTTCACCCGGTCCACCACCGACTCGCTGAACCTGCTGGCCCGCGCGCTGCCCGCCGGCTGCCAGGTCTTCGTCTTCGAGACCGAGCACCACGCCTCCCTGCTGCCCTGGCAGGACACCCGGGTCACCTACCTCGACGCCCCGCGCACCCCGCGGCAGGCGGTCGAGACCCTGGAGCGGGCGCTCGCCGCCCGCGAGCCCCACGGCCCGGCCCTGGTCTGTGTGACCGGCGCCTCCAACGTCACCGGCGAGCTGTGGCCGGTGCGCGAGCTGGCCGCCGCCGCGCACGCGCACGGCGCCCGGATCGTCGTGGACGCCGCCCAGCTCGTCCCGCACCAGCCGGTGGACGTCCGCGACCTCGACGTCGACTGGATCGCCTTCTCCGGACACAAGCTGTACGCGCCGTTCGGCTCCGGCGTCCTGGCCGGCCGCGCGGACTGGCTGCGCGCGGCCGAGCCGTACCTCGCGGGCGGCGGCGCCAGCCGCACGGTCACCCGGCGCCCGGACGGCGGAGTGGAGGTGGCGTGGCACGAGAGCGCGGCCCGGCACGAGGCCGGCTCGCCGAACGTCATCGGCGCCTACTCCATCGCGTCGGCCTGCAAGGCGCTCACCGAGGCCGGCTGGGACACCCTGGTCGCCCGGGAGCAGCACCTGATCCGCCGGGTGCGCGAGGGGCTCGCCGAGATCCCCGAGGTGCGGGTCCTCTCCCTGTTCGGCGACGACGCCCCGCGCGTCGGGGTGATCTCCTTCGTGGTCGACGGCTGGAACAGCTCCCACTTCGCCGCCGCCCTCTCCGCGGAGTACGGCATCGGCGTCCGCGACGGCCTGTTCTGCGCCCACCCCCTGGTCCGCACGCTGCTGGGCAGCGACCCGCAGACCCAGGGCGAGTGCGGTGCGCCGGAGGCGGCCCCGGGCGAGAAGTCCCTCAACGCCGTGCGCGTCAGCTTCGGCGCGGGCACCCCCGACGAGCACGTCGACCGTTTTGTGAGCGCGGTCCGGGAACTGGTCAGGGACGGTGCCAAGTGGACGTACCGCACGGAGGACGGCCGCTGCGTGCCGGCGGTGTGAGGGGCCGTACCTCCCGATGAGGCGGTGTCCGGACGGTCAGGAGTCGAGGCCGATCGCGAACGCCGCCTCCAGGTCGTGCTGGGAGTAGGTACGGAACGCCACATGCGTGTCCGTGCCCTCCACGCCGGGGATCTTGCTGATCCGGCCCGGGATCACCTCGGCGAGGTCCTCGTGCTCCCGCACCCTGACCATCGCGATCAGGTCGTACGTCCCCGTCACGGAGAACACCTCGCTCACCGAGTCCAGCGAAGCGATCTGCTCCGCGATCTCGGGGATCCGGTCCACGCTGGTCTTGATCAGGACGATCGCGGTGATCACGGCTGCTTCTCTCCCTCGGGCGCCTGGGCAGGGGCGGCTTTCACTCTATCCGTACGGCCGTAGCGCACCCACGCGTAGCCGAAGCCCAGCCCGAAGCCCACCAGGTGCGCCAGATACGCCACCCCCGGGCCCTGTCCGGCCCGCCCCGCCGAGAGCCACTGGAGCGCCGCCCAGAACGGCAGCACGACCCAGGCCGGGAACCGTACCGGCAGGAAGAGGAGGAACGGCAGAAGACTGGTCACGCGCGCCCGCGGGAACAGGTAGAGGAAGGCGCCGAGGACCGCCGAGATCGCCCCGGAGGCACCCACCAGCGACTGCTCCGAGGCCGCGTTGGCGGCCGCGTAACCGAGCAGGGCCAGGTAGCCGCAGCCGACGTAGAAGAGCGTGTACTCCACCCGGCCCATCCGCTCCTCGGTCATCGCGCCGAAGACGAAGAGGAAGAGCATGTTGCCGAGCAGATGCACCCAGCTCCCGTGCACGAACAGCGCGGTGAGCGGGGTGAGCGCCGCCCTCGGCACGCCCTCGAACAGCTCGGCCGGGACCACGCCCCAGCGGTGGAAGTACACGCGCTGTGCGGCGAGCAGGGACTCCCCGGAGCCGTACGCCCCGGTGAGCCCGGAGGCCGGGCCCAGCACGAAGATCACACAGCACAGGGCGATGAGGGTGTAGGTCATCGGTGCCGATGTGTTCCGGACCGCCCTCAGGGTCCGGCCCGCCGTGCTCCAGTTGCCGATCATGGACACAGAGCATGACGTAAGGGGACGCAAGGGGATAGACCGCCTCGCCGCCGTGAACGGACGGGCGGCGAGTCCCCGGCAGGCCGTAGGGTTACGGCCACACGGGTCCGCCCCCCGGGCGCGGACCGACCCGAGAAGGAAGCGAACAGCCACGATGACGGTTCCCCTGCCGACCGCCACGACGCGTTGGCGCTGCACCCTGTGCGGCAACCTCACCCGGTTCGACGTGACCCGTTCCTCGAAGGTGGTCGAGTACGTGCACCTCGACCTGGCGGGTGAGCCGAAGGTGGAGGAGCGCGAGGTGGTCAGTGAGACCATCGAGTCGGTGCGCTGCCGTTGGTGCAACGCGGTGGACCAGGTGGAACTCGTGGACAGGCCGGGCGCCGACTCCTGAGCGGAGCGGCCCCGGGTACAGCGGACGGCTTAGGGGTGTGACGGATGGTGGAGACCGCAGGCGGGGGGCCGGAAGACGGCACCGCTGAGGTGCTTGACCGTCCGCTGCCCGACGGCGTGCGCCGCAGGGTCGTACAGATCGTCTCGGACGGCTTCGGCGGGCTGACCGTGGCGGAACTGCCCGCGCAGCTGCGGCAGTATGCCCGGTTCGCCCCCAACCGCCGGGCGAAGTTCGCCGGGAACGCCATGGCGGCGGCGCTGGAGACCGATCCGCTGTTCCGGCAGCGCATCGGGGAGAAGTTCAGAGAGGCGCATCCGGAACTCGCCGGCGCCCTGGACTCCGGCTCGCCGCCCCCGGCCGCGGACCCGCTCGATGTGGCGGCCGCGGCCTATGTACTGCGCCCCGCGGGCTGGGTGAAGCTGGTCACCGCGGCCGGCGAGGAGGCCCAGCGCGCGGACGCCGAGCGCGCCGACGAGGAGAGCCGGGCGGAGCTGGAGCGGCTGCGCGCCGAGCTGGCCCAGGCCCGCGAGCACACCCGGACCGAGACCGAACGGCTGCGCGCGGAGCTGGAGTCGGCGAAGAAGGAAGCGGAATCGCTTCAGCGCAAGCTGCGGGCCGCGCTCAGCGACGTCAAGCGGGGCGAGGCCGCGCTGCGCAAGGCGCAGGCCGAGATGGAGGCCGTACGCGCCGAAGGGCAGACGCAGCTGTCGGCCGCCGAGAGCGAGTCCCGGCGGCTCAAGGCCCGGCTCGGCGAGGCGGAGGCCGCGCTGGAGGCGACCCGCCGGGCCGCCCGCGAGGGCCGCAGTGTGGAGGACATGCGGGTACGGCTGCTGCTGGACACCCTGCTGGACGCGACCCAGGGGCTGCGCCGCGAACTCGCCCTGCCGCCGGTCTCGGTGCGCCCGGCGGAGACGGTGGACGCGGTGGAGCCGGGGCGGATGACTCCCAAGGACATCGCGGCCCGCGCCCTGTCCGAGCACGACCCGGCCATCCTCGACCAGCTGCTCGCGCTGCCGCAGGCGCATCTGGTGGTCGACGGCTACAACGTCACCAAGACCGGCTATCCGCAGATGCCGCTGGAGAAGCAGCGGCTCCGGCTGCTCGGCCAGCTCTCGGCGCTCGCCGCGCAGACCGGCGCCGAGGTGACCTGTGTCTTCGACGGCGCCGAACTGGCCGCGCCGGTGCTGCTCGCGCCGCCGCGCGGCGTCCGCGTGCTGTTCTCGAAGCCGGGGATCACCGCCGACGAGCTGATCCGGCAGCTGGTGCGCGCGGAGCCGCCGGGCCGTCCGGTCATCGTCGCCTCCACCGACCGGGAGGTGGCCGACGGGGTCGCCAGGGCGGGTGCCCGACCCGTGGCCTCTGCGGTGCTTCTGAAGCGACTGTCCTGAACGCCCAACGGGCATACTCAATGCCCGAATTGGCCGCATCGTCACGCAACGTAGCGTCAATCGCGTCTCACCCCGTGTGAGTTATGGGCAAAGAATGGCTTGCGTGATGCGATTTTCTGCTGTGAGGATTTGAACTGATCACAGCTGGGTCACTAGGGTCTGGGCTCGAACCTCCGAACGGGTGATCACTCACAAGAAGGAGTTCGTCCTCAGTGGCGTCCCACCGTCGACCCAAGCAGCCGAGCCGCACCCGCGTGACCGTGCTCACCACCGCCGCAGCCGCTGCCGTCGCGCTCAGCGCGAACGCCGCCAACGCCGCGCCCAGCGAGAAGCTCAGCAAGGACGAGGTCAAGGCAAAGGTCGACAAGCTCTACGAGCAGGCCGAGCAGGCCACCGAGAAGTACAACGGCGCCCAGGAGAAGCAGCAGAAGCTGCAAAAGGAAATCTCCACCATCCAGGACAACGTCGCCCGCGGCCAGCAGGAGCTGAACAAGCTGCGCGACGGCCTGGGTTCGCTGGCCACGGCCCAGTACCGCTCCGGCGGCATCGACCCCTCGGTCCAGCTCTTCCTCTCCTCGAACCCGGACGACTACCTCGACAAGGCGTCCACCCTCGACCAGTTGAGCAGTCAGCAGGTCGACGCGCTGAAGAAGATCCAGGACAAACAGCGCGAACTCGCCCAGGAGCGGGCGGAGGCGAGCGACAAGCTCAAGGACCTCTCCGCCACCCGCACCGAACTGGGCAAGAAGAAGAAGGAAGTCCAGGGCAAGCTCGCCGAGGCGCAGAAGCTCCTCAACACCCTGACGGCCAAGGAGAAGCAGGAGCTGGCGCAGAAGCAGCAGCGCGCCGACCGCTCCTCCACCCAGCGGGTCGACATGGGGAACAAGGACACCCCGCCGGCCTCCGGCCGCGCCGGCGCCGCGTTCTCCGCCGCCCAGAGCAAGATCGGCTCGCCGTACGTCTACGGCGCCTCCGGCCCCTCCTCCTTCGACTGCTCGGGCCTGACCTCCTGGGCCTACGCGCAGGCCGGTGTCTCCATCCCGCGCACCTCGGAGGAGCAGGCGAACATCGGCACCCGCATCTACAGCATCAACGACCTCCAGGTCGGCGACCTGGTCTTCTTCTACGGCGACATCCACCACGTCGGCCTGTACGCCGGCAACGGCATGGTGCTGCACGCCCCGCACACCGGTGCCGTGGTCCGCTACGAGGCCATGTCGGACATGCCGTTCCAGTTCGGCGTTCGCGTCTGACCCGCGGTCCGACCCGCGAAACGTCCACCGCCCGAGGGCGCCCGAACGAGCGAATCCCCGGGACCGGAACTGACTCCACGCCCCGCCGGTGACCTGCGTCAGCGGCGGGGCGCGACCGTATCCGGGCCGAAGACGGCGCACGAGGTCTTTGGCCGGAGCCCTTCCGCACGGCTACTGTCTGCCGCGTTTCCCCGGCGCCGGGGCCTCCCCGTCCCCAGGCGCCGGGGAACGGTATCTGTCCGTGAACAGAAGGACTGCCGTGGGGTCCCACCGTCGTCGCCTTGCACCATCCGGATTCGACCGGGGCGCCGCCGCCCTGTGCGTACTCTCCGCCGCGGCCGCCGCGTTCGGCGCGGTACCTGCGCAGGCGGCGCCGCCCGGCGACGCCCGTGCCGAGGTGGACCGGCTGTACCAGCAGGCCGAACAGGCGACCCAGGCCTTCGACAAGGCCGCCGAGCGCGAGGACACGCTGCGCCGCGAGGTGAGCGACGCGCAGGACCGCATCGCCCGCCGGCAGCAGCAGGTCAACTCCCTGCGCGAGCAGCTCGGTTCGCTGGCCGGCGCGCAGTACCGGGCGGGCGGCATCGACCCCGCCGTGGCGCTGCTCTTCTCCGACGACCCGCAGGACTACCTCGACAAGGCGTCCACCCTCGACCGCATCGGCAGCCAGCAGGCCGGCCGGCTCAAGGAGCTGCGGTCCGCGCTGCGCGACCTCGCCCAGGAGCGCGCCGAGGCCACGGGGAAGCTCAGTGAACTGGAGCGCAGCCGCAAGGCGGTCGCCGCGCACAAGAAGACCGTGGAGGGCAAGCTCGCCGCGGCCCGGCGGCTGCTGAACGCGCTGCCGCCGGCCGCCCGCGCCGCCTACGACCGGGCCTCGCGCTCCGACGACGCCGGCCGCGCCGATCTGCCCGGCATGCCCGGCGCGGCGGACCTGCCGGACCTGACCGGCGCCGTCGCTCCCGACGCCCGCGCCGCCGCCGCGGTGGCCGCCGCGCAGTCCGCCCTCGGCCGGCCCTATGTGTGGGGCGCGAACGGCCCCTCCGGCTTCGACTGCTCGGGGCTGATGCAGTGGTCGTACGCACACGCCGGAGTGCACCTGCCGCGCACCTCGCAGGAGCAGCGGTTCGCCGGCCGGCAGGTCCCGCTCTCCCAGGCCCGCCCGGGAGACCTGGTCGTCTACCGCGCCGACGCCAGCCATGTGGCGATGTACGTCGGCAACGGCCAGGTCATCCACGCCCCCTACCCGGGCGCGCGGGTCCGCTACGACCCGGTGAACATGATGCCGGTCTCCTCGGTGACCCGGCCGTGAGACCGGTTCCCCGGCCGCGGCCCCGGGGGTGCCCCTTACGATCGGCAAATGGCTGGTCGTAGACGGGTGCGGAGCGCCGCGGCGGTGGCGGCCTGTCTGCTGGCCGTACCCCTCGCCGGGTGCGGCGGGCGGACGGGTGCCGACTCCGCGCGGGCGGAGGTGCAGCGGGTGCTGGACCGGCGCGCGGCGGCGCTGCTCGGCCACGACGAACCGGCCTACGGCGCCACCGGCACCCGGACCGAGTACACCCGGCTGCGCGCCCTTCCGCTCGCCTCCTGGGCCTACACGGTCACCGCGGTGCACCGTACGGCCTCCGGCGCCACCGCCGACGCCGAGCTGCGCTACCGGGTCGCCGGGTACGACACCGCCCCCGTGGACGCCCGCCGCACCCTCACACTCGGCCGCACCGCCGACGGCAGGTGGTACGTCAGCGCCGACCGGCCCGCCGGCCGGGCCGGGCAGCAGTTGTGGGACCAGGGCACGGTGACCGCGGTCAAGGGCGCGCACAGCCTGGTCCTCGGCACCGGCCGCTCCGCCGCCGCGCTGCGCGCCTTCGCCCGGCTGGCCGACCGTGCGGTGCCCGCGGTCTCCCGGGCCTGGGGCACGGACTGGACCCGGCGGGTCGTCGTGCTCGTCCCGCGGTCCCTGGCGGGCATGGCGGCCCTGCTCGGCTCGCCCGCCTCCGACTACCGGGGCATCGCCGCCGTCACCACCGGCGAGGTGGGGGGTGCCGGGCGGGCCCCCGCGGACCGGGTGGTGGTCAACCCGGACGCGTACGCCGCCCTCGGCGCCCTCGGCCGGCAGGTCGTCCTCACCCACGAGACCACCCATGTGGCCACCCGCGCCCACACCACCGCGGCGACCCCGCTGTGGCTCTCCGAGGGCTACGCCGACTGGATCGGCTACCTCGGCACCGGCCGCACCCCGGACGAGATCGCGCCGGAACTGGCCCGCGCGGTCCAGGGCGGCCGGCTGCCCCCGGCGCTCCCGGCCGACAAGGACTTCCGCTTCACCAGCGACCCCACCGAGCTGGCCCGGGCCTACGAGGGCGGCTGGCTGGCCTGCCGGATGATCGTCGACCACTGGGGCACGGCCCGGCTCGGCACCTTCTACCGAGCCGTGGGCGCCCACCACGAACGGTCCGGCGCGGTCGAGACGGCCCTGCGGAAGGTCCTGGCCACCACCCCGAAAGCCTTCACCACCCGCTGGCGCGCCTACGTCAAGACCCAGCTCGGCTGAGCTTCCCGATGGCTGGACGGCGCGCCCGCGCCGCGTGCCGGGTCAGGAGGGGACCGAGGTGTGCCGTGTGCGAGTGGCCTGATCGGGGACAGAGGGGAGTGGTGGGAGTGGGGGGACGGTCGAGCGCCGCAGGGTGCGGGCCGCGAGGAGGGCGGCCGTGGCCAGCAGGCCGTTGCGTACGGCCAGCAGCGTCAGGCCGTAGCCGTCGCTCAGCACCACGTGGAGGAAGCCGAGCGGGAACTCCAGGACGGTCACGAAGGACGCGGCCGCCACCAGCAGCGCGGGGACGCCCATCCGGCTCGCCCGGTGCGTCATGCAGACCGCGGCCAGGCCGATCAGCCACACCAGGTACTGGGGGCTGATCACCCGGCTGGTCACGGTGAACAGCAGCACCGCGGTGAGCGCGGCGTCGGCGAGGGAGTGCGGCCCGGTCCGGGTCGCGCGCAGCCGCCACCGCACCAGCCAGGCGAAGGCGATCCCGGTCAGCACCAGCGCGCCCGCGCTCACCGTGGCCACACCGGGCCCGACGAACTCGACCGAGCCGTAGTTCAGCAGCACCTGTCCCGGCCAGCCGAAGTGCCGGGCCACATGGAAGACCAGGCCGCCCAGCGACTCCACCTCGGTGCCCCGGTCCCGCTGGAAGGTCAGGAACGCGAGCGCCCCCGGCATGGACACCGCGAACAGCGCCGCGACCACGGACCCGGTCACCGCCGCCGACCGCCACGCCCGCCGCCCGGCACCGGCCAGCAGCAGCGCCGGCCACACCTTCAGCAGCGCCCCGAACGCGGCCAGCGCGCCCAGCAGCCGCGGCCGCCGCGCCCCGGCCAGCAGCGCCGCCACCGCCACCGCGGTCACCATCACGTCGTAGCGGGCGTACACGGTCGGGCCCAGCAGCGGCACCGCCACCACCCACACCAGGGCGCCGTGCGCGGAGCGGCCCGGCCGCCGGCCCGCGGCCAGCAGCAGCGCCAGCACGGCCGCGTCCGCCAGGCACGCCAGGACGAAGAAGGCGTGCGGATACGACAGGAAGGGCAGCGCGGCGGGGGAGAGCACGGCGAGGGCCGCGGCGGGCGGGTACTGCCAGGTCACGTCGTCCAGCGGAAACGTTCCGTGGCGCAGCACCTCGTACCAGCCCTGGTAGATCACCGACACGTCCGAGGTGACGTCCGGGCCCGGGAAGACGAACACCCCGAACACGAAGAGCAGCAGGACCGCACGGGTGACGACCCAGGTCGCGAGCAGCCATGCCGGAGGCCGCCCGGTGCCGTTCGTCTCCACGTGCTCCCCTGCCGTTCGATTTCTGGGCCGGGCACCATGATGTCGTGCCCTCCTGTGTACCTGCCACAGACCCGGCCGGGCCGTCCGATTCGGTAGGGTCGGCGGCGATGCGCAAGACCCTGATCGTCACCAACGACTTCCCGCCCCGGCCGGGCGGCATCCAGGCCTTCCTGCACAACATGGCGCTCCGCCTGGACCCCGGCCGGCTGGTCGTCTACGCCTCCACCTGGAAGCGCGGCCGGGAGGGCGCCCTGGCCACGGCCGCCTTCGACGCCGAGCAGCCCTTCACCGTCGTACGCGACCGTACGACCATGCTGCTGCCCACCCCGCAGGCGACCCGGCGCGCGGTCGGGCTGCTGCGGGAACACGGGTGCACCTCCGTCTGGTTCGGCGCGGCGGCCCCGCTCGGCCTCATGGCCCCGGCGCTGCGCCGGGCCGGCGCCGAACGGCTCGTCGCCACCACCCACGGGCACGAGGCGGGCTGGGCCCAGCTGCCCGGCGCCCGGCAGCTGCTGCGGCGGATCGGGGAGTCGACGGACACGATCACCTATCTGGGCGAGTACACCCGGTCGAGGATCGCCACCGCGCTGACCCCCGAGGCCGCCGGGCGGATGGTGCAGCTGCCGCCCGGCGTGGACGAGAAGACCTTCCACCCGGACTCCGGCGGCGCCGAGGTGCGCGCCCGGCTCGGCCTCACCGACCGCCCGGTCGTGGTCTGCGTCTCCCGGCTGGTCCCGCGCAAGGGCCAGGACACCCTCATCCGGGCCATGCCCCGCATCCTCGCCGCCCAGCCGGACGCCGTGCTGCTCATCGTGGGCGGCGGCCCCTACGAGCGCGAGCTGCGCCGGATGGCGGCCGAGACGCAGGTCGCCTCCGCCGTCCGCTTCACCGGCGCCGTCCCCTGGTCCGAGCTGCCCGCCCACTACGGCGCCGGCGACGTCTTCGCCATGCCCTGCCGCACCCGGCGCGGCGGCCTGGACGTGGAGGGCCTGGGCATCGTCTACCTGGAGGCGTCGGCGACCGGGCTGCCGGTGGTCGCGGGCGACTCCGGGGGCGCTCCCGACGCGGTCCTGGACGGCGAGACCGGCTGGGTCGTCCGGGGCGGCGAACCGGCCGAGGCCGCCGAGCGCATCGTGGCCCTCCTCGACGACCCCGAGCTGCGCCGCCGCATGGGCGAGCGCGGCCGCCGGTGGGTGGAGGAACGCTGGCGCTGGGACCTGCTCGCCGAGCGGCTCAAAGCCGTGCTCTAGCGCGAACCAGCCCGAACTTCCTTGACCGGATGGTGCGTTGACGCTTGGCGGAAGCCCGTAATCCGCCCATGCTGCGCGCATGGCACCCAAACTGATACAGCGTCAGCTGACGAGACGTCACATCCTGGGCATGGCCGCCCTCCAGACCGCGGCCGCCCTCGGCTTCACCCGCATCGGACTCCAGTCGGCCCGGGCGGCCGAGCCCGCCGCGGCCGAGTCCGCCCCCGCCGTCGTCGTGGGCTCCGGATACGGCGGCGCCGTCGCCGCCCTCCGGCTCGGCCAGGCCGGCATCCGCACCCTCGTCCTGGAGATGGGCCGGCTGTGGAACACGGCCGGCCCCGACGGCACGGTGTTCTGCTCCACCACCGCCCCCGACCGGCGCTCCATGTGGTTCCGCAGCCGCACCGAGGCCCCGCTCGCCACCTTCCTCTGGCTGGACGTGGTCAACCGGGACATCAGCGCCTACCCGGGCGTCCTGGACCGCGTGCACCACGACGCCATGTCCGTCTACGTCGGCCGCGGCGTCGGCGGCGGCTCGCTCGTCAACGGCGGGATGGCGGTGACCCCGCGACGCTCCTACTTCACCGAGCAGTTCCCCACCGTGGACGCCGACGAGATGTACGGCACGTACTTCCCGCGCGCCCGCGCCGCGCTCGGCGTCAACACCGTCGACCCGGCCTGGTTCGAGTCCACCGACTGGTACCGCTTCGCCCGCACCTCCCGCAAGGCCGCGGCCTGCGCGGGCCTGAAGACCACCTTCGTCCCCAACGTCTACGACTTCGGCTACATGCAGGCCGAGGCGGCCGGCACCGCCACCCGGTCCGCGCTCGCCGGCGAGGTCATCTACGGCAACAACCACGGCAAGCGCAGCCTCGACAAGACCTACCTCGCCGCCGCCCTCGGCACCGGCAACGTCACCCTGCACACCCTGGAGAAGGTCACCTCCGTCCGCCGGGCGAGCGACGGGTCGTACGTCCTGACCGCCGACCGGATCGACGCCACCGGCGCGGTGGTGGAGCGCAAACAGTACGGCTGCACCTACCTCTTCCTCGGCGGCGGCAGCCTCGGCACCACCGAACTCCTGGTCCGCGCCCGGGACACCGGCACCCTGCCCGACCTGAACGCCGAGGTCGGCGCGGGCTGGGGCACCAACGGCAACACCATGCTCGCCCGCGCCAACCACCTCTGGGACACCGTCGGCGCCGACCAGTCGACCATGCCGGTGCTGGGCATCGACGACTGGGACAACGCCGACAACCCGGTCTTCGCCGAGATCGCCCCGCTGCCCATGGGCTTCGAGCACTGGGTGAGCCTGTACCTGGCGATCACCCGGAACCCCGAGCGGGCGTCCTTCTCGTACGACTCCCGGACGGACGCGGTACGGCTCGGCTGGACCGCCGAGCAGAGCGCGGTGTCGGTGGCCATGGCGAAGAAGCTCTTCGACCGGATCAACCTGGCCAACGCCACCCTCTACCGCTACGACCTCTTCGGCCCGGCCGGCAAGGTCTTCGCGGACGACTTCACCTACCACCCGCTCGGCGGCTGCGTCCTCGGCCGGGCCACCGACGACTACGGCCGGGTCAAGGGATACCCGCGGCTCTACGTCACCGACGGCTCGCTGGTGCCCGGCTCGATCGGCGTGAACCCCTTCGTCACCATCACCGCGCTCGCCGAACGCACGATGGCGCGGGTCCTCGCCGAGGACACCGCGCCATGACGCGAGGAAGCCGCTACTTCTGGTAGATGGCCTCGATCTCGGCCGCGTAGTCCTTCGCCACCACGTTCCGCTTGAGCTTCAGCGACGGGGTCAGATGGCCCGACTCCTCCGTGAACTGGGAGGGAAGAATGCGGAACTTCCGCACCGATTCCGCCTTCGACACCGCGGCGTTGCCGTCGTCCACGGCCGCCTGGATCGCCGCCAGCAGATCCGGGTCCTCGCGCAGCGACGCCGCGGTGGAGCCCGCCGGCTTTCCGTGCTCGGCGGCCCACCGGCCCAGGAACTCCTCGTCGAGGGTGACCAGCGCGCCCACGAACGGCCGCCCGTCGCCCACCACCATGCACTCCGCGACCAGCGCGTGCGCCCGGATCCGGTCCTCGATCACCGCGGGGGCGACGTTCTTGCCGCCGGCCGTGACGATGATCTCCTTCTTCCGGCCGGTGATCCGCAGATAGCCGTCCTCGTCGAGGGTGCCGATGTCACCGGTGTGGAACCAGCCGTCCGCCAGCGCCTCCGCGGTCGCGCCCGGGTTGTTCCAGTACTCCTTGAACAGGTGCTCGCCGTGCAGCAGCACCTCGCCGTCGTCCGCTATCCGCACCACCGAGCCCGGCAGCGGCTGGCCGACCGTGCCGATCTTCTGCCGGTCCCAGGGGTTGAAGGCCGTGGCCGCGCAGGACTCGGTCAGGCCGTAGCCCTCCAGCACCGTGAAGCCGATGCCCCGGAAGAAGTGCCCGAGCCGCTCGCCCAGCGGGGCGCCGCCGGAGATGGCGTACTCCCCGCGGCCGCCGAGCACCGCCCGCAGCTTGCTGTAGACCAGCTTGTCGAAGACCTTGTGCTTGACCTTCAGACCGAAGGACGGACCCGAGGGGCTGTCCAGCGCCTTGCTGTAGGCGATCGCGGTGTCCGCCGCCCGGTCGAAGATCGCGCCCTTGCCGTCCGCCTGGGCCTTGGCCCGCGCGGAGTTGTACACCTTCTCGAAGACCCGCGGCACGCCGAGGATCAGCGTCGGCCGGAACGCGGCCAGCTCGTCGGTGAGGTTCTTGATGTCCGGGACACAGCCGAGCTTGATCGGCGCCATCATCGGCGCGATCTGCACCAGCCGCCCGAAGACGTGCGCGAGCGGAAGGAAGAGCAGTACCGAGCACTCACCGGTGCGGAACAGCGGACGCAGCCGCTCCACCACGTTGCCGCACTCGGCGAAGAAGCTGCGGTGGGTGAGGACACAGCCCTTGGGCCGGCCGGTCGTGCCGCTCGTGTAGACGATGGTCGCCGGGTCGTCGGCCCGGGCGAGCGAGCTGCGCTCCTCCACGGTCGCGTCCGACAGGCCCTCGCCGAGCCGCCCCAGCTCCGCCACCCCGCCGGCCTCGATCTGCCAGACGTGCTTCAGCGCGGGCAGCGTCTCGCGCACCGACTCCACGGCGGCCAGGTGGTTGTCCAGCTCCACCACGCACGCGGTGGCGCCCGAGTCCGACAGGATCCACTGGACCTGCTCCGGGGAGCTGGTCTCGTACACCGGCACGGTGACCGCGCCCGCGGACCAGATCGCGAAGTCGAGGAGCGTCCACTCGTAGCGCGTGCGGGACATCAGGCCCACCCGGTCGCCGGGCTGGACACCGGAGGCGATCAGGCCCTTGGCGGCGGCCCGGACCTCGGCGAGGAAGGCGGTGGCCGTCACGTCCTGCCAGGCCCCGCCGGTCTTGCGGGCGATCACGGCGACGTCGGGATGCTGCGCGGCGTTTCTGCGGACGATGTCGGTCAGATTGCCGTCCGCAGGGACCTCGTACAAAGCCGGAAGGCTGAACTCGCGCAAGACTGCTGCTCCTCATAGGGCGCCGGCGCCACGACGTTGTGCGATGCGACGGTGCGGTCCAAGGCTCGGGCTAGTGCTCGAAATCCGGTGATTGAAATTCAGAGCACGACTGGACTGCCCGGACGTTACCCGCCGGTATGGCTTCTACGACAGGGGGTCCCTGCGAGATGTTCGCTGCGTCACACATGTGCGGCGTTCCTTCGCGCACAGTAGTCCACGGCCGAAGCAACCGGCGAGTAACCGCAGGCGGCACCGAGACTGTTCACAACTGCACCGCTCCGCCTACCCTTGATCGTCATGGCCTCCACACCCTCCGCCCAGCGCGGTACCCGCGTCCACGTGGTCAGCGACGTACACGGCAACGCCCGGGACCTGGCCAGAGCCGGTGAGGGGGCCGACGCCCTGATCTGCCTCGGCGACCTCGTCCTCTTCCTCGACTACGCCGACCACTCGCGCGGGATCTTCCCCGACCTGTTCGGCACCGAGAACGCCGACCGGCTCGTGGAGCTGCGCACCGCCCGCCGCTTCGAGGAGGCCCGCGCCTTCGGCGCCCGGCTGTGGGCGGGCATCGCCGCGGACCGCGCCACCGCCATCGAACAGGCGGTGCGCAAGCAGTACGCCGAGCTGTTCGCCGCGTTCCCCACCCCGACCTACGCCACCTACGGCAACGTCGACATGCCGCATCTGTGGCCGGAGTACGCGCGCCCCGGGACCACCGTCCTCGACGGGCAGCGGGTGGAGATCGGCGGCTGGACCTTCGGCTTCGTCGGCGGCGGACTGCGCACACCGATGCGCACCCCGTTCGAGATCAGCGACGAGGAGTACGCCGCGAAGATCGAGGCGGTCGGCGAGGTCGACGTGCTGTGCACGCACATCCCGCCGGAGGTGCCCGAGCTGGTCTACGACACGGTCGCGCGCCGCTTCGAGCGGGGCAGCCGTGCACTGCTGGACGCCATCCGCCGGACCAGACCCCGGTACTCCCTCTTCGGACACGTCCACCAGCCGCTCGCCCCCCGGATGCGGATCGGCGCGACCGAGTGCGTGAACGTGGGGCACTTCGCCGGGACCGGACGGCCCTTCGCACTCGCCTGGTGACCGGCCGGACATGCGGGTGAAGGGGGCGGGCCGGCGGCGCGGTAGCCTTCACGCTGCACACACGTGCGCAGCCCGGCGCACGAAAGACTCTCTTCGGTCCGGTATCTGGAGGAGCCACGGCGATGGCGGAACACACCAGTTCGAGCATCACGATCGAGGCGGCTCCGGCCGACGTCATGGCGGTGATCGCCGACTTCGCGCGCTACCCGGACTGGACCGGTGAGGTGAAGGAGGCACAGGTCCTCGCCACCGACGGCCAGGGCCGCGCCGAGCAGGTCCGCCTCGTCATGGACGCGGGCGCCATCAAGGACGACCAGACCCTCGCCTACACCTGGACCGGCGACCACGAGGTCTCCTGGACCCTGGTGAAGTCCCAGATGCTGCGCTCCCTGGACGGCTCCTACCTACTGAAGCCGGCGGGCGCGGGGGCCACCGAGGTGACCTACCGCCTCACCGTCGACGTCAAGATCCCCATGCTCGGCATGATCAAGCGCAAGGCGGAGAAGGTCATCATCGACCGGGCGCTGGCGGGCCTGAAGCAGCGCGTGGAGTCCGACGGCTAGGTGCCACCGCGCCGGGCGCCGGTCCGGCACCCCGTCCGTTACGGTTCACCCTCATGCGCACCATCCTGATCACGGGCCCGGGCGGCAGCGGTCGTACCACCATCGCCGCCGCCACCGCGCTCGACGCCGCCCGCGACGGCATCCGGACGCTGCTGCTGAGCGCCGACCGCACCGACACCCCCGGCGCCGCACTGGGCCACCCGACCGGACCGGCCCCCACCGAGGCCGCCCCCCACCTCACCGTCTGGCGCCCGGACGCCACCACCCGCTTCCGCGAGGACCTCACCGCCTTCCAGGACCGCGCGGCGAGCGTCCTCGACCTGCTCGGCGCCGCCCGCCTGGACGCCGAGGAGGTCACCCCGCTGCCCGGCGCCGAGGAACTGTCCTTCCTGCGGGCCCTCAGGGACGCGGCCCTCTCCGAGCGCCACGACCTCCTCGTCGTGGACCTCCCGTCCCTGCCCCAGGCCCTCGCCCTGCTCGGCCTGCCCGGGGAACTGCGCCGCTATCTGCGCCGGCTGCTCCCGCCCGAGCGGCAGGCGGCCCGCGCCCTGCGCCCGGTCCTCGGCCGGCTCGCCGGCGTCCCCATGCCCGCCGACTGGCTGTACGAGACGGCCGCCCGCTGGGACGTCGAGCTGGCCGCCGTGGAATCCGTGCTCGCCGACCCCGGCACCGCCGTACGACTGGTCGCCGAACCCGGACCGGCCGGCACCGACGCCGTCCGCACCGCCCGGCTCGGCCTCGCCCTGCGCGCCCTGCCCACCGAGGCCCTGATCGCCAACCGCACCCTGCCGGACACCGCCCCCGACACCTGGTGCGCCGGACTCCTCGCCCAGCAGCGCAAGGCGCTCGCCGAGTGGCGCCCCGACCACGCCCCGCACACCGTCGCCCACCTCGGCCGCGACCCCCAGGGCGCCGACGACCTCACCGCCCTCGCCGTCCCCGCCGTCAACCCCGCGACCACCCCGGTCGAGTGGCCCGTCACCGACGCCATCCGCGAGGACGGCGTACTGGTCTGGCACATCCCGCTGCCCGGCGCGATACGGGACGAGCTGGACCTCATCCGGCGCGGCGACGAACTCGTCCTCACCGTCGGCCCGTTCCGCCGGATCGTCCCGCTGCCCTCCGCCCTGCGCCGCTGCACCGTCGCCGGAGCCGCGCTCCGCGACGGCGAGCTGCGCATACGCTTCGCCCCCGACCCCGCCCTGTGGCCCGCCGCCGGCCGCTGAACCGGGCACGCCCGTTCGGGTAACGTCGTAAAGGCGAACCGCAGTCAGGAGTCCGCCATGAGCGAAGAGCGCCCCGCACCCGATCCGCACGAGGAGCCGGCCCGGGCGACCGACGCCGACGCCTGGGCCACGGCCTGCGCCGAGGACCTCGCCGCCGAGAAGGCCCGCCGCCGCGCCGACTCCGGCCCCCCGCCGGGCTCGGCCGCCGAGGAACTGAAGAAGCTCGTGGAGACGGTGGCCGACAAGCTCTCCGGCCTGCGCTCACCGCTCCTCGGAGCACTCGCCGGGCCCGCCGCCGAACAGGTGGTGCGCCAGGTCGTCCAGCAGGCGAAGGCCGCCGTGGAACCCGTCATAGAGCGCAACCCGGACGTCTTCGACCACCTCGCCGCGGCCGGTAGCGAACTGCTGGCCGCCTACCGCTCCGCCGTCGAGGCCCAGGAGCGGCGCTGGACCGCCCGGACCGCCGACGACCTCGCCGAGGACTGGCGGGACCGGCGCGACAAGGGGGAGGACGGCGGCCCGGGGGAACGCATCGACCTGGACTGACGCCCTCGCGGGGCAGGGCCTCGGGTACGGTTGGCCGTAGCGGGGCTCGACCGAAACTGAGGGATTCATGGGACTCACCATCGGCGTCGACATCGGCGGCACCAAGATCGCGGCCGGCGTGGTCGACGAGGAAGGCAACATCCTCTCGACCTTCAAGGTGCCGACCCCCACCACGCCCGAGGGCATCGTGGACGCCATTGCCTCGGCGGTGGAGGGTGCGCGCGCCGGACACGAGATCGTCGGCGTGGGTATCGGTGCGGCCGGTTATGTGAACCGGCAGCGCTCCACGGTGTACTTCGCGCCGAACATCGACTGGCGCCAGGAGCCGCTGAAGGAGAAGGTCGAGGCCCGCGTGGGCCTCCCGGTCGTGGTCGAGAACGACGCCAACGCCGCCGCGTGGGGCGAGTACAAGTTCGGCGCCGGCAAGGGCCACCGCAACGTCATCTGCATCACCCTCGGCACCGGTCTCGGCGGCGGCATCATCATCGGCAACAAGCTGCGCCGCGGCCACTTCGGCGTGGCCGCCGAGTTCGGCCACATCCGGATGGTCCCGGACGGCCTGCTCTGCGGCTGCGGCTCCCAGGGCTGCTGGGAGCAGTACGCCTCCGGCCGCGCCCTGGTCCGCTACGCCAAGCAGCGCGCCAACGCCACCCCGGAGAACGCCGAGGTGCTGCTGTCCCTCGGCGACGGCACCCCGGACGGCATCGAGGGCAAGCACATCTCCATGGCCGCCCGCCAGGGCGACCCGGTCGCCGTGGACTCCTACCGCGAGCTGGCGCGCTGGGCCGGCGCGGGCCTCGCCGACCTGGCCTCGCTCTTCGACCCGTCCGCGTTCATCGTCGGCGGCGGCCTCTCCGACGAGGGCGAACTGGTCCTCGACCCGATCCGCAAGTCGTACAAGCGCTGGCTGGTCGGCGGCAACTGGCGCCCGGTGGCCGATGTGATCGCCGCCCAGCTGGGCAACAAGGCGGGCCTGGTGGGCGCGGCCGACCTGGCCCGGGAGCCCGACCCGATCATGTAAAGAAGCCTGTGCCGCACCAGGGGCTGTGCTGCACCAAGGGGCGCGGGGCTGTATCAACATGCGGCTCCGCCGCGTGGGCGCGACCAGCCACGACAACGCGGCAGTCGCGCACGAAACCCCGCGCCCCGAGCTATGAGGCGCCCCCACTCCCGTGCGGCGTAAATTGACCGCATGGTCATCGCGCCGCTCCCCAACTCCACGACAGAGCCCGACGGTTCGGCCGTCATCCGCGTCCTCAGCTACAACATCCGCTCGATGCGCGACGACACCGCCGCCCTCGCCCGGGTGATCACCGCCTGCGACCCCGACCTGGTCCTCGTCCAGGAAGCCCCCCGCTTCTTCCGCTGGCGCAAGAAGCTCGCCCGGCTGGCCGCGGCCTCCGGCCAGGTGATCCTCACCGGCGGTGCGACGGCCGCCGGACCGGCGATCCTGTGCAGTCTGCGGGCCACCGTCGAACGCACCGAGGACACCCTCCTGCCGCTCACCCCCGGCCTCCACCGGCGTGGCTTCGCCACCGCGGTGGTCCGCTTCGGCGGCGCCCGCCTCGGCGTGATCAGCTGCCATCTCAGCCTGGACGGCAGCGAGCGGTACGAGCAGAGCGGCATGCTCCTCGACCGGCTCGCCGCCCTCGGCACCGAGCACGCCGTCGCCGGGGGAGACCTCAACGAGGGCCCCGGCGGCCGCGCCTTCCGCAGGCTTGCCGGGCCGCTCCAGGACTGCCGGGCCGTCGCCCCCTGGGGCGGCGAGGACACCTGGACCCACAGCGAGCCGCACCGCCGTATCGACGCGGTCTTCGCCACCAAGGGCGTCGAGGTGCTCGGCTGCGGGGTGCCCCTGGACCAGCCGGGCGTCAGCCGGGCAGACCTGAGGGCGGCCACGGACCACCTCCCGGTCCTGGCCGCCCTCAGAATCCCGGCCGGCTGACGCGCGCTAGACCACGGCCCCCCGGCCGGGGTCGCCGTCATCGTCGTCGTCCGTACGCATCCGGGCGACCAGCGTCGCGAAGCCCCCGAGGAAGCCGCCGATGCTCAGGGTCGCCAGCCACCAGGTCATGTCCCAGCCGAGCAGCACCGCGAGCAGCAGCAGGACCGGGCCGCCGACGACGCCCAGCCAGGCGAACTTGGCGGCGGTGTCGGCGGTCGGCAGCGGAGGCGGCTCGGGCGGTACGAAGTGACCCTCGTCGTCCTCGTCGAAGTCGTCCTCGGAGGGCTCGGCCACGGTGTAGTCGCGCGGACCGACCCCGGGCGCGAAGGACACCGAGCTGCCCAGCGGCCGTACCGGACGCTGCGCCGGCGCGGTCTCGCCCTCCTCCTCCGGCTCCTCGGGTTCCGGCAGCGCGAGATCCTCCACCCGCCGGAAGGGCCGGGAACCCGGCGGATCCGGCGGCTCCTCGCCGTACCCGGCGACGATGGCCAGCCAGGCGGCGTCCTCGTCGAACGGCACCCCCTGCTCCTCCGGCTCGGGGCCCTCCCGATCGCGGTCCCCGCGGTCGGAGTCGTGCTCAGCCAACTGCGGCCGTCCCTTCCTTGCCGACACTGGGTGCGAGCCGGCCGATGAAGCCGAGGCTCTCCTCGAAGATCCGGTCCGCGTCCTCGTCCAACGTCGCCACGTGGTAGCTGTGTTCCAGCACGACCTGCGATACGTCCGTGGACGACACCCGGCTCAGCACCCGGGCCGAGTCGGCCGCCGGCACGACATGGTCCCGGGCGCTGCGCAGCAGCAGCAACGGCTGGGTGACCTGGGGCAGCTCGCCGTCCAGCCGGCGCAGGAACACCCGCAGCGAGTGCGCGGCGTGCAGCGGCACCCGGTCGTAGCCGAGCTCGGCCGCGCCCTCCTTCGCGATGTCGCTGGCGATTCCCCGGGTGGTCCGCACCAGGTGCCGGGCCACCGGAAGGGCGTACGCCGACAGCCCGTGCACCTTGTTCGCCGGGTTGACGACGACGACGCCCGAGACCCGCCCGCCGTGCCGCGCGGCCAGCCGCAGCGCGAGGGCACCGCCCATGGACAGGCCCGCGACGAACACCTGCGAGCAGCGCCGGGCGAGCACCCGCAGCTCGCGGTCCACCTCCGCGTACCAGTCCTGCCAGCCGGTGAGCTGCATGTCCTCCCAGCGGGTGCCGTGCCCGGGCAGCAGCGGCAGGGACACGGTGAGGCCGTGGGCCGCGTGGTGCTCCGCCCAGGGGCGCAGCGACTGCGGCGAGCCGGTGAAGCCGTGACAGAGGAGGACACCCACCTCCCCGCCCGCGTGGCGGTACGGCTCGGCTCCGGGGAGAACCGGCACCTTTCGACTCTCCTGTTCCTGGGCAAGGCCCCCGTCGGCGGCCGGCGGAGACGTGAAGAACTCGCGGATGTGGTTCACCGTACGCGACCGCACTGACACCGACCAGGGTCGTCGGCTCCTTCGCCGGTTCTCCGGGTTAAGGTCTGTTCGACGAAACCAGGAGGAGCACGGGTGTTGTACGGCACGATGAAGGTCGCCATCGGAGGGCCGCTGAAGGTCGCCTTCCGGCCCTGGGTGGAGGGCCTGGAGAACATTCCGGCCGAAGGCCCCGCCATCCTGGCCAGCAACCACCTGTCCTTCTCGGACTCGTTCTTCCTGCCGGCCGTGCTGGACCGCAAGGTCACCTTCATCGCCAAGGCCGAGTACTTCACCACCCCCGGAGTGAAGGGCCGCCTGACCGCCGCCTTCTTCAAGGGCGTCGGCCAGCTGCCGGTGGACCGCTCCGGGGCGCGCGGCGCCGGCGAGGCCGCGATCAAGAGCGGCATAGAGGTGCTGCGCCGCGGCGAGCTGTTCGGCATCTACCCGGAGGGCACCCGGTCGCCCGACGGCCGGCTCTACCGGGGCAAGCCCGGCGGCCTCGCGCGCGTGGCCCTCGCCACCGGCGCCCCGGTCATCCCCGTCGCGATGATCGACACGGAGAAGATCCAGCCGCCCGGCAAGGTCGTACCGAAGCTGATGCGGCCCGGCATCCGGATCGGCAAGCCGCTGGACTTCAGCCGCTACCAGGGCATGGAGCACGACCGGTTCGTGCTGCGCGCGGTGACCGACGAGGTCATGTACGAGATCATGAAGCTCTCCGGCCAGGAGTACGTCGACATCTACGCGACCGCCGCCAAACGGCAGATCGCGGAGGCGGCGAAGGCGGCCAAGGAAGCGGAGAAGAAGACCGAGGCCTAGCACGGGCGACGGGGGGCGACGGGGGCACGGGGGCGTGGCGAAGCGCGAGCGGGTCATGAGGATGTCGGTCGAGCTGCCGCTGTGGCGCGCGCTCGCCGGCTACCGCGTGCTCACCATGCTCTACGCCATCGGCCTGTGCGCCACCGCGTACTCCCACTTCGTCCGCCCCTGGGTCGCCGTCGGCTACTACGCCGTCCTGGTGGTGTGGACCCTCGCCACCCTGCCCCGGGTCCGGAACGCGGCGAACTGCACCAAGGGCTTCCTGGCCGCCGATCTGACCGTCGCGCTCACCGGCATCCTGCTCACCCCGCTCGCCGACAACCACGAGCGGATCGCGGGCGGCGGCCCCACCCTGCCGTCGATATGGACCGCCGGCTCGGTGCTGGCCTTCGCCGTCAAGGGCGGCTGGCGCTGGGCGGCCGTCGCCTCCACCGCCGTCGCCGCCGTCAACCTGGTCGAGCGCGGCAGCCCCGCCCGGGACACCGTGCACAACGTGGTCCTGGTCTGGGTCGCCTCCATCGCCATCGGCTACGTCGTCGAGGTCGCCCGCGCCTCCGAACGCACCCTCGCCCGCGCCCTGGAGATCGAGGCGGCGACCCGGGAACGCGAGCGGCTGGCCCGCGACATCCACGACAGCGTGCTCCAGGTGCTCGCCATGGTGAAGCGCCGGGGCGCCGCCCTGGGCGGCGAGGCGGCCGAGCTGGGGCGGCTCGCCGGGGAGCAGGAGGTGGCCCTGCGCACCCTGGTCTCCGGCGGCCTGCTGCCGGTGTCCCGGGTGTCGGAGGACGCCCTGGCCGGGGCCGTCGTACGGCTCGTGGACGAGCCCGCGGACGACGGCCACGACGGCCCGGTCGACCTGCGGACCCTGCTCGCCCCGCACGCGGGCGCCCGGGTCAGCCTGGCCGAACCCGGCGCGCCGGTCGAGCTGGCCGCCGCCGCGGCCCGGGAGCTGGCCGCAGCGGTGGGGGCCGCGCTGGACAACGTGCGCCGGCACGCGGGCCCGGACGCCCGGGCCTGGATCCTGGTCGAGGACTGGCCGGACGAGATCGTCGTCACCGTCCGGGACGACGGCCCCGGCATCCCCGAGGGCCGGCTCGCCCAGGCGGAGGGCGAGGGCCGGCTCGGGGTGGCCCAGTCGATCCGCGGGCGGCTGCGCGACCTCGGCGGCGGCGCCGAGCTGATCTCCGTCCCCGGGCAGGGCACGGAGGTCGAACTGAAGGTACCGAAGAGCACGAAGGCGGGGCGTCGATGAGCGAGCAGCAGGAACAGGGCCCGATCAGGGTCATGGTGGTGGACGACCACCCCATGTGGCGGGACGCGGTCGCCCGGGACCTCGGCGAGGCCGGCTTCGCGGTGGTCGCCACCGCCGGCGACGGTGAGCAGGCGGTCCGCCGCGCCAAGGCCGCCGCCCCCGACGTCCTGGTGCTGGACCTCAACCTGCCCGCCAAGCCGGGCGTCCAGGTGTGCAAGGAACTCGTCGCCCACAACCCGGCGTTGCGCGTCCTCGTGCTGTCGGCCAGCGGTGAGCACGCGGACGTGCTGGAGGCGGTGAAGTCCGGCGCGACCGGCTACCTGGTGAAGTCGGCGTCCACCGAGGAACTCCTCGACGCGGTGCGCCGTACCGCCGTGGGCGACCCGGTGTTCACCCCCGGCCTCGCGGGACTGGTCCTCGGCGAGTACCGCCGCCTGGCCGCCGAACCCGCCCCCGCCCCGGACACCGAGGAGCCCGGCGCGCCCCGGCTGACGGACCGGGAGACCGAGGTGCTGCGGCTGGTCGCCAAGGGCCTGAGCTACAAGCAGATCGCCGAACGCCTCGTCATCTCCCACCGCACCGTGCAGAACCATGTGCAGAACACCCTCGGCAAGCTCCAGCTGCACAACCGCGTCGAGCTGGTGCGGTACGCGATAGAGCGCGGACTCGACGACGCATAGGGCGTGTTCGCCCCGGCGCGGTCACCGGCACGCGCCGGAAACACCCTTCCCGCCTCTCCCGATGTGACGCAACTCACCATTAGCGTGACAGTGCGTCACACCACCGCGGCGAAGGGACATGTCCATGCGGGTCGGAGTACTCACCGGAGGCGGCGACTGCCCCGGACTCAACGCCGTCATCCGGGCCATCGTGCGCAAGGGCGTACAGAACTACGGCTATGAATTCGTCGGCTTCCGGGACGGCTGGCGCGGCCCCCTGGAGAACGACGCCGTCCGCCTGGACATCCCGGCGGTCCGCGGCATCCTGCCCCGCGGCGGCACCATCCTCGGCTCCTCGCGGACCAACCCGCTCACCGCCGAGAACGGCGTCCGCCGCATCAAGGACAACCTGGCCAAGCAGGACGTCCAGGCCCTCGTCGCGATCGGCGGCGAGGACACCCTCGGCGTGGCCGCGCGGCTGTCCGGGGAGTACGGGGTGCCCTGCGTCGGGGTGCCCAAGACGATAGACAACGACCTGTCGGCCACCGACTACACCTTCGGCTTCGACACCGCCGTCTCCATCGCCACCGAGGCCATCGACCGGCTGCACACCACCGCCGAGTCCCATATGCGGGTCCTCGTGGTGGAGGTGATGGGCCGGCACACCGGCTGGATCGCCCTGCACGCGGGCCTGGCCGGCGGCGCCAACGCGATCCTCATCCCCGAGCACCGCTTCGACGTCGACCAGGTCTGCGCCTGGGTCACCTCCCGCTTCCGGGCCTCCTACGCGCCGATCGTGGTCGTCGCCGAGGGCGCCATGCCCCGGGACGGCGAGATGGTCCTCAAGGACACGTCGCGGGACTCCTTCGGGCACGTCCGGCTGTCCGGGGTCGGCGAGTGGCTGGCCAAGGAGATCGAACGGCGCACCGGCAAGGAGGCCCGGACGACGGTCCTCGGGCACGTCCAGCGCGGCGGCACCCCGAGCGCCTTCGACCGCTGGCTCGCCACCCGCTTCGGACTGCACGCCATCGACTGCGTCCACGACGGCGACTTCGGCACGATGGTCGCGCTGCGCGCCACCGACATCGTCCGCGTCCCGCTCGCCGAGGCCACCGCCCGGCTGAAGACGGTCAAGCCCGAACTGTACGAGGAGGTCGGCGTCTTCTTCGGCTGACCACGCGGTGCGGTGTCCCGGACGGGGCCCCCGACCAGGACACCGCACCGCTCACGGCCGGCCGGTCAGGACACCGACGTGCCGGCGCCGTGCAGCCGGCCGATCAGCTCCCGCACCACCGCCGCCCCGTTCAGCGTGAGCACCGACTCGGGATGGAACTGGACCGACGCGAAACCGGGGCCGCGCAGGGCGTGCACCTCGCCGTTCTCCGCGCGGCTCACCTCGATCCCGTGCGCCGCCAGCTCGCCGGCAGCCTCCTCGTCGCAGCGGGCCACGAAACTGTTGTAGAAGCCGACCGTCTCCGGCCGCCCGAACAGGTCGATCACCGTCTGCGCACCCTGGTACGGCACCTCCTTGCGGACCAGGTCCAGCCCCAGCTCGGCCGCGATCAGCTCATGGCCCAGACAGACCCCGAGCACACCGTGCGGATGCTCCCGGATCACCGCGGCGGCCAGACCGCGCAGGAGGCGCATCTTCGGATCGGCCGGATCGGCGGGGTCGCCCGGGCCCGGACCGAGCACCACCGGACCCTCGTGCGCGAGCACCGCCGCCCGCAGCCCCGACTCGTCGTAGCGCCGTACGGTCACCTCCAGACCGGTGGAACGCAGCACATGGGCGAGCATCGCGGTGAAGGTGTCCTCGCCGTCCACCACCAGCGCGTGACCGGTCAGCTCCCGGCTCTGCTCCTGCATCCGCAGCCAGAACGGCGCCAGCGAGGCCCGGCGCCCGTCGAGCGCCGCCCGCACCCGCGGGTCGTCGGCCAGCCGGGGCCGCTCCCGCTCCGCGGCCGCCCGGGACGGCCGTACCCCCAGGGCCGCGAGCACACCCGCCGCCTTGGCATGGGTCTCGGCGACCTCGCCCGCCGGATCCGAACCGCGCACCAGCGTCGCGCCCACCGCGACCCGCAGCCCGCCCGCCGCGTCGATGTCGGCGGTGCGGATCAGAATGGGGGAGTCCAGGGTCTGCGCGCCCCCGGAGTCCCGGCCGAGCAGCGCCAGCGCCCCGGCGTAGTAACCCCGGCCGCCGTTCTCGTGCCGTTCGATCACCCGGCACGCGTTCTGCACCGGCGACCCGGTCACGGTCGCCGCGAACATCGTCTCCCGCAGCACCTCCCGCACATCCATCGAGGACCTCCCGCGCAGCTCGTACTCGGTGTGCGCGAGGTGTGCCATCTCCTTCAGCCGCGGCCCGACGACGACCCCGCCCCGGTCGCCGACGGTGCACATCATCTTCAGCTCCTCGTCGACGACCATCGACAGCTCCTCGATCTCCTTGCCGTCGGCGAGGAAGGAGAGCAGGTGCTCCGGCGTCGGCCCGGCCGCCGGATAGCGGTAGGTCCCGCTGATCGGGTTCATCACGACCGTGCCGCCGGACATCCGCACATGCACCTCCGGGCTGGCCCCGACCAGCGTCCGCTCGCCCGTGTGCACGACGAACGTCCAGTACGCGCCCCGCTCGCCCGCCAGCAGCCGCCGGAACAGGGCGAGGGCGTCCGCGCGGGAGAAGCCGGGGATCTCGCCCCGGTACGTCCGCCGGATCACGAAGTTCGCGCCCTCGCCCCGGCCGATCTCCTCGCGCAGCACCCGGCCGACGATCCCGGCGTACTCCTCGTCGTCGACGTCGAAGCCGCCGTCGCGCACCCGGACCTCGTGGCCGGGCAGCTGGTCCAGCGCCTCGGCGAGCGGCAGCGTGTGCGTCTCCTCGGGGCTGAGCACCGCCAGCGGCGTCCCGTCGTCCCGTACGTCGAAACCGCGCTCGCGGATCTGCCGGAACGGCACCAGGGCGAGGCCCTCGTCGGGCAGGTCGGCGAGCCGGCCGTAGGTGCGGACCGGGCCGATCAGCACCTCCACGGTGTGCTCGTCGTGGCCCGGGGTGCGGCGGCGCAGCAGGGCGAAGGGGCGGGGGTCGGACAGCAGGTCCTGGAGGTTCACGGGTCATCCTTCTCGGTCTTCCGGCGCGGTCTGCCGACGGAGAGGGACGACCCCGGAAAACACCGAAGGCCGCCCCTCGGGCGGCCTTCGCGAAGTCGTGGGTACGCGCAGTCAGCGGGCCGCCGGAGAAGCGGTCCACCACCAGTTCCGGCCAGCGCGGTGCCGGGTCGAAAGCGCGAACATGCCGGGAACCCTAGGCCCACGGCCGCGCCCGTGTCCACCACGCGGGGGCCGGACGCCGGGTCCCGGGACCCGGCGTCCCACAGTTTGGGCGTGGGACTGACACCGCGCACACAGCCCGTAGGCTGGGGGCGTGAACGCAAACGCCTCCATCCTGGACATGAACACCTGGCGACACCTCCCCGCGGCCCAGCAGCCGGAGTATCCGGACCAGGGAGCTCTGCGTAAGGTCGTCAGCGAACTGGAGAGCTTTCCGCCGCTCGTCTTCGCAGGCGAGTGCGACCAGCTGCGCGCCCGGATGGCGGCCGTCGCCAAGGGAGAGGCGTTCCTCCTCCAGGGCGGCGACTGCGCCGAGGCCTTCGACGCCGTGTCGGCCGACCACATCCGCAACAAGCTCAAGACGCTGCTCCAGATGGGTGCCGTCCTGACCTACGCGGCCTCCGTGCCCGTGGTGAAGGTCGGCCGGATCGCGGGCCAGTACTCCAAGCCGCGCTCCAAGCCGACCGAGACCCGCGACGGCGTGACGCTCCCGGTGTACCGGGGCGACTCCGTCAACGGCTTCGACTTCACCGAGGCCAGCCGCATCCCGGACCCGGAGCGGCTGAAGCGCATGTACCACGCCTCGGCGTCCACGCTGAACCTGGTGCGCGCCTTCACCACCGGCGGTTACGCCGACCTGCGCCAGGTGCACGCCTGGAACCAGGACTTCGTGAAGACCTCGCCGTCGGGCCAGCGCTACGAGCAGCTCGCGCGCGAGATCGACAACGCGCTGAACTTCATGCGGGCCTGCGGCACCGACCCGGAGGAGTTCAAGACCGTCGAGTTCTTCTCCTCGCACGAGGCGCTGCTGCTCGACTACGAGTCCGCCCTGACCCGGGTCGACTCCCGCACCGGCAAGCTGTACGACGTCTCCGCGCACATGGTGTGGATCGGCGAGCGCACCCGGCAGATGGACCACGCGCACATCGAGTTCGCGTCCCGGATCAGCAACCCGATCGGCATCAAGCTCGGCCCGTCCACCACGGCCGAGGAGGCGCTCCAGTACATCGACCGCCTCGACCCCGAGCGGGAGCCGGGCCGGCTGACCTTCATCGTCCGGATGGGCGCCGACAAGATCCGCGACCGGCTCCCCGAGCTGGTCGAGAAGGTCACGGCGTCCGGTGCGACGGTGGCCTGGGTGACCGACCCGATGCACGGCAACACCTTCGAGGCGGCCTCCGGGCACAAGACCCGCCGCTTCGACGACGTGCTGGACGAGGTCAAGGGCTTCTTCGAGGTCCACAAGGCGCTCGGCACCCACCCGGGCGGCATCCATGTGGAGCTGACCGGCGACGACGTCACCGAGTGCGTGGGCGGCGGCGACGAGATCTTCGTCGACGACCTGCACCAGCGCTACGAGACGGCCTGCGACCCGCGGCTCAACCGCAGCCAGTCGCTGGACCTGGCGTTCCTGGTCGCGGAGATGTACCGGGACCAGTGAGCATCCGAAGGGGCGCGGATCACACCGGATCCGTGCCCCTTCCCCTTTTGCGGACCCAGGGGGATGGGTAAGGTTAGGTTTGCCTCACCGAAAAACGGGATGGCAGTCCATACAGCGATCCCGTCGGGAGGTGAACCGCGTGTACGTCTGTAGCTGCTTCGGCATCACCGAAGCCCAGGTCATGCAGCACGCGGAGGACGGCGCCTGCACCCCGCGCCAGATCGCCTCGGCCTGCAAGGCGGGCACCGACTGCGGCTCGTGCGTCCGCCGGATCCAGGCCATCCTCGGCCGTGGCGCCTGCCCCCGCCGGGAGCTGGCCGACCAGGGCCGGCCGGTGCTCACCGAGCTGCCCGAGGCGGCTTAGCCGCCGCTCCGGCCTAGTCGCCGCTCCGGCCTAGCTCTCCGGCTGCTCGATCAGCTGGGCGATGTACAGCGCCTCGCCGAGCTTGTCCACCAGCTCCAGCTGGGTGTCGAGGTAGTCGATGTGGTGCTCCTCGTCGGCGAGGATGTCCTCGAAGATGTTCGCGGACGTGATGTCGCCCTTCTCGCGCATCACCTTGATCCCGCGCCGCAACCGGTCGATCGCCTCCACCTCGATCTGCCGGTCGGCCTCGAACATCTCCCGGACCGTCTGCCCCACCCGCACATGGAACAGCCGCTGGTAGTTGGGCAGCCCCTCCAGGAACAGGATCCGGTCGGTGAGCACCTCGGCGTGCTTCATCTCGTCGAACGACTCGTGCCGCGTGTACTTGGCGAGCTTCGTCCAGCCGAAGTTCTCCTGCATCTTCGCGTGCAGGAAGTACTGGTTGATCGCGGTCAGCTCGCCGGTGAGCTGCTCGTTGAGGAACTCGATGACCTCGGGGTCGCCCTGCATCGCAGCGGCTCCTTCCACACGGGGTAACGGGGAGGGTGTGCGGCGGCATGATTGCACCGGCGAGGAAGATCGTCCAGTAAGTGCGTACTTAGTAAGTACATGCTGAGTTGATGGCAGTTGTCCGGTTCCGGTGGTGGTGGTCAAGGGCATCGCCCAAGGTCTGTCAGGATGGATACATGGGGCATCCGGTGGAGCGAGAGTCTGGAGCGACGGCAGGGTCCGAGCTTCCGCCGGGTCAGCGGCTCCAGCGCGGCTGGCCGGTCACGCACTACGGTCCGGTGCCGAAGTTCCGGCCCGAGCGCTGGGAGTTCCGGGTGTTCGGCGCCACCGCCGACGGCGACAAGCGCACCTGGACCCACGAGGAGTTCACGGCTCTGCCGTACACCACCGTGGTGGCCGATCTGCACTGCGTGACCAAGTTCAGCATGCTCGGCGCGGAGTGGGGCGGGATCCCCGCCCAGGCCGTCGTGGACCTCGCACCGCCGGCCCCCGACGTCACCCATGTGATGGTCTGGGCCGAGTACGGCTTCAGCTCCAACCTGCGCCTGGCCGACTTCCTCTCCGACCGCACGATCTTCGCCACCCACAAGGACGGCGAGCTGCTCACCGCCGAGCACGGCTTCCCGGTCCGGCTGATCGTGCCCCACCTGTACGCCTGGAAGGGCCCCAAATGGGTCCGCGGCGTGGAGTACATGACCGCCGACCGGCGTGGCTTCTGGGAGGAACGCGGCTACCACAACATCGGCGACCCCTGGAAGGAACAGCGCTACTCCTACCAGGAGGAACCGGGGGAGGGGCCGGAGCTGTGAGCCCGGCCGCCCGGCGGCTCAGCCGTCCCTGAGCTTCTTCAGGCGCTCCACGTCCGCCGCGTGCCCCTCCTTGCCGCCGGGCGTCTCGATGATCAGCGGCACGCCCGCCGTCGCGGGATGGGTCATCAGCGCCCGGAACGGGTCCTCGCCGATGTGACCGGCGCCGATGTTGGCGTGCCGGTCTTTGTGCGCGCCGACCACGTCCTTGGAGTCGTTGGCGTGGATCAGCTTCAGCCGGCCCTCGCCCACCGTGTCCACCAGCAGGTCCAGCGTCCGGTGCATCCCGTCCGGCCCGGTCAGGTCGTGTCCCGCGGCGAAGACATGGCAGGTGTCCAGGCAGACGCCCAGCTTCGGATGGGCGTCCAGTGCCTCGAAGTACGGCCCGAAGTCCCAGGTGCGCGAGCACAGCGAGGAGCCCTGGCCCGCGGTCGACTCCAGCAGCAGGAACGGGTCGTCGTCGTGGGTCAGCTCGTCCAGCAGCGGCAGCAGATGCGCGCGCACCTGCTTCAGCGCGACCTCCCGCTCCCGCCCGCCGGTCGCGCTCCCCGTGTGCACCACCACACCCAGCGCACCGATCTCCCGGCCGCGCCGCAACGAGTGCCGCAGCGACTCCACCGAGCGCTCCACGGTCGCCTCGGTGTGCGAGCCGAAGTTGATCAGATAGGGGGCGTGCACATACGCCGGGACCGACTCCTCGGCGCACGCCGCGCGGAACGCCTCGTCCTGCCGGGGGTTCCCGGCGGGCGTCGCCCAGCCGCGCGGATTGGCGACGAAGACCTGCACGGTCTCCGCCCCCAGCTCGCGGGCGTACGACAGCCCCACCGAGTGCAGGCCGCCGGCCACGGGCACATGACCGCCGACGGGGTTGCGGGGCAGGGAGGAGGACAGGTCGGGACTCACCCGTTCAGGGTGTCATGCCCGCCCCGCCGTCCGGACCGCGGCCGCCGGTGACCCCCGTCACCGGATGGTGATCGTGACGGTCGATCCCTTGGGCGCCTTGTCGCCGCCGGTCACCGACTGCTTCTGCACGGTGTCGCCGAAGATCCCGAGGAGCCCGCGGTCCTCCTCCACCTGGAAGCCGGCGTCCTGGAGCGCCTTCTTCGCGTCGTCCACGCTGTCGCCCACCACGTCCGGGACCTCGACCATCTCCGGGCCCTTGGACAGCGTCAGCGTCACCGTGTCGCCCTCGGCGGCCCGGCTGCCGTCGCCCGGGCTCTGCCGGGCCACCTTGCCCTTGTCGTACTCCGAGTTGACCTGCTCGGGGGCGATCTTCACCTTCAGACCGGCGTCCGTCAGATCCTGCCGGGCGCTGTCCAGGTCCTCACCGGTGACGTCCGGCACGTCGATCGGGCTGCCCTTGCTCACGGTCAGCGCGATCGCCGAGCCCGCGTGCCGCTTGGTGCCCGGCCCGGGGGCCGTGGAGACGACCGAGCCCTTGGCGACGTCCTCGCTGAACTGCTGGGTGACCATGCCCGGTTCCAGCCCGTCCGCCTTCAGCATGGCCCGCGCCCTGGCCAGCGGCCGGCCCGTCACATCCGGCACGTTGACCGTCTCCGGACCGAGGGACACCGTCAGCGTCACCCGGTCGTGGTCCCGGACGCGGGCGCCCGGCGCCGGGTCGGTGCCGATGACCGTGCCCCGCTGGACCGTGTCGCTGTACGCCTTCCTGACCTGCCCGACGCGCAGCCCGGCCGCCTGGAGCCGGTCCCGCGCCTGCGCCTCGGTCTTCGCCAGCAGCGGCGGGACCTTGGTGAACTGGCCGGAGTTGATGTACCAGACCCCGGCGCCCACGCCGAACACCAGCAGCACCGCGGCGACGACGGTGACCATCAGGCGCCGGGAGCGCCGCGGCGGGGCGGTGGGACCGGGCGGCACGGGCGGCCCGCTGAACCGGGTCGTCCGCTCGACGGGCGCCTCTTCCGCGTCCTCGTTCACCGGCAGCGGCCGGGGCACCGTGAGCGAGCGCGGGATCACGCTCGTCCGGTCCTCGGCGTTGTCGTGCTCCGCGGACCGCGCCTGCGGCGGCACCGCGTCCAGCTGCTCGTCGCTCAGTCCCTGCCGCGCCTGACGCACCCGGGCGAGCAGCGCCACGGCGTCCGCCGGCCGGTCGTCGGGGACGCGCGCGGTCGCCACGGCGACCAGCTCGTCCAGCGCGTACGGCAGCCCCGGCACGAGCGCCGACGGCGGCGGCACGTCCTCGTGGATGTGCTGGTAGAGCACCTGCGCGGGGGAGTCCCCGGAGTGCGGCTTGGTGCCCGTCAGCATCTCGTAGAACATGACCCCGCACGCGTACACGTCGACGCGGGGGTCCGCGGTGCCCTGCTCGATCTGCTCGGGCGCGAGATACGAGACGGTGCCGAGCACGGAACCCGTCGTGCTGGTCACCGTGTCCACCGACCGCACGAGTCCGAAGTCGGCGACCTTGACCCGGCCGTCGTCCCCTATCAGCACGTTCTCGGGCTTCATGTCCCGGTGCACGAAACCGGCCCGGTGGGCGGCGCCGAGCGCGGCGAGCATCGGTTCGAGGATGTCCAGCGCGGCCCGGGGGCGTACGGCGCCGCGCTCGCGCAGCACGTCACGCAGGGTGCAGCCGGCGATGTACTCCATCGCCAGATACACATACGACCCGTCGGTGCCCTGGTCGAAGACCTGCACCACGTTCGGGTGGTCCAGCCGGGCGACGGACTTCGCCTCCCGGATGAACCGCTCCACGAAGGACCCGTCGGCCGCGAGCGTCGGGTGCATCACCTTCAGCGCGAGGACCCGGTCCAGGCGGGTGTCCAGGGCCCGGTAGACGGTGGCCATCCCGCCGGCCGCGATCCGTGCGTCGACGCGATACCGGCCGTCGAGCACCTGCCCGACGAGGGGGTCCTGAAGGGTCGTATCCACGCACGCGAGTCTACGAGGCCCCCAGACCCCCCCACCCCGCCCACCCCGGACCGAACCCGACCTGTAACACCCACCCACACCCGCCAACGCCGAGCCCGCCTCAGGAAAGCCCCGCCCACCCACACCCGCCGACGCCGAGCCCGCCTCAAGAAAGCCCCGCCCACCCGCACCCGCCGACGCCGAGCCCGCCTCAAGAAAGCCCCGCCCACCCGCACCCGCCGACGCCGAGCCCGCCTCAGGAAAGCCCCGCCCACCCGCACCCGCCGACGCCGAACCCGCCCCAGAGGAAAGCCCCGCCCTCCCGTCGGCAGACTTCTCCCACCCACCCGCACCCGCCCCCCGGCAAAGCCCCGCCCCCCGGCAAAGCCCCGCCCCCCGGCAAAGCCCCGCCTCCCAGCCGGCAGTCTTCCCCCACCCACCCACCCACCCGCACCCGCCGACGGCGAGCCCGCCCCACAGGAGAGTCCAACCCTCCAGTTGGCAGTAACGGGTGGTGCGCGGGTGGGAGAACCCGGTCAGAACGCCGGCCGCTCGGGGTCGAGGTGGGCCATTCCCGCCGTAGGAGACGACGCCTCCGCGAAGTGCCTGCGCGGAATCCGCCCGGCCAGCCGAGCCAACCTCCCCGCCTCCACCCCCTGCTTCATGGCGGCAGCCATCAGCTCCGGCTCCTGCGCCCGCGTCACCGCCGACGCCAGCATCACCCCCGCACACCCCAGCTCCATGGCCAACGCCACGTCGGACGCCGTACCCGCCCCCGCGTCCAGGATCACCGGCACCCGCGCCTGCTCCACGATCAGCTGGAAGTTGTGCGGATTGCGGATGCCGAGCCCGGACCCGATCGGCGACCCCAGCGGCATGACCGCGGCACAGCCCACATCCTCCAGCTTCCGCGCGAGCACAGGATCGTCATTGGTGTACGGCAGCACCGTGAACCCGTCGTCCACCAGCGTCTCCGCCGCCTCCAGCAACTCCACCGGATCCGGCAGCAGCGTCCGCTCGTCGGCGATGACCTCCAGCTTGACCAGGTCCGTACCCAGCGCCTCCCGGGCCAGCCGGGCGGTCAGCACGGCCTCCCCGGCGGTGAAGCAGCCCGCCGTGTTCGGCAGCACCCGGATCCCGAGCTTCTCCAGCACCGACAGCACCGAGCCGTGCACCGAGGGGTCCACCCGGCGCATCGCGACCGTGGTCAGCTCCGTGCCGGAGGCGATCAGCGCCCGCTCCAGCGCCTCCAGGCTGGGGGCCCCGCCGGTACCCATGATCAGGCGGGAGGAGAGGGTCATGTCCCCGAGGACCAGTGGATCGTCGGCCATGGCTCAGCCTCCCTGGACGGCGGTGAGAACCTCGACCCGGTCACCCTCGGCGAGCGCTGTGTCCGCCCACCGGCTGCGCGGGACGACGGTCTCGTTGAGGGCGGCGGCCACTCCGGAGGGCGCCGGGGTCAGCATCTTCACGACGGTGTCGAGAGCCGTACCGGGAACGATCTCCTGCGGCTCCCCGTTGACGGAGATGATCATGCGGGCTGCTCCATGCGGACGGCGCCGAAGCGCTGCGGGGTGAACGGGCGGGCCTCCTGAGGCAGTTCACCACCGGCCAGCAGCTGCCCCATCAGGTCCCCGGTGACCGGGGTGAGCAGGACACCGTTGCGGTAGTGCCCGGTGGCCAGCAGCAGCCCGGCGAGACCGGACGGGCCGAGCAGCGGCGCGTTGTCCGGGGAGCCGGGGCGCAGTCCCGCGCGGGTCTCGGTGAGCGGCAGCTCGGTGATCCCGGGCACCAGCTCATGGGCGTCGCGCAGCAGCTCGTACACCCCGCCCGCGGTGACCGTGGTGTCCCAGCCCAGCTCCTCGCTGGTCGCGCCGACGACCAGTTCGCCGTTCTCCCGCGGCACCAGATACACCTGGCTGCCGCGGACCACGGCCCGCACGGTCCGGCTCAGGAACGGCGCGTACCGCTGCGGCACGGTCAGCCGCAGCACCTGCCCCTTGACCGGCCGCACCGGCGGCAGCAGCGCCTCCGGCACCCCCGCGAGCCGCCCGCTCAGGCTGCCCGCCGCGAGCACCACCTGCTCGGCGCGCAGTTCGGTGCCGTCCGTCGTGGTGACCCCGGCGGCCCGGTCCCGTACCACGTCCAGCCGCTCGGCCCAGGCGCGGTGGAAGACGACACCGGTCCGCTCGCACGCGGTCACCAGCGCCGCGGCCAGCCGCCGCGGATCGATCTGGTGGTCGCCGTCGACGCGCAGCCCGCCGCGCACGCCGGGCGCCAGCATCGGCTCCAGACGGCGGCACTCCCGGCCCGACAGCCACTGCGACTCCAGCCCCGAGCGCTGCTGGAGCAGGTGCAGTTCGCGCAGGTGGGCGCGGTCGTCGGCGTCCAGGGCGACGGCGAGTGTGCCGCAGCGGCGGTAGCCGAGGTCCTGGCCGGTCAGCTCGGTCAGCTCGGCGGCGAAGCCGGGGTAGCGGCGCGCGGACTCCAGGTTGAGGGCGAGCAGCGTCTCCTCGCCGTAGTGCAGTTCCGTGACCGCGGCCAGCATCCCGGCCGCGACCTGCGCGGCCCCGCCACCGGGCTCGGGGTCCACCACGGCCGTGGCGAGCCCGCGCTGCGCCGCGCGCCAGGCCGTGACCAGGCCGATGATTCCGCCCCCGATGACGAGGACGTCGGACGTACGTGACGACATGGGCGTCCAGCCCCTCCCTTCGCCGGAATGACCCGGATCAGGTTCGTACGGTCGGAGGCCGCCAGCCTCCCTCTCAGCCCGGTGCGTCCGGGCTCCCGCGAGTGCTTGTACGGTGGCCACCCTAGCCCGCCCCGCTCAGCACCCGTAAGGAGCCCCTGGCCGTGCCCCGCTCGCTGGATGGACTGACGCTCGCCCCCGTGGCCGATCAAGCCGCAGGTCAGGTGGGTACCCGTACCCGCTTCGCCTACCACGAGAAGGACGGCGAGATCTGGGCCGAGTACGCGGGCGGGGACGTGGTCCGCGGCCATCTGGTCGGCACCCGCGAGGGCGACCGGCTGGACTTCCGGTACGTGCAGCTGAGGACCGACGGGACGACCGCCTCCGGGCACTGCGTCTCCACGGTCGTCGAACTGCCCGACGGGCGGCTGCGCCTGGAGGAGACCTGGGAGTGGGAGTCCGCGCCGGGCTCCGGGAGCAGCGTTGTGGAAGAGATCACCGAGCCGGCCCCCTGACTGACAATCCGTCACTTGTCTATGGTGAGCGGGTGAGTGGTGATCGGGTGAGCGAGCAGACAGCGCACGAGGGCGTCGGGCAGGCCCGGCGGGTGGTCGTCGTCGGCGCGGGCATGGCCGGGGTGCAGACCGCGGTCGCCCTGCGCGAGCAGGGGTTCCGCGGCGAGGTGACCGTCATCGGCGCCGAACCCCACCAGCCCTACGACCGGCCCCCGCTGTCCAAGGCCGTGCTGCTCGGCAAGGCCGAGGACTCCGCCTTCGACGTGGACTTCGAGTCGCTCGGCGTCCGGCTGCGGCTCGGCTGCGAGGTGCTCGGCCTGCGCCCGGACGCGCACGAGCTGGACACCGAGGCCGGCCCGGTGCCGTACGACGTCCTCGTGCTGGCCACCGGGGCCGAACCGGTCACCCTGCCCGGCACCGAGGGCGTGCCCGGGGTGCATCTGCTGCGCACCCTGGACGACGCCGAACGGCTGCGGCCGGTGCTCGCCCGGCAGCACGACATCGTGGTCGTCGGCGCCGGCTGGATCGGCGCGGAGTTCGCGACGGCCGCCCGGGAGGCCGGCTGCGCGGTGACCGTCGTGGAGGCCGCCGACCGGCCGCTGGCCGGTGCGCTGCCCGCCGAGGTCGCCGCCCCCATGGCCGCCTGGTACGCCGACGCGGGCGCCGAACTGCGCACCCACGCGCGCGTGGCGCGCGTCGAGCCCGGCGCGGTGGTGCTCGACGACGGCACCCGGCTGCCCGCGGGCGCGGTCGTCGTCGGCATCGGCGCCCGCCCGGCCACCGGCTGGCTGGCCGGCTCCGGTGTCGAGCTGGGCGCGCACGGCGAGGTCCGCACCGACGACCATCTGCGCACCTCCGTGCCGGACGTGTACGCCGTCGGCGACTGCGCCTCCTTCCCCTCGGCCCGCTACGGCACCCGGCTGCTCGTCCACCACTGGGACAACGCGCTCCAGGGCCCGCGCGCGGTCGCCGCGAACATCCTGGGCGAGGCACCGCAGGCCTACGACCCGGTGCCGTACTTCTGGTCCGAGCAGTTCGGCCGCTTCGTGCAGTACGCCGGCCACCACGCGACGGCCGACCGCCTGGTGTGGCGGGGCGATGCGGCCGGGCCCGCCTGGACCGCCTGCTGGCTGAGCGGGGACCGCCTGGTGGCGCTGCTGGCCGTGGGCCGGCCGCGGGACCTGGCCCAGGGCCGCCGGCTGATCGAGGCGGGCCGGCGCATGGACCCGGTCGCCCTGGCCGACCCGGCGAAGCCGCTGAAGGACGCCACGGCCGGCTGAGCTGCGGCGCGCGGGGCCACGACGGCGGCGCACCCGGACGGCGACCGATCGCGGCGCCCGCCGCGCAGCGCCTACCCTTGTCCTCGTGACCGAGATTGACGCAAAGATCGATGCTCTCGTCCCCGCCTGGCTCACCCTGCCCGACATCGCCGAGATGCTCGGCGTCGAGGTGACCCGGGTGCGGCAGCTGGTCAAGGAGGGCCAGCTCATCGCCGTACGACGTGGAGAGAACCGCGCACTGCACGTCCCCGCCGCCTTCATCGACGGGGACAAGGTCGTCAAGGGCCTGTCCGGGACCCTGACGCTCCTGCGGGACGACGGCTTCACGGTGGAAGAGATGATCGAGTGGCTCTTCACCCCCGACCCGACCCTGCCGGGCACCCCGGCGCAGGCCCTGAGCGAGAATCGCGGCACGGAGGTGAAGCGCCGGGCCCAGGCGCTCGCCGTCTGAGCCGAGCCGTACCAGGAGGTGGGGGGGGGGGGGGGGGGGGGGGGGGGAAAACACCAAACAACAAAAAAGAAAAAAAAAAAAGAGAAGAAACAAAGTATGAAAACAACCCCACCGCAACCGTCCCCGACCCCCCGTCCCCCCTC
>NZ_JBVIJC010000021.1:0-4639 GCF_055581605.1 Streptomyces sp. NPDC031418
ACACCCCCCCCCCCCCCCCCCCGTAATTCCCGACCCCTCCCCCCCCTCAAAAAAACCCCCCCCCCCCCCCCCCCCCCCCTCCTCCCCCCCCCCCCCCCCACCCCCCCCCCCCCGCTGCAGTTTTATGGCGACATATCGTGCCCTGGGGGTGCTTTCACACCGGCTGGAAACCGCCGTAACCCGCCGGCCCCGGCGTCGCGCTCCGCACCCGGCCCTCAGCCGCGCCCCAGCGCCCGTTCCACCTCGATCTCGATCACCACGCGTGACGGATTCGGCGACGGCGTGCGCTCGTACCGCTCGGCATACCGCCGCTCCGCCTCCGCTATCCGCTCAGGCTCGGTGCGTACGGCCGCCCGCCCCTCCAGCGTGGCCCAGCGCCGCCCGTCGACCTGGCACACCGCCACCCGCGCCCCCTCGGCACCGGCCGCGCGGACATGGGCCGCCTTCGCGCTCGACTTGTTGGTGATCACCCGGGCCAGCCCCGCCACCGGGTCGTAGGTCACGCCCACCGGCACCACGTGCGGACTGCCGTCGGGACGCAGGGTCGTCAGGGTGCACAGGTGCCGTTCCCGCCAGAAGGCGAGGTACGGCTCGTCCGGCGCGGCCGGATCCACGGAGTAGGAGTGTGAGGCCATGGCCGAAAACTTAGCCTCCCCGGGCTTGAGCGGAATAGACTCAACTTTGTGTACGCTGGCTAAGTCAGGAATGAGCTGAGTCAGGAATGCCCGGGTTGTCGAGGAGGAGTACGCGACCGTGGACGCCGAGCTGACCAACAGGAGCCGGGATGCGATCAACGCGGCGAGCAGCCGTGCCGTGACCGAGGGGCACCCGGACCTCACCCCCGCTCACCTGCTGCTGGCTCTGCTCCAGGGGCAGGACAACGAGAACATCACCGACCTGCTCGCCGCCGTCGACGCCGACCAGGCCGCCGTACGCGCGGGCGCGGAGAAGCTGCTGGCCGCGCTGCCCAGTGTGACCGGATCCACCGTTGCGCCGCCGCAGCCCAACCGTGAGCTGCTGGCCGTCCTCGCCGACGCCGGGGCCCGCGCCAAGGACCTCGGCGACGACTACCTGTCCACCGAGCACCTGCTCATCGGGCTCGCGGCCAAGGGCGGCGCGGCCGGTGAGCTGCTCACGGCGCAGGGCGCCGATGCGAAGAAGCTGCTGGAGGCCTTCCGGAAGGCCAGGGGAGGACGCCGCGTGACCACCGCCGACCCGGAGGGCCAGTACAAGGCCCTGGAGAAGTTCGGCACCGACTTCACCGCCGCCGCCCGCGAGGGCCGCCTCGACCCGGTCATCGGCCGGGACCAGGAGATCCGGCGGGTCGTGCAGGTGCTGAGCCGCCGTACCAAGAACAACCCCGTGCTCATCGGCGAGCCGGGCGTCGGCAAGACCGCCGTGGTCGAGGGCCTCGCCCAGCGGATCGTCAAGGGTGACGTGCCGGAGTCCCTCAAGGACAAGCGGCTCGTCGCGCTCGACCTCGGCGCGATGGTCGCCGGTGCCAAGTACCGCGGCGAGTTCGAGGAGCGGCTGAAGGCCGTGCTCGCCGAGATCAAGGACTCCGACGGGCAGATCATCACCTTCATCGACGAGCTGCACACCGTCGTCGGGGCCGGCGCCGGCGGCGATTCGGCCATGGACGCGGGCAACATGCTCAAGCCCATGCTCGCCCGCGGTGAGCTGCGCATGGTCGGCGCGACCACCCTGGACGAGTACCGGGAGCGGATCGAGAAGGACCCGGCGCTGGAGCGGCGCTTCCAGCAGGTGCTGGTCGCCGAGCCCACCGTCGAGGACACCATCGCGATCCTGCGCGGTCTGAAGGGCCGGTACGAGGCGCACCACAAGGTGCAGATCGCGGACAGCGCGCTGGTGGCCGCCGCCACCCTCTCCGACCGGTACATCACCTCCCGCTTCCTGCCCGACAAGGCGATCGACCTGGTGGACGAGTCGGCCTCCCGGCTGCGCATGGAGATCGACTCCTCGCCGGTGGAGATCGACGAACTCCAGCGCGCCGTCGACCGGCTGAAGATGGAGGAGCTGGCGATCGGCAAGGAGACCGACCCGGCCTCCCGGGAGCGGCTGGAGAAGCTGCGCCGCGATCTCGCGGACAAGGAGGAGGAGCTGCGCGGGCTCACCGCCCGCTGGGAGAAGGAGAAGCAGTCCCTCAACCGGGTCGGCGAGCTGAAGGAGAAGCTGGACGACCTGCGCGGCCAGGCCGAACGCGCCCAGCGCGACGGCGACTTCGACACCGCCGCCAAGCTGCTGTACGGCGAGATCCCCACCCTGGAGAAGGAACTCCAGGCCGCCTCCGCCGCCGAGGAGCAGGCCGCCCGGGACACCATGGTCAAGGACGAGGTCGGCGCCGACGACATCGCCGACGTCGTCGCCGCCTGGACCGGCATCCCGGCCGGCCGGCTGATGGAGGGCGAGACGCAGAAGCTGCTGCGCATGGAGGAGGAGATCGGCCGGCGGCTCATCGGGCAGAGCGAGGCCGTGCGGGCGGTCAGCGACGCCGTACGCCGCTCGCGTGCCGGTATCGCCGACCCCGACCGGCCCACCGGCTCCTTCCTCTTCCTCGGCCCGACCGGCGTCGGCAAGACCGAACTCGCCAAGGCGCTCGCCGACTTCCTCTTCGACGACGAGCGGGCCATGGTCCGCATCGACATGTCGGAGTACGGCGAGAAGCACAGCGTGGCCCGGCTGGTCGGCGCCCCTCCCGGCTATGTGGGCTACGAGGAGGGCGGTCAGCTGACGGAGGCGGTGCGCCGCCGCCCGTACTCGGTGGTCCTCCTGGACGAGGTGGAGAAGGCGCACCCCGAGGTCTTCGACATCCTGCTCCAGGTGCTGGACGACGGCCGCCTGACCGACGGTCAGGGCCGTACGGTCGACTTCCGCAACACGATCCTCGTCCTCACCTCCAACCTGGGCAGTCAGTACCTGGTCGACCCGCTCACCAGCGAGACGGAGAAGCGGGAGCAGGTGCTGGAGACCGTCCGGGCCTCCTTCAAGCCGGAGTTCCTCAACCGGCTGGACGACCTGGTGGTCTTCTCCGCGCTGACCAAGCCCGAGCTGGAGCGGATCGCGCAGCTCCAGATCGACCGGCTGGGCAGGCGGCTGGCCGAGCGCCGGCTCGCCCTGGAGATCACCCCCGAGGCGCTGGCCTGGCTCGCCGAGGAGGGCCTGGACCCGGCGTACGGCGCCCGTCCGCTGCGCCGGCTGGTGCAGACCTCGATCGGCGACCGGCTCGCCAAGGAGATCCTGTCCGGCGAGATCAAGGACGGCGACACGGTCCGCGTCGACCGCTTCGGCGACGGCCTGCTGGTCGGCCCGGCCACCGGCAAGACGCTGTAGCCGGCCCGCGCGCCGGCCGACCGCCGCACCCCGGGTGCCCGAGCGCCCGGGGTGCGGCGGTCACACCGTGAAGGCGGAGAAGCGGACCCGTGCGGTGGCGGGCCCCTCGTACGTCACGGAGATCTGTACGGCGTTCGCGTCGACGCCCTGCGGCGCGGTGGCATCGGTGTTCATGTCCACGCAGAAGTCCACCGGACCCGAGACCTCCGGGGCACAGACGTCGGTCCTGGGCTTCGGCGCGTGCGGATAGGTGTGCCGCAGCCACGCCCAGACGTCCGCCCGGGGCATCCGGAAGTCGGCGTCGTAGCTGGTGTCCTGCCACGCCTGCACCGTGCACCGGGGCTCGTACGCCCGCTGCGGCAGCCGCGCCCCGCCGAAGGCCAGCGCCTCCGCGCACGACACCTTTTCCGGACCCCCGCCCAGTGGGTAGTCGGAGTTCATGGCCCGCACCACGATCGCGGCCCCCCAGGCCACCACCAGCGCGGGCAGCGCCAGCACCGCCACGACCGGCCACCAGCGGGTCCGGCCCCGTCTCGCAGTCCCGCCCATCAGGCCCCCTCGGCTCGCCTCCGCCCGGCAGCCGGAAATCATGTCAGCTGTCAGCCAATGGCGGACAGGCGGGCGTCGGGGCTTGCCTCCCCCCTCCCCGGATGGGGGAGGATGGCGGAATCCACCATGAAGGGAAAAACACGGTGAGCATCGACCCGTCCTCCATTCCGAACTTCGGGGGCCAGCCCGAGCCGCAGCCCCAGGGACCGGCCGGCCCCGTCCTCCCGGACCAGGACCTCGTGAAGCAGCTCCTCGACCAGATGGAGCTGAAGTACGTCGTTGACGAGGAGGGTGACCTCGCGGCGCCGTGGGAGCAGTTCCGCACCTACTTCATGTTCCGCGGAGAGGCCGAGCAGGCCGTCTTCTCGGTGCGGACCTTCTACGACCGCCCGCACAAGATCGACGAGAAGCACCAGCTGCTCGAGTCCATCGACGACTGGAACCGCCGCACCCTGTGGCCGAAGGTGTACACCCACACCCACGACGACGGCACCGTCCGTCTCATCGGCGAGGCCCAGATGCTGATCGGCACGGGCGTCGACATCAACCACTTCGTCTCCTCCACGGTCAGCTGGGTGCGGGCCGCGATCGAGTTCGACAAGTGGCTGGTCGAGCAGCTCGGCCTGGAACAGGACGTCAACGAGGCGGACCAGCCCGGGGACGACGAGGGCGACGAGCGCACCGGCGAATAGCGCCCTCCCTCACAGCGGCACCGCGCGTACACCAGCAGGTACGCGCC
>NZ_JBVIJC010000021.1:4730-177786 GCF_055581605.1 Streptomyces sp. NPDC031418
GTACGCACCGTAGGCATAGCCGAGCCCGGCCAGGGCCGCGATCACCACGGTCGCGTGCCAGGGCCGGGCTCGCGCCGTGCGGGCGAGCGCTCCGGCGAGTGGCGCGGCGGCAGGAACGGCGGCTCGGACTCGAGGAGGCCCGGTCCTCCGGCGCGACGGCGAGCAGGACGGCCCCGCCCATGCCTCACAGCGGCACCCGCGCGTACACCAGCAGGTACGCGCCGTAGGCATAGCCGAGCCCGGCCAGGGCCGCGATCACCACGGTCGCGTGCCAGGGCCGGGCTCGCGCCGTGCGGGCGAGCGCTCCGGCGAGTGGCAGCAGCAGGGGGAACGCGGGCAGCAGGAACCGTGGCTTGGACTCGAAGAAGCCCGAGCCGCCGAGCGCGATCAGCAGCAGCACCCCGCTGTAGACCAGCAGCGGCAGCGGCACGCGTTCCAGCAGCAGCAGCGCGTACAGCAGCACGCTCCCGGCCACGATCAGCAGCACCACCGGGGCGGTGAACCGGCTGCCGTGCAGCAGCATGCGCCGGACGACCAGCAGCGCGCCGTGCGCGAAGTCGAACTGCGACCCCCAGCGCCGCTGCACGTCGAAATAGCCGCCCAGCAGATCGTGCCGGCACCGGCCGACCCACAGGACGTACGCCGTCCAGCCCAGCGGGGCGAGCGCCGCGCCCGTCCACAGCCTGTGGGAAACCCGGCCGCGCCGCCGCCACACCGTGCAGCTGGCCGTGGCCAGGACGGCGGCGGCGACCGCGACCCCGTTCGGCCGGGCCAGCCCCGCGAGCGCCGCCAGCGCCCCCGCCCACACCCAGCGACCGGTCAGCAGCGCGTACAGGGCCCAGGCGGCGAGCGCGGTCAGCACCGGTTCGGTGTACGCCATCGACAGCACCACCGAGTGCGGCAGCAGCCCCCACAGCAGGACCAGCGCCAGCCCCGCCGACCGCCCGTACAGCAGGGTGCCGACCAGATGGATCCCGGCGGCGGCGACGGCGGCCGCGGCCCAGGACACCAGCAGCCCGGCGCCGCCCCCGCTGACCGGCAGCAGCGCGGTCAGCGCCCGCACCAGCGCCGGGTACAGCGGGAAGAAGGCCAGGTCGCTGTGGAGACCCGGGTCGTGCGAGGGCAGGTCGTGGCCGTAGCCGTGCGCGGCGATCCCGACGTACCAGACCGAGTCCCAGGACCGGCCGAGCAGCGCGAGCGGATGCCGGCCGGCGGCATGCGCGACGAGCGCGACCAGGGCCACGCCGGTCAGCCGCACCCCGAGGAACAGCCCCACGGCGACTCCGCTCGCGCGGACGGGGAAGGACCGGGTGCGCTCACCGGGCGCCGCGACGGGCGGGGCGAGGAGGGTGCTGGCATGACTCACATCTCCGCACCATGCAAGGCCCGGCCCGCCGACGCGAGCAGGCGGGGGCCGAGCGGCCCCCGGGTTCACCTGTGTCGCGTACGGCAGCGGGTCCGGGAGCGCCCCAGCCGGAAGGGGAGGGGGTCCCGTGACGACGTCGACCGCAGAGCGGCCTTCAGCCGATGCGCGTCCCCGCGCCGCTGACTCGGACGCGCGGGTCACCCGCGTGCAGCGTCACCGTGAGCTCGCCGGGGCGGCCCAGGTCCTCGCCCTGGTACAGGGTGAGGACGGCGTCCTCGGGAACCAGGCCGAGCTCACGGGCGTACGCGCCGAACGCGGCGGCCGCGGCGCCGGTTGCCGGGTCCTCGACGACGCCGCCGACGGGGAACGGGTCACGGACGTGAAAGACGGTGGCCGACTCCCGCCACACCAACTGGACCGTGGTCAGGTCCAGGCGGTGCATCAGGGCTTCGAGGCGCGCGAAGTCGTACGCGAGACGGGCGAGGCGCTCGCGCGTCGCCGCCGCGAGAACGAGATGGCGGGCGCCGGCGAACGCGATCCGGGGCGGGAAGGCCGGGTCGAGATCGGCGGCCGGCCAGTCCAGCGCAGCGAGCGCCTCCGCGAGGTCGGCGTCGGCGATCTCCTCGATGTGCGGCACGACACTGGTGAGCGTGGCCCTGACCGTCCCGCCCTCCTCGGTCACCTCCACCGGCACAGTGCCGGCGCGCGTCGCGAAGACCAGCTTCCCCGGGCCTGTCCGCTCGGCGAGCGCGACGGCGGTCGCTACCGTGGCGTGCCCGCAGAACGGCACCTCGGCCTTGGGGCTGAAGTAGCGGATGCTGTACGCCCGCCCCTCCTGGCCGCCGAGGCTCTCCGGGGGCGCGGTCAGGAACGCGGACTCCGAGTACCCCAGGTCGCCGGCGATGGCCAGCATGTCGCTGTCGTCCAGGCCGGTGGCATCCAGAACGACGCCGGCGGGGTTTCCGCCTCCGGGGTCGCTGGAGAAGGCGGTGTATCGCAGCACCTCGGGCCGCGGCGCATTCGTGGTCATGTCCGCGGCAACAGGGGCCGGTCCGCGGCTATTCCAGCGCAGCGGCTCCGGGGGCTCACATGGCGCGCAGCCGCCCGGCCGCTTCCCGGAGGACTTCCTCCCGCTTGCAGAACGCGAACCGCACGAACGGCGCCCCCGCCTCCCGGTCGTCGTAGAAGACCGCGTTGGGGATGGCCACCACCCCGGCCCGCTCCGGCAGCGCGCGGCAGAAGGCGAAGCCGTCCTTCTCGCCGAGCGGGCGGACGTCGGTGGTGATGAAGTACGTGCCGGCCGGCCGGAAGACCTCGAAGCCCGCCGCCGTCAGCCCCTCCGCGAGGATGTCCCGGCGGGCCTGCATGGACCGGCGGAACTCCGCGAAGTAGGAGTCGGGCAGCGCGAGCGCCTCGGCCACCGCGTACTGGAAGGGCCCGGCGGAGACGTACGTCAGGAACTGCTTGACCGAACGGACCGCGGCGACCAGCTCGGGCGCGGCCGTCACCCAGCCGACCTTCCAGCCGGTGAAGGAGAACGTCTTCCCGGCCGAGCCGATGGTCACCGTCCGCTCCCGCATCCCCGGGAACGCGGCGAGCGGCAGGTGCTCGGCGCCGTCGAAGACCAGGTGCTCGTACACCTCGTCCGTCACCACCAGCAGCTCCCGCTCCACCGCCAGCCCGGCGATCGCGGCCAGCTCCGCCCGGGTGAGGACCGTGCCGGTCGGGTTGTGCGGGGTGTTGATCAGCAGCAGCCGGGTGCGGTCGGTGACGGCGGACCGCAGCTCGTCCAGGTCCAGCCGGAACGCCCCCTCGTGCGGGCGCAGGGTGACCGGCACCCGGGTGCCGCCCGCCAGCGCGATGCTCGCCGCGTAGGAGTCGTAGTACGGCTCCAGGGCGACGACCTCGTCACCCGGCTCGACCAGTGCCAGCAGCGCGGCCGCGATGGCCTCCGTGGCGCCCGCCGTGACCAGCACCTCGCGGTCCGGGTCGTACGACAGCCCGTACCGGCGCAGCTGGTGCGCGGCGATCGCGGTACGCAGCTCCGGGATGCCGGGCCCCGGCGGGTACTGGTTCCCGCGGCCCTCCCGCAGCGCCCGTACGGCGGCCTCCCGGACCTCCTCCGGTCCGTCGGTGTCCGGGAAGCCCTGGCCCAGGTTGATCGCCCCGGTGGCCTGCGCGAGCGCGGACATCTCGGCGAAGATCGTCGTCCCGAACGCGGCGAGCCGACGGTTCAGGTAGGGGCGCGCGGTGGAGGTCATGCGGGCCATCCTGCGCCCAAGCTCTGGAGTTCCTCAACTCCGCTTTGGCGGGTCGGGCGGACGGGCATCCCCCGTGCACCGGGGCCCCGTCGGGGCCGTCCGGGGGGAACCGGAAACTCGGGGGAAGAGAAAGAAGGTGACGCCCATGGGCGACATCGTGATCGTCGTCGTGGCGGTGGTCGTGGTCCTGTGCGCGCAGATCCTGGGGTCGGCGGCGAAGAGGGCGAGGCGGGGCAAGGGGCTGGGGGGCTCGCGGTCCCGGCGGTCGTCCGGAGGGTGGTCCTCGGGGTCCTCGAGGTCCTCGGACGGATACGACAGCGGTGGCAGCTGGTGGGCCGGGAGCGGTGACTCGGGTTCGTCCGGTGGTCACAGCGGTCACAGCGGCGGTCACCACGGCGGCGGCCACCACTCCTGCGGCGGGGGTCACTCGTGCGGCGGCCACTCCTCGTGCGGCGGCGGTTCGTCGTGCGGTGGCGGTTCGTCGTGCGGTGGCGGCAGCTGACGGAGGGACGGCGGACCGCCCGGGAGAGGGCGGCGTCGACAGGGGGCGGTTTCGGCGGGGGACGGCTTCCGCAGGGGATGGTTTCGGCCGCCGCCGGCGCTCGCCGGAGGGAGGGAATCCGGCGGGCGCCCGGCCCGGATGTTCGCGCGCCCGGCGCACGCCGTGGTTGAACAGTTGAGCTGGGGAGCCCTCTGAGGGATGGAAACCCAACGAAGTTGGGTAAAAACGCTGTGGGGGCTGCACTGTTCATGATTCCCTCTAAATCGCCAACGCAGCCCCCCGGACGTCCCACAGACTCCTGACCCCGGCCGGGCCGACTGGGCTGACATGGCCGAACTCCCCCTCATCGCGTGTTAGCGGAGCCGATCCATGCTCACGACCCTGAACACCTCCTACACCGATACGCGCGCCGCCGACCTCGCCTGGGCCCTGGGGCGCGAGCCGTTGCCCGCGCTCGCCACCCTCGATCTCGAACTCACCGGCGCGAGACTCCAGTTGAGACTGCTCGGCGCCTCCCACCAGGTGCTCCTGGACGAGGAGCGGGGCAGTTGCTCGGAGACGGTCGCCTGCATCCCCGGCTCCAGCACCCCGCTGCCCCTGGGTGTCGCCAAGCGCGTCGGCGACTGGGAGTACGAGTTCGCGGCCCGCGTCGAGGTGCTCACGCCCGGCTCGTTCGCCGGCCGCGCCCAGGAGTTGCTGGCCCTCGTCTCCGACCATCCGCACGGCCTCGCCGGGGTCTTCCCCGGCAGCCCGCACGCCTTCACGGCGATGCTGGCCCAGCGGTACGAGGGTCAGGTGCACTGGCGCACCTGGCACGCCTACCCGCAGGACGGCCAGTTGGTGGCGACCCGCACCCGCGTGGGCGTCCGGGGGTCGGCGGGGAAGCCGGACCATGAGGACCGGCCTGAGCGAGTCCTTGCGCCATAAACCTTTGGGGCGTCAACTGCCCCCAGATCCACACGTGTGGGTGACAAAGCGTGCCGCGTATGTGACGTAACGTCGCAGAGTGATCGAACCGCACGCCCCTGCACCCCCGGGCTGCCCGCCGTCCTGGACAGCCGCCGCCCGGCTGCCCGTCCGGCCCGGTACCGGGCGGTTCCTGGTCCTCGTGTGCGTCTTCGTCTGCGCGGCCTGCGGACTCGTGTACGAGCTGGAACTCGTCGCGTTCGCCTCGTACTTGATCGGCGACTCGGTCACCCAGGCCTCCGTCGTGCTGTCCGTGATGGTGTTCGCCATGGGTATCGGCTCCCTCGGCGCCAAACGGCTGCGCTGGCACGCGGCCGCCGGTTTCGGCGCGGTCGAGTCGGCCCTGGCGCTGGTCGGCGGGTGCAGCGCGATGGCGCTGTACGCCGTGTTCGCCTGGACCGGCGGCTGGGGCGGGCTGTGGGCCGAGGGCCCGCGCTGGCTGCTGGTCGCCTTCTCGCTCGCCATCGGTCTGCTGATCGGCGCCGAGGTCCCGCTGCTGATGGAGCTGATCCAGCGGATCCGCCGGCAGGACGCCGGGGGCGCGGTGGCCGACCTGTTCGCCGCGGACTACGTGGGCGCCCTCGTCGGCGGGCTCGCCTTTCCCTTCCTCCTGCTGCCCTTCTTCGGCCAGTTGACCGGCGCCCTGCTCACCGGCACGGTCAACGTGGTGGCGGGCGGCGCCCTGGTGCTCGGCCTGTTCCGCCGCGACCTCACCCGCCGGGCCCGCTGCACCCTGTTCGTCGCCGGCCTCACCGTGCTCGGCGTCCTCGCCACCGCCGCCGCCCTCGCCGGTGACTTCGAACGGGCCGCCCGGCACGCGGTGTACGGCGAGGACGTCCGGGTGGCCGTGCAGACCGGCGTCCAGGAGGTGGTGTTGACCGGCGGCACCCACGGCAGGCCGCTCGACCTCTTCCTCGACGGCCGGCTGCGGGTCGGCGGCGGCGACGAGCCCTGCTACCACGAGGCCCTGGTCCATCCCGCGCTCTCCGGCGGCCCGCACGCGCGCGTGCTGATCCTCGGCGGCGGTGACGGCCTGGCCGCCCGTGAGGCGCTGCGCCACCGCGGGGTGCGCCGCGTCGACATCGTCGACCTCGACCCCGCCCTGATCCGGCTGGCCCGCCACGACCCCGGCCTGTCCGCCGCCAACGGCCACGCCTACGCCGACCCGCGCGTGCACGCCGGCCCGGCCGACGCCCTCGGCTGGCTGCGGGGGGCGCGGGCCGCGTCGTACGACGTCGTGATCGCCGATCTGCCCGATCCCGGGATCACCGCCAGCACCAAGCTGTACTCGCAGGAGTTCTACGGCCTGGCCCGCCGCGTCCTCGCGCCCGGCGGCCGGCTCGTCGTCCACGCGGGCTCGGTCACCACCCGCCCCCGGGTCTTCTGGACGGTCGCCGCGACCCTCCGCGCGGCCGGCTTCTCCGTCTCCCCCTACCGGGTCCTCGGCCACGACTCCGGGTTCCCGTCCGGCCCCGACCGCTCGGCCGCCACCTCCCGCGCCCCGCACGACTGGGGGTACCTCCTGGCCGCCCCCGGACCCACGCCACCGCCGCTGCGGCTGGACCCGGGGAGCCCGCGTCCCCGGACCCTCACCCAGCCCTCCCTGACCGCGGACGGGGAGGCGGCGCAGCGCACGAGGATCCCGGACCTGCCCGCGTCGACGCTGGTGCATCCGCGGTACTGAGCCGGGTCCGGAGCGGCCCGGCCAGCACGGCAGGGTGAGATCCGGCCATGACTGGGTAGGCTCACCGACCATGGAGCACCAGGTCTTCACCCCGGTTCCGGCCGAGCGGCTCAGGGCCGCCCTCGCCGACCCCGCCAGGGTCGCCCGGGCCGTCCCCGGCTTCCAGCAGGACCCCGGTGCCACGCCCCTCACCGGCCGGCTGAAGCTGCGCGTCGGCGGCCACTCCGTCACCTATCGGGGCGCGGCCCGGATCGCCGCCCGGCCGGACGGCACCTACCGCGTCGAGGCCGAGGCCGGCGAAGCCCGCGGCACCGGCTCGGTCGAACTCGCCGTCACCCTGCGCCTGGCCGACACCGACGGCGGCACCACGGTCACCGCCTCCGGCACGGCAACCGTGACCGGCCGCCTCACGGAACTCCCCCAGGAAGCGGTGACCTCGGCGACCACCCGCCTCCTGACCCGCTTCCTGCACGCCCTGTCCGAGGCCCCGGACACTCCGACCAGCGACACGTCGGGCGCCGACGCTCCGGAAGCGGAGGTTCCGGCCGTCGACGCCGAGGCCTCGTTCGACCCCGCTGACGACCACCTCTCCGTCTTCGACGCCGAGATTCCCCCGCCCGCCCTGGCCGCGGAGGCCGATGCCGACGACGCGTTCGAGGCGGGGCAGGAAGGCCAGGGGGACGAGGGGGACGGGGAGGACGAGGAGGACGGGGTGGATGACGGGGAGGTGGACGAGGCGGAGCTGGAGGACCGTCTCTCCGGTGTGTTCGCCGACTCCGGTGAGCCCCCCGCCGAGGCCGCGCACGCCCGCCGCACCATGATCGGCCGCAGCGCCGAGGAGGTCGACCACGCCCCGCCCCGCGGCCGCTACGCCCCCGTACCGGCCCCCCAGACCGTCGCGGGCAACCCGGCCCTGCGCTGGGCGGCCCCCGCGGCGGCACTGGCCCTGGCCTCGGCGATCGTCGTCGGCCGGGCCCTGCGCAAACGCCACTGAACGCGACGACGGTCCGGGCCGCCCCAGTAGGGTCGTCCCGTGAGTGACGAAGACATCACGCTGACAGCAGGCGACGCGGAGGTACGCGTCAGCCACACCAACGGCGGCCGGATCAGCGGACTCAAGGTCGGCTCCCTCGAACTGCTCCGCCAGGGGCCCCGCTACGGCTGCTTCCCGATGGTGCCCTGGTGCGGCCGGATCCGTGACGGCCGCTTCCTGGACGGCGCCACGGTCCGCCAGATGCCGCTCAACTCCCCGCCGCACGCCATCCACGGCACGGCCCGCGACGGCGCCTGGCGCACCGCCCGCGTCACCGCCGACGAGGTGGTGATCACCTGCGAACTGGCCGACCCCTGGCCGCACCCCGGCCGCGTCACCCAGGTCGTCACGCTCGCCGAGGACAGCCTGACGCTGACGATGTCCGTGGAGGCGTACGAGGACTCCTTCCCGGCGCAGATCGGCTGGCACCCCTGGTTCAACCGCACCCTCGACGGCGCGGACGTCTCCCTCGGCTTCGAGCCCGCCTGGCAGGAGGAGCGCGGCGCCGACCACCTGCCCACCGGCAACCGGATCGATCCCGAGCCCGGCCCCTGGGACGACTGCTTCGGCATGCCCGGCGGCGTCGACGTCACCCTCACCTGGCCCGGCCGGCTGGAGCTGAAGGTGGCCAGCAGGGAGGAATGGGTGGTCGTCTACGACGAGCAGGCCGAGGCGGTGTGCGTGGAGCCGCAGACCGGCCCGCCCAACGGGCTCAACACCCTGCCGCGCCTGGTCACGCCGCTGGAGCCGCTGGAGGCCAGCACCACCTGGAGCTGGCGCCGCATCTAAGCTGGTCGGCATGACGGATGTACGTGGCGCGCTGTTGCAGCAGATCAAGGACAAGGCCGTGGTGCACGGCAAGGTGACCCTCTCCTCGGGTCTGGAGGCCGACTACTACGTCGACCTGCGCCGCATCACCCTCGACGGCGAGGCCGCCCCGCTGGTCGGGCAGGTGCTCCTCGATCTCACCGCGGACCTGGAGTTCGACGCGGTGGGCGGGCTCACCATGGGCGCCGACCCGGTCGCGGCGGCCATGCTGCACGCCGCCGCCGCGCGCGGGAAGAAGCTCGACGCGTTCGTCGTCCGCAAGGCGGCGAAGGCGCACGGTCTCCAGCGTCGCGTGGAGGGCCCGGAGATCGCCGGCCGCCGGGTGCTGGTGGTCGAGGACACCTCCACCACCGGCGGCTCCCCGCTCACCGCCGTCGAGGCCGTACGCGAGGCCGGTGCCGAGGTCGTCGCCGTCGCCACGATCGTGGACCGGGCGACCGGCGCCGCCGAGAAGATCGAGGCCGGCGCGGGTGTTCCGTACCGGTTCGCCTTCTCGAAGGATGAACTGGGTCTGGACTGACCCGGCGGTATGACCTGGACTTGTCCGGGCCGACCGCCGGACAGGGGCCACCAGCCCGGTCTGGAAAGATGGGGACGACGATGACGTCACCCCCAAGGTCTAGGTCAGGGCCGTAACGCAGCAAAGCCAACCCGCAACACAAGGAGCGGACAGATGCCCATCGCAACCCCCGAGGTCTACAACGAGATGCTCGACCGGGCGAAGGCAGGCAAGTTCGCCTACCCGGCCATCAACGTCACCTCGACCCAGACCCTGCACGCCGCCCTGCGCGGCTTCGCGGAGGCCGAGAGCGACGGCATCGTCCAGATCTCCACGGGTGGCGCCGAGTTCCTGGGCGGCCAGTACAGCAAGGACATGGTGACCGGCGCGGTCGCGCTCGCCGAGTTCGCGCACATCGTCGCCGAGAAGTACCCGGTCAACATCGCCCTGCACACCGACCACTGCCCGAAGGACAAGCTCGACGGGTACGTCCGCCCGCTCCTCGCGATCTCCGAGGAGCGCGTGAAGGCCGGCCGGAACCCGCTCTTCCAGTCGCACATGTGGGACGGCTCGGCGGAGACCCTCGCCGACAACCTCTCCATCGCCCAGGAGCTGCTGGAGCGCGCCCGCGCCGCCAAGATCATCCTCGAGGTGGAGATCACCCCGACCGGTGGCGAGGAGGACGGCGTCTCGCACGAGATCAACGACTCCCTGTACACCACGGTCGACGACGCGATCCGCACCGCGGAGGCCCTGGGCCTCGGCGAGAAGGGCCGCTACCTGCTGGCCGCCTCCTTCGGCAACGTCCACGGCGTGTACAAGCCGGGCAACGTCGTGCTCCGCCCCGAGCTGCTGAAGGAGCTGAACGAGGGCGTCGCCGCTCGCTTCGGCAAGGACGCCCCCTTCGACTTCGTCTTCCACGGCGGCTCCGGCTCCACCGAGCAGGAGATCCTCACCGCGCTGGAGAACGGCGTCGTGAAGATGAACATCGACACGGACACCCAGTACGCCTTCACCCGTCCGGTCGCCGACCACATGTTCCGCAACTACGACGGCGTCCTGAAGGTCGACGGCGAGGTCGGCAACAAGAAGACCTACGACCCGCGCACCTGGGGCAAGCTGGCCGAGGCGGGCATGGCCGCGCGCGTCGTCGAGGCCACGCAGAACCTGCGCTCGGCGGGCAACAAGATCAAGTAACCGCCGTACGGCGTTCCCAGCGGGCCCGGCAGCCGGTCATCGGCGCCGGGCCCGCTGTATACCTGGAGAGTGCCGAACGTCCGGCTGGCCTCCCCCCAGGGCAAGTGGATCCTGCTGACCACGGTCCTGGGTTCCAGCATGGCCCTGCTGGACTCGACCGTCGTCAACGTGGCGCTCCCGAGCATCGGCCGCGACCTGGGCGCCGACCTCGCCGCCCTCCAGTGGACCGTCAACGCGTACATGGTCACGCTGGCCGGGCTGATCCTGCTCGGTGGCTCCCTCGGCGACCGCTACGGCCGGCGCAGGATCTTCGTCCTCGGGGTCGTGTGGTTCGCGGCCGCATCGCTGCTGTGCGGCCTGTCCCCGACCTCCGGGGTGCTGATCGCGGCCCGCGCGCTGCAAGGCGTCGGCGGCGCCCTCCTCACCCCCGGCTCCCTCGCCCTCATCCAGGCCTCCTTCCACCCCGACGACCGGGGCCGGGCGGTCGGCCTGTGGTCCGGCTTCGGCGGGATCGGCGCGGCCGTGGGCCCCTTCCTGGGCGGCTGGCTGGTGGCCGGGCCCGGCTGGCGGTGGGTGTTCCTGCTGAACGTGCCGCTGGCGCTGCTGTGCGTCCCGGTCGCCGTACGGCACGTCCCCGAGTCCGCCGACGAGAACGCCCGGGGCCGCTTCGACGTGCTCGGTGCCGTCCTCGGCGCCCTCGCGCTGGCCCTGCTGACCTACGCCCTGATCGAGGCCCGGAGCGGCTCCCTGGTGGTGCTGCTGAGCGCGGCAGCGGGCCTGGCCGCCGCGGTGGCCTTCGTCCACGTCGAGAGGCACCGGCCCGATCCCATGGTGCCGCCGGCCATCTTCGCCTCCCGGCAGTTCACGGCGGTCAACCTGGTCACCCTGTGCGTGTACGCGGCCTTCGGCGGCTTCTTCTTCCTCGTCGCCCTCCAGCTCCAGGTGGTGTCGGGCTACTCCCCGCTGGCCGCCGGTACGGCGCTGCTGCCCATCACGGTCGTGATGCTGCTGTTCTCCGCCCGCTCGGGGGCCCTGGCCGACCGCATCGGCCCGCGGCTGCCGCTGACCGTCGGCCCGCTGCTGTGCGCCGCCGCGATGCCGCTGATGCTGCGCGTGGGCCCGGACGCGCGGTACGCCACCGACGTGCTGCCCGCCCTGCTGGTCATGGCCGCCGGCATGGTCACCCTCGTCGCCCCCCTCACCGCCACGGTCCTCGCCTCCGTCGACACCGCCCGGGCGGGCCTGGCCAGCGGTATCAACAACGCGGCGGCCCGGGCGGCAGGCCTGGTGGCCGTCGCCGCCCTGCCCCTGCTGTCCGGGATGGGCCCGGAGGCGTACCGGTCGGCGACGGCGTTCGACGCGGCCTTCGACCGGGCGATGCTGATCTGCGCGGCGGTGCTGCTGCTGGGCTCGGCCCTGTCCTTCACCCTGATCCGCCGCCTCCCTCCGGACTGCCACCACCCGGAATGCAGGGTCCACAGCTGTGTGACGGCTCCGCCGCTGGAGGGCGAGGGCGGGGAGGACGCCGAGGGCGCGGGCGAGGAGGAGGGGCAGGGGCAGGGACGGGGTGAGGGTCGTGGGTAGGTGCGGCCGGGTGGTGGGCCGGTCGCGCAGTTCCCCGCGCCCCTTACGGGGCAGCAGCCCCGCCCGTGTCCACCGCCGTACGCCAGACTGGACCCCATGACGATTCACGAGAACCTGCTCGGCGGCCCGCCCCCCACCCACCTCCCCGAGGAGCCGGAGCCCCGCGACCTCCTCGCCCAGGGCACCCCGTCCGCGGACGTCGCCGCGAAGTACCCCACCTCCTCGCTCGCCTGGGCCCAGCTGGCCGACGAGGCGTTCGAGCGCGGCGCGGTCGTGGAGTCGTACGCCTACGCCCGTACCGGCTACCACCGCGGCCTCGACGCGCTGCGCCGCAACGGCTGGAAGGGCCACGGCCCGGTCCCCTGGGAGCACGAGCCGAACCGCGGCTTCCTGCGCGCCCTGCACGCCCTCGCCCGCGCCGCCCAGTCCATCGGCGAGCAGGAGGAGTACGAGCGCTGCACGCAGTTCCTGAAGGACTCCTCGCCGACGGCGGCCCAGACCCTGGGCTGACCCCGGCATCCCCTACGGGAGGGACAGGTGTGGCCCGTCTGGCAGCAGACGGGCCTTGCCGTATCCGTGCCGATTGCGGAGGATTCCGGGTGGGGACCGGGGCCCCCGTGCCGGAATCGGCAGGGGCGGACCGCTACCCGGAGTAACAACAGGAGACAGCGATGTCCCAACAGGCTCACCCCCTTCCCGAGGCCGAGCCCGAGACCCCGCATCTCGACTTCGCCGGTACGACGCCGTACGAGGACTACGTCAAGGCGGACGTGCTCACCCACCTCCAGCACACCCTCTCCGACGATCCCGGAGAGATGGTCTTCCTGGTGACGACCCAGGTCATGGAGCTGTGGTTCACCGTCATCGTGCACGAGTGGGAGACCGCGGCGAACGCCCTGCGCTCGGACGACGTACCGACCGCGATCGCCGCGCTGAAGCGCTCCGTCCGCGAGCTGGAGGCCCTGAACGCCTCCTGGACGCCGCTCGGCCAGCTCACCCCGGCGCAGTTCAACTCGTACCGCAGCGCCCTCGGCGAGGGCTCCGGCTTCCAGTCGGCGATGTACCGCCGCATGGAGTTCCTGCTCGGCGAGAAGTCCGCCTCCATGCTCGTACCGCACCGCGGCGCCCCGCGCGTCCACGCCGAGCTGGAGAAGGCGCTGCACGAGCCCAGCCTGTACGACGAGGTCGTACGGCTCCTCGCGCGCCGCGGCCACGCCATCCCCGACAGCCTGCTGCACCGTGACGTCTCCCGGCGCTACGAGCCCTCCGACGCGGTCGAACAGGCCTGGGCCGCCGTCTACTCGGGCGACCAGAACGCCGAACTCGCCCGGCTCGGCGAGGCGTTGACCGACGTCGCCGAGCTGGTGTGGCGCTGGCGCAACGACCACCTGGTCGCCACCCGCCGCGCGATGGGCGCCAAGCCCGGCACCGGCGGCTCGGCCGGCGTGGCCTGGCTGGAGAAGCGCGCCCGCAAGAACGTGTTCCCCGAGCTGTGGACGGCGAGGTCCCATGTCTGAGCTGGCGATGCAGGCGGAGAAGCTGGACGCGGCGGACGAACTGGCCCCGCTGCGGTCCCGCTTCCACCTCGACGAGGGCGTCTATCTGGACGGCAACTCGCTGGGCGCGCTCCCGGCGCACGTCCCCGACCGGGTCGCGGACGTCGTCCGCCGCCAGTGGGGCGAGCTGCGCATCCGCTCCTGGGAGGAGAGCGGCTGGTGGACGGCGCCGGAGCGGATCGGCGACCGGATCGCCCCGCTGGTCGGCGCGGCCCCGGGCCAGATCGTGGTCGGCGACTCGACCAGCGTCAACGTCTTCAAGGCCCTGGTGGCGGCGGTCCGCATGGCGGGCGAGGACCGTACCGAGATCCTGGTCGACGCGACGACCTTCCCCACGGACGGCTACATCGCCGAGTCCGCCGCCCGGCTGACCGGCCGCACCCTGCGCCCGGTGACCCCGGCCGAGGTGCCGGACGCGCTGACCGGCCGTACCGCAGCGGTCCTGCTCAACCACGTCGACTACCGCACCGGCCGGCTCCACGATCTGCCGTCCCTGACGGCGGCCGTGCACGCCGCGGGCGCCCTCGCCGTGTGGGACCTGTGCCACAGCGCGGGCGCGCTGCCGGTGGGCCTGGACGAGCACGGGGTCGACCTGGCGGTCGGCTGCACCTACAAGTACCTGAACGGCGGCCCGGGTTCACCGGCGTACCTCTACGTCCGCCAGGAGCTCCAGCCCCGCTTCGACTCCCCGCTGCCCGGCTGGAACTCGCACGCCGACCCCTTTGGCATGGACCCGTCCTACGCCCCGGCCCCGGGCGCGCTGCGCGGCCGGGTCGGCACCCCGGACATCCTCTCCATGCTGGCCCTGGAGGCGGCCCTGGACGTCTGGGAGGGCGTCTCCGTCACCGCGGTCCGCGCCAAGTCCCTCGCCCTGACGGACTTCTTCCTGCGGTGCGTGTCCGCGTACACGGAACCCGGACGGGTGGAGAACCTGACGCCGGTGCCGCACGGGCAGCGGGGCAGCCAGGTGGCCCTGCGCTGCGCGGACGCCGGTGAGGTGATGCGGCGCCTGATCGCCCGGGGCGTGGTGGGCGACTTCCGCCATCCCGACGTGCTCCGCTTCGGCTTCACGCCCCTGTACGTGGGCTTCGCGGACGTGGAACGGGCGGCCAGGGTGCTGGCCGAGGAACTGGTCCGGCAGCCGGAGTAGGACCGCTGTGGGCCACCGGGCCGGGCAGCCCGCGGGCGCCCGGTGGCCCACAGAACCGTTTTGCCCTCACCGAGCGTGACATCCCCATGTCCGCGCACGTCACCGGCCTGATACGGTCCCGCCAACGGTGCACAGCCGCCACGCGACCGCCACACCCTGACGACGTGTCACCGACGGGTCGTCGACGTTCTGTCGGCGTTCCATCGACGTTCCATCGCTGAGAGGTTGGAGCATGCCGGACGACGCAGCAGCAGCCCGCGCCGCCGCCGAGGAGGAGTCGGCCTTCTCGCACGCCCCGGTCGATCCCGACGTCACCGTCGCGTACGGCACACACCCCGACCAGGTGATCGACTTCTACGCCCCGCGCACCGCTGCGGCCGCGCCCGCGCCGCTGGTGGTGGTCCTGCACGGCGGCGCCTGGCGCGCCCGCTACGACCGCCGCCACATCACCCCCTTCGCGGACTACCTGGCCCGCCGGGGCTTCGCGGTGGCCAACGTCGAGTACCGGCGCGGCGGCGACTCCCCGATCCCGGGACAGAACACGGGCAACTCCCCGAACGCGGGCGACGCCACCCCGCCCGCCGGCCGCTGGCCCGACACCTTCGACGATGTCGCGGCGGCTCTGGACGCCCTGCCGGACCTGGTCCGCGCGGCGCTCCCGCAGGCCGACGTCCGCCGCACGGTGCTGACCGGCCACTCCGCGGGCGGCCATCTGGCCCTGTGGGCGGCGGCCCGGCATGTGCTTCCCGCGGACTCCCCGTGGCGCACGGACCGCCCGGCACCGCTGCGCGGGGTGGTGGCCCTGGCCCCGATCGCCGACTTCGAGGTGGCCGAGAAGCTGGACGTCTGCGGCAATGCGTCGCTGCAACTCCTCGGCGGTACCGCCCACTTCGCGGCCCGCCGCCCCTATGCCGACCCCGCCCTCCTCCTCCCGACCGGCATCGCGACGACGCTGGTGCAGGGCCGTACGGACCTGGTGGTGCCGCAGGCGGTGGCGGAGTCGTACGTCGATGCCGGCGCGAGGGCGGGGGAGATGGCGGGCCTGACGCTGCTGGAGGACGTGGGCCACTTCCCGCTGATCGACCCGGCGGCGGACGCGTGTGCGGTGGTGGCGGAGGAGATCGCTCAACTGGCGTGGTGAGCGGTGGGGTTGGGTGGGGCTGAGGGGGCTTGAGGGTGCCGGGTGTGACCCGTAGGGCGGTACCCGGGGGATACCCGTAGTACCTGAGAGCTACCCCGCAGGACAGCTCCCTGGCGTGACGCCGACGAGGGTTCCCGATTTCTAACTTCCTTCCTGGAGCAGCCCGATGGCCGGGCGTCCCGAAAGGAAGCCACCCATGGGCGACCCGCGCACACTCCAGCCGCCGACAGCTCATCCCGAGGGCAACCTGCGCCCGCAGTCGCGGACGTCGCTCGCATGCGCCGACGGTGACCTGCGCCCGGACACGGCGAACCCGCAGCCGCCGACGGTGGGTTCGCCCCACGGGGGCCACTCACATTTGACGACGAAAGCTGCCCACCCCCATCCCCGCCGCCACCCCTGGCACCGCCCCCTCCTCGCCACACTCCTCACCGCCGCCATAGCCATCCCCCTCTCCGCCGCCGCGCTCCCCCCGATCCCGTCCCCCACCCCCGCACACCTCCCCCCACTCACCCCCACCACCCTCGCCGCCACCTACGACGCCAACCGGGCCAACGCCACCGAGGCCGCCCGTATGGCCGCCGCCGACGGCGACGAACACCGCGCGGCCGCCGACGCCTCCCTGGCCTCCCCCACCCGCCACCTCCTCAGCTTCGACGGCCGCGGCCCCGGACAGGCCACCGAGGCCCTCGGCGACCTCCTCCACGCCGACCGCGTCGCGATCCTGGTCCCCGGCTCGGACACCTCCCTCGACACCTACGCCCGCTTCCACACGGCGGCCGCGTCCCTCTACCGGCAACTGACGGCCACCCCGGCCACTCCCGGCCACCGCGCCGCCGTCATCGCCTGGCTCGGCTACCGCACCCCGGGCACCGTCAGCTCCACCGTCACCACCACCACCCGCGCCGACGAAGCCGCCCCCCGCCTCCGCTCCTTCGTCCGCCGACTGCGCACCCTCACCCCGCCCCGCACCCGCGTCTCCCTCCTCTGCCACTCCTACGGCTCGGTGGTCTGCGGCCGGGCCGCCCCCGGCGTGGACGCCGACGACATCGCTCTGATCGGCAGCCCCGGCACCGGCGCGGACTCGGTGTCCGCCCTGCACACCAACGCCCGGATCTGGGCGGCCCGCGGCAGCGACGACTGGGTGGCACACGTCCCGCACCGCCGCGCCCGCCTCCTCGGCACCACCGTCGGCTTCGGCACCGACCCGGTCTCCCGCGCCTTCGGCGCCCGGGTCTTCGACGCGGCCGACGCCGGCCACAGCGGCTACTTCACCCCGGGCTCGACCGCCCTCGCCAACCTGGCCCGGATCACCCTCGGCGAGACCGCGGAGGTCACCCATGCCTGACCGGCCGACCGGCGCCACCCGCCCACCGCTCACCACCCCGCGCCCGTTCCGCGTCCTGCGCGCGATCCGCGAGGGAGCCGAGCGCGTCGACAGGGCCACCCCCGCCGGCCGCGACCGGGCGATCGACGCCCTGCGCGCCCTCGCGATCCTCGGCGTGGTCCTGGGCCACTGGCTGGTGACGGCCCTGGTCGCGACGGACGGCGGCCTGCACACCGCCAGCCCCCTCCAGCACCTGCCCCGGCTGGCCCCGGTCTCCTGGCTCTTCCAGACCCTGGCCGTGTTCTTCCTGGTCGGCGGCCATGTCGCGACCCGCGGCCTGGCAGCCGCCCGCACGCGAGGCGAGACCTACGCCGTCTGGCTGCGCGCCCGGCTGACCCGGCTGCTGCGCCCGGTGGCCGCCCTGCTGTGCCTGTGGACGGTGACGGCCACCATCCTGCTCCTCACCGGCGTTCCGTTCGGCACCATCCACACGCTGCTGAAACTGGCGCTGTCCCCGCTGTGGTTCCTTCTGGTCTTCGCCGCGCTGACGGCCGCCACCCCGCTCGTCGCCCGCCTCCACCCCCTCTGGCCGCTCGCGGTCGTCCTGCACGTGGACGTCCTCCGCTTCGGCCTGCACCTCGGCCCGTCCTGGCTCGCCTGGGTGAACGTGGCCGCGGGCTGGCTGGTGCCGTACACCCTGGGCGCGGCCTGGGCCCGGGGCGAGCTGAGCACGCGCCGCTCGGCCTGGGTCCTCCTCCTCGGCGGTACGACGGCCACGGCCGCCCTGGTGCTCGTCGCGGGCTACCCGGCGTCCATGGTCGGCGTCCCCGGCGCGAGGATCTCCAACCTGGACCCGCCGACCCTGGCGGCCGTCACCTTCGGCCTCGCCCAGTGCGGGCTGGCCCTGCTGCTGCGCGACCGCCTCCGCCGGGCGACGGCCCGCCCGCTCGCCTGGGCGGCGACAGTGTTCGTGAACCTCTCCGCGATGACGATCTACCTCTGGCACCAGACGGCGATGATGGCCACCACCGTCACCGCCCTTCCGGCCGGCCGCCTCCCCGGCCTGCACACCTCGCCCGACTCCCTGACCTGGGTGGCCCAGCGGCTGGCCTGGCTCCCCGTCTTCGCGCTGGCCCTGCTCCTCGCCCGGGCGGCCTTCCGCCACCACGAACAGGGGACTCGGCGCCCCCGGAACCGCACGTCACGCGTGCTGCACCGGCACCTCCCTCCCGCGAAGTCCCCGCACCATGCCTAGAGTTACCGACGTGACGCCCGCGGCCCCCCAAGACCCCACCCCGGGGCCCTCGCCCACCCCGGCGCCCCCCGCCGAAGGGCCCGCGAGCCGTGGCCAAGCCCTGCGCGCCTGGCTCGGCGCGTCCCCCTCCCCGCACTCGCCCCCCTTCTCCCGCCACCGCTGGGTGCGCCTGCTCACCTACCTCGTCACCGTCTACATCGCGCTGGCCCTCGCCCTCGGCGGCGGCTCGGAGATCACGGACACCTACCGCCTCGCCGCCCCCACCGCCTTCCTCCTCGCCTCGCTCCAGGCCGCCGCCGTCGTGCTGGCCCTCTGGCGCCCCGTCCCCGCGTGGGTGCTCTCCCTGGCCGACGCCGTGGCCACCGCCCTCCTCGCCCGATCCCATCTGGAGTCGGTTCCCGGCCAGGGCCCCGAATGGCCGTGGGCCACCCCCGCCCTCCAGGCGCACATGGCCGTGTTCCTCCTCCTGGCCCTGCGCGTCCGTGTCCGCGGCACCCTCGGCGCGCTCGCCGCGACCGCCCTGCTGACCTGGGTCCTCCAGACCTGCCTGAACACGGGCCACTCCTCAGGGACGGGCTTCGTCGCCGTCCTTCTCTTCGCCGTCGCCGTCCTCGTCGGCACCGTTCTGCGCAGCCGCAGCGAGGTCCGTACCCAGCTGGTCCAGCAGACGACGATCACCGCGGAGGAGCGCGCCCGCCGCACCCTCCTGGAGGAGCGCAGCCGGATCGCCCGCGAGCTGCACGACGTGGTCGCCCACCACATGTCGGTGATCTCCATCCAGGCCCAGGTCGCCCCGCACCTGGTGGAGAACCCCTCCGAGGAACTGAAGGAGAACCTGGCCGGCATCCGCAACAACGCCCTGGAGGCGCTGACGGAGCTGCGCCGGGTGCTGGGCGTGCTGCGTTCCGAGCAGCCGGACGACCCGAGCGCCCCCGACGCCCCGCAGCCGAACCTCGCCCGGCTGGACGCGCTGCTGGAGAACACCAGGGCGGCCGGTCTGCACGTGGAGAAGCTGGTGGTCGGGGAGGAGCGCAGCTATCCGCCCGGAGTGGAGCTGTCGGCGTACCGGATCATCCAGGAGGCGCTGAGCAACGTCCTGCGGCACGCGCCGGGCGCCGGGGCCCGCGTGGAGATCGACCATCTGCCCGACGGTATCTTCCTGAGCATCATCAACGGCCGCCCCCGGTATCGCGTCCTGCCGTCCCCCGGCAGCGGCCACGGTCTGCTCGGCATCCGGGAGCGCGCGGCCATGCTGGGCGGACACGTCACCACGACCTCGACCGTGCAGGGCGGCTTCATGGTGACGGCCTTCCTGCCCCGCGCGGGCACCCCCGTGGCCGGCCACCCCCCGACAGGAGACGGAACCCCATGACGAGCGGCTTGACGAGCAGCGTGACGAGCGGCGTCGGCACCATCCGGGTCCTCATCGCCGACGACCAGCAGATGGTCCGGCAGGGCTTCACGGTGCTGCTCAACACCCAGCCGGACATCGAGGTGATCGGGCAGGCGGTGGACGGCCGCGACGCGATCGCGAAGTCCGCCGAACTGGCTCCGGACGTCGTACTGATGGACATCCGGATGCCCGAACTCGGCGGCATCGAGGCGACCGAACGCATCACCGCCGACCAACCCGCCGTCAAGGTACTGGTGCTGACGACGTTCGACCTGGACGAGTACGTGTACGACGCGCTCCGGGCCGGCGCCTCGGGCTTCCTGCTGAAGGACGCCTCCGCGGAGCAACTGGCCGAGGCGGTACGGGTGGTGGCCGCGGGCGACGCCCTGCTCGCCCCCGGTGTCACCCGCCGTCTCATCGCCGAGTTCGCCCGGCTGAACGGCAGCCCGCGCTCCCCGCTGAAGCAGCGCGTCGGCGACCTCACCGAGCGGGAGACGGAGGTGCTGGCGCTGATCGCCCAGGGCCTGACGAACGCGGAGATCGCCGAGCGGCTGGTCGTCGCCGAGCAGACCGTGAAGACCCATGTCGGCCGGATCCTGATAAAGCTGGGCCTACGCGACCGCACCCAGGCGGCAATCTTCGCCTACGAATCCGGCGTGATCCGCCCCGGCAGCGCCCGCTGAGCCTTCGCGAGAGGCAGCCGACCGTTTCCCGGGCGACCCGTAGTACCTGAGAGGGACCTTCAAGGACCCCTCTTCAAGGGGACGACCCGGGGGGCGGCCGAGGCCTACCGTCGTGTACGTGACCCAGACGACGCACACGCAGACGACTCCGCCGGGCGCGGCCGGCCGGCCGCGCAGCCCGGAGTTCCGGTTCGCCGCGGAGGCCCTGCGCGGGCTGCGGCAGGACCTGTTCCACGAACCCTTCGCCTACCGCCCGTTGCCCCGCATGGGTGTGGACGGCCCGCTCACCCGCCGCCTGCCCGGCCGTTCGAAGGGGTACGTGGGCCGGATACCGCACACCGTGGTGGCCGGCCTGGGCGTGCTGTCGATGCTCCTCGCCGTGGCCGCCTCCTTCGAGTACGGTCCGCCGGCCCTGTTCTGCGGGCTGCTGGCGCTGGCGCCGGTGCTGCTGACGCTGGCGCGTCCGGTGGGCGCGTTCTGGTGCTCGCTGGGTGCGACCACCCTCGCCGCCGCGCTCGACCGGGGCGACTGGAGCGACTGGCCGTGGCTGCCGGGCAGCTTCCTGTCCCATCTGGTCGTGCTCACGGTCGTCGCACTGCGCACCCGCCCGCGCACGGCGGCCTCGATGTGGCTGATGACCGCGGTCTACGGCTTCCTCGCCGGAAGCGTCATCGGCCGGGGCCGGTTCGGCAACGACGTGTCCCCGATGCTGATCACATCGGCGCTGAGCCTGCTGGCCGTCACGGTCTGGCACATACGGCGGGAGGCCGCGCAGGAGGTGACGGCCCAGCAGTCGGTGACCGAGCACGAGCGCTCACGGCGCACGCTGCTGGAGGAGCGCACCACGATCGCCCGTGAGCTGCACGACGTGGTCGCCCACCACATGTCGGTGGTGGCCATCCAGGCGGAGGCCGCGCCCTACCGGGTGGAGAATCCCCCGCCGGAGCTGGAGAAGGCGTTCGCCACCATCCGGGAGAACGCGGTGGCGGCCCTGACCGAGCTGCGCCGGGTCCTCGGGGTGGTCCGAGCGGAGCACTACGAGGCTCCGGACGCCCCCCAGCCGACCCTCGCCGACCTGGGCGGACTGCTCGCCAATGTGCGGGAGGCCGGCCTGGAGGTGGAGCAGGCGGTGACCGGCGCGGTGCGCGAACTGCCGCAGGGGGTGGAGCTGTCGGCGTACCGGATCGTGCAGGAGGCGCTCAGCAACACGCTGCGGCACGCACCGGGGGCGAGCGCGCGGGTGGAGCTGGGGTATGTGCTGGGCGGTCTGGGCCTGCGCATCGTCAACGGCCCGCCGCCGGCACCCCACCTCGTCAAGCCCTCCCCGGGCGCCGGGCACGGTCTCACCGGCATGCGGGAGCGGGTCTCCATGCTGAACGGCGACATGGCGACGGGCCCGACGGCCGACGGAGGCTTCGAGGTCACGGTGTTCCTCCCGGCCCACCCCATACCCACGGCCCCGGACACCGGCAAGGACACCGCCGTCGACATCGGCAAGGACACCGCCACGGGCACGGCCGAGGGTGGGGCATGACGATCCGCGTACTGATCGCCGACGACCAGATGATGGTCCGGGAGGGCTTCTCCGTCCTGCTGAACGCGATGCCGGACATCGAGGTCGCCGGGGAGGCCGTCAACGGCCGGGAGGCGGTCGAGCAGGTGCGCCGGCTGGCCCCGGACGTGGTGCTGATGGACATCCGCATGCCCGAGCTGAACGGCATCGAGGCGACCCGGGAGATCGTCGCGGCGGACGCCTCGGCGAAGGTGCTGGTGCTGACGACGTTCGACCTGGACGAGTACGTCTACCAGGCGCTGCGGGCGGGAGCCTCCGGCTTTCTGCTGAAGGACGCGTCCGCCCGCCGGCTGGCCGAGGCGGTCCGGGTGGTGGCCGCGGGCGAGGCGCTGCTGGCGCCCTCGGTCACCAAGCGGCTGATCGCGGAGTTCTCCCGGCTGGCCGAGGCGCCCCGGCTGGTGCCGTCGGTGCAGGCGGCGTACGGGGAGCTGACCGAACGGGAGACGGAGGTGCTGGTCCTGATCGCGCAGGGGCTGTCCAACGGGGAGATAGCCGAGCGGCTGGTGGTGGCGGAGTCCACGGTGAAGACGCATGTGAGCCGCATCCTGGTGAAGCTGGGGCTGAGGGACCGCACCCAGGCGGCGGTCTTCGCCTACGAGGCCCGCCTGGTGGCGCCGCGGTAGACCGGGGGCGCGGAGACCAGGGCCTGGTCAGGGCGCGGCACTCGGGGCTAACGTCCGTCCATGGCAGCGCTTGCGGACCTCGCTTTCGACCCCTGGGACCCCGCCTTCCTCGCCGACCCCTACCCGGCCTACGCCGAGCTGCGGGCCCGCGGCAGGGTGCTCCGGTACGAGCCGACGGACCAGTGGCTGGTCCCGCGCCACGCGGATGTCTCCGCGCTGCTGCGCGACCGCCGCCTCGGCCGCACCTACCAGCACCGTTTCTCGCACGAGGAGTTCGGCCGGAGCGCGCCCCCGCCGGAGCAGGAGCCGTTCCACACGCTGAACGACCACGGGATGCTCGACCTGGAGCCGCCGGACCACACCCGGATCCGGCGTCTGGTGTCGAAGGCGTTCACCCCGCGCACGGTGGAGCGGCTGAAGCCGTACGTCGACGGGCTGGCCCGGGACCTGGTGGCCGGGCTGGTCCGGCGCGGCGGCGGCGATCTGCTGACGGAGGTGGCGGAGCCGCTGCCGGTCGCGGTGATCGCGGAGATGCTGGGCGTCCCGGAGTCGGACCGGGGGCAGCTGCGCCCGTGGTCGGCGGACATCTGCGGGATGTACGAGCTGAACCCGTCGCCGGAGACGGCGGCCCGGGCGGTGCGGGCGTCGGTGGAGTTCTCGGGGTATCTGCGGGAGCTGATCGCGGCCCGCCGCAAGGAGCCGGGGGAGGACCTGATCTCGGGTCTGATCGCGGCGCACGACGAGGGCGACCGGCTCACCGAGCAGGAGATGATCTCCACGGCGGTGCTGCTGCTGAACGCCGGTCACGAGGCGACGGTGAACGCCACGGTGAACGGCTGGTGGGCGCTGTTCCGCCACCCGGAGCAGCTGGCGGCCCTGCGCGCCGACCACTGTCTGGTGCCGTCCGCGATCGAGGAGCTGATGCGCTTCGACACCCCGCTCCAGCTCTTCGAACGCTGGGTGCTGGACGACATCGAGATCGACGGCACGACGATCCCGAGGGGCGCGGAGATCGCCATGCTGTTCGGCTCCGCCAACCGTGACCCGGAGGTCTTCGCCGACCCGGACCGCCTGGACCTGACCCGTCGGGACAACCCGCACATCTCCTTCAGCGCCGGCATCCACTACTGCATCGGCGCCCCGCTGGCCCGGATGGAGCTGGCGGCCTCGATGACGGCCCTGCTGGAGCAGGCCCCGACCCTGGCCCCGGCGGCGGAGCCGGAGCGCAAGCCGAACTTCGTGATCAGGGGCTTGCAGGGACTGCGGGTGGAGGTGCGCTGACCGGCCACCGGGCCGACCGGGCGGCCGGTGTCCGGGCAGCGGGTGTCCGGCCGACGCGCACATCCACCGGTCCCCGGGGCTATCGCTCCTTGGTCTCCTGGAGCACCGTGCGGCCGAGCAGCGCGTACCGCTCGGGTGCGCGGTGCTTGAGGTACTGCGCGCAGCCGAGGCCGGCGGCCGCGATCAGGGCCACCAGCCAGGGGGTCGCCTTCAGCACCAGGGAGCCGGACTCGGGGCCGGCGGCGACGCCCATGTTGGACACCAGCAGCACCACCACGGCGAGCATCGCCACCCCGCCGAGCAGCGGCGCGGTGAAGGTGCGGAACCAGTGCCGGCTCTCGGGGTGGTGGGAGCGGAAGTAGACCAGCACCGCGAAGGAGCACACGGCCTGGACGACCAGGATCGCCATGGTGCCGAGGATGGCGAGCAGGACGTAGGTGCCGGTGTACGGGTCCTTGCCGGCGGCCCAGAACGCGCCGATCAGTACGGCGGCCACGCAGGTCTGCACCACCCCGGCGATGTGCGGGGAGCCGTGCCGGGCGTGGGTCCGGCCGATGGTGCGCTTGAGCGAGGGCAGCACCCCCTCCCGCCCGAGGGCGTACAGATAGCGGGCGGCGCAGTTGTGGAAGGCCATGCCGCAGGCCAGCGAGCCGGTGATCATCAGCCACTGCATGACGACGACCGCCCAGTGGCCGACGTAGCGCTCGGTGGGCAGGAAGAACAGGTCGAGCGGGTTGCCGGAGGAGGCGGCCTTCAGGGCCTCGCGTTCGCCGTTGCCGGTGATGGCCATCCAGGAGACCAGGACGTAGAAGACCCCGACGCCGAGGACGCTGATCATCGTGGCCTTGGGGATGATCTTCTTGGGGTCGCGGGACTCCTCGCCGTACATCGCGGTCGACTCGAAGCCGACCCAGGACCAGAAGGCGAAGAAGAGTCCGAGGCCCGCGGAGGTGCCCTTGAAGGCGTTGACCGGGTTGACGGGGGCGAAGGTGAAGCCGTGCGGGCCGCCGCCGTGCAGGGCCACGGACACCGCCATGGCGGCCAGCACGGTCACCTCGGTCGCGAGCAGCACCACCAGCAGTTTCTCGGCGACGCTCACGCCGAACCAGGTGCCGGTGGCGTTGACCGCGAGCATCAGCACCGCGAAGGCCCACCAGGGCACGTGGACGCCGGTCTGGTCCTTCAGGGTGGTCGTGGCGAAGGTGGAGAAGATGCCGATGAGCGCGGGTTCGAAGACGACGTAGGCGAAGGTGGCGAGCAACCCGGCGGCCAGTCCGGCGGTGCGTCCGAGGCCGTAGGAGATAAAGCCGTAGAAGGCCCCCGTGGAGGTGATGTGCTTGGCCATGGAGGTGAAACCGACGGAAAAGATTGCCAGGACGACCATTGCGACGAGGTAGCTGGCGGGTGCGCCGACGCCGTTGCCGGACGAGACCATGAAGGGCACGTTGCCGGTCATCGCGGTGATCGGTGCGGCCGTCGCCACCGCCATGAACACCACCCCGAGCAGCCCGACGGCGTTGGGTTTCAGCCGGTGAACCGTTTCTGCGCCGTCTCCGCCGTCCGTCTTCGCCGCCGGGGCGATGTCCTCGTCCACTGCCATCGGGTGGCCCCCTCCGTGTCCGGTCGCTGGGTCCTGATGGAGCAGGATGGTGGACGCAGCAGGGGTACGGGAAGGGGTCGGCGCGGTTAAATATGTGTCACCAGACCTTTAGCGGGGGTGCGGGGCGGCTCACGCGGGCGGCAGCACCAGGCCCCAGGCGTCCTCCAGCACCCGCCAGGTCCGCCGCCGTACCGGCCCGGAGACCGCCGCGTCCGCCCGGTAGCGGAAGTCGGCCCCGGTGACCGTCACCGTCCGCCCGGACAGCCGTACCGGCGTGGCAGCCGCCCCCACCGACAGCGGGCGGACCTCCACCTCCGCCACCCCGGAGCCGCCCGGCGTCACCGAGACGGCCTCGACCGGCTGGTCCAGGTCCACGACCGTCTCCCCGTCGACCTCCACCCGCAGCCGGGTCGGCCCCGGTGCGGGCACGGCGGGCAGCCGGTCCGGGCGCGCGGCCAGGGTGCGGGGGGCCAGGGTGCGCACCAGCGAGCGGTACCAGGGCACGCCCAGGGGGCGCGGGGAGGAAGGGCCCGAGCCGACCGGCACCGGCTCCCCGGCGGGCTCCCGTACCGGCACCGAGGGGAAGCCCAGGGCGCCCAGCACCACCCCGCCGCTGTCGTCCACCAGCAGGTCCAGCCGGCGCTCGGCCCCGTCCAGCACGGCCCGGGCCGCCGCCACCGCCCCGCCCGGCACGCCCAGGGCCTCGGCGAGGGCCGTCTCACCCACCGGGACGACCGACAGCGCACATCCGGCCAGCTCCCGCGAGCGGTGCAGCAGGGTGACGGCCCGCACCAGCGCCTGGTCGCCGCCGACCACGACCGGCCGGCGGGACCCCCGTCGGCCCAGTGCCCGGGCGAATTCCTCGGGCCCGTCCGGGAGACACACCTTGGCCGCCGCACCCGCGCTGAGCACGTCTTTCGCGATCCGTACGGACTCCCCGTCCGTCTGCCGTGCCGCCGGATCGATGATCACCAGCAGCTGATCGGACGTCGCGGAAGTCGCCACCTCGGTCCTGCCTCGCTTCCTCGGGTAGCATCTTTGTGCAAGAGCCCCTTGCGCTATTGCGCCAGGGGCTTCGTCTATTCCGGGGCATCCGGTCCGACGGTTGTGCGACCAAAGGCGGTCGCGGTGGTACGCGGCGGTGAACCTTACGCCCCTGCCCCCGACCTTGGACATGCCCCGCCCGGAAGGGGTGTACGCGCGTGCCCGCACTTGTGCTGCTCGGTGCTCAGTGGGGTGACGAAGGCAAGGGAAAGGCGACGGACCTCCTCGGTGGCTCCGTCGACTATGTGGTGCGATACCAGGGCGGCAACAACGCCGGCCACACGGTGGTCGTCGGCGACCAGAAGTACGCGCTGCATCTGCTCCCTTCCGGAATCCTGTCGCCCGGCTGTACGCCGGTCATCGGTAACGGTGTCGTCGTCGACCCGTCGGTCCTGCTCTCCGAGCTGAGCGGTCTGAACGAGCGTGGCGTCGACACGTCCAAGCTCCTGATCAGCGGAAACGCGCACGTCATCACGCCGTACAACGTGACCGTCGACAAGGTGACGGAACGCTTCCTCGGCAAGCGCAAGATCGGTACGACGGGGCGCGGCATCGGTCCGACCTACGCCGACAAGATCAACCGCGTCGGCATCCGGGTGCAGGACCTGTACGACGAGTCGATCCTCCAGCAGAAGGTGGAGGCGGCGCTCGACGTCAAGAACCAGATCCTCACCAAGCTCTACAACCGGCGCGCCATCACCGCCGACCAGGTGGTCGAGGAGCTGCTGGGCTACGCCGAGAAGATCAAGCCGTATGTCGCGGACACGGTGCTGATCCTCAACCAGGCCCTGGAGGACGACAAGGTCGTGCTCTTCGAGGGCGGCCAGGGCACGCTGCTGGACATCGACCACGGCACGTACCCCTTCGTCACCTCCTCGAACCCGACCGCCGGCGGTGCCTGCACCGGCGCGGGCGTCGGCCCGACGAAGATCAGCCGGGTCATCGGCATCCTCAAGGCCTACACGACCCGGGTCGGCGCGGGTCCGTTCCCGACCGAGCTGTTCGACGCGGACGGCGAGGCGCTGCGCCGCATCGGCGGCGAGCGGGGTGTGACCACCGGCCGTGACCGGCGCTGCGGCTGGTTCGACGCCGTCATCGCCCGCTACGCGACCCGGGTGAACGGCCTGACCGACTTCTTCCTCACCAAGCTGGACGTGCTGACCGGCTGGGAGGAGATCCCGGTCTGTGTGGCCTACGAGATCGACGGCAAGCGGGTCGAGGAGCTGCCGTACTCGCAGACCGACTTCCACCACGCGAAGCCGATCTACGAGACCCTCCCGGGCTGGTCCGAGGACATCACCAAGGCGAAGACCTTCGCCGACCTGCCGAAGAACGCGCAGAACTACGTCAAGGCGCTGGAGGAGATGTCCGGCGCCCCGATCTCCGCGATCGGCGTGGGCCCCGGCCGGGACGAGACGATCGAGGTCAACTCGTTCCTGTAAGCCACAGTTGACGTGGTGTTCGGCCGGAGTCGACCCGGCCGACACCTTTCCCGCGCCCTCGCCGGCTCCGACCGGCGGGGGCGTCGGTGTGCTCGCGAATTTTACCGAACTTGACCTGAGCATGACTTAATCCTGGTTCCGGGGCCGGTGGGACCTGAGAAGCATCTACGCGGGTAGCCCCGCACCGCACCAGCGCGGCCTCTCCTCAAGTCCTCCCCAGCCCAGCCCTTTCCAGGAGCCCTGAATGCCCCTCAGTCCCATGAACCGCCGGGAGTTCGTGAAGAAGTCGGCCGTGACCGGGGCGGCAGTGGCCGCCGCCGGGACCGTCGCCGCCGGCCCCGCGCAGGCGGCCGAGGCCGGTCACCGGCCCGGAAAGGCGCCGCGCACCTGGTCCTTCTCCATCCTCGGCACCACCGACCTGCACAGCCACGTCTTCGACTGGGACTACTACAAGGACGCCGCCTACAAGGACAAGGCCGGCAACTCCTGCGGCGTCGCCCGCGTGGCCACCCTCATCAAGCAGCAGCGCGAGGCCAAGGGCGAGCACCGGGTCCTCCTCGTCGACGCCGGCGACATCATCCAGGGCACCTCGCTCGCCTACTACTTCGCCCGCGTGCAGCCCATCACCGGCGAGGACGGCCCCCAGCACCCGATGGCCGCGGCCATGAACCACATGCGCTACGACGCCGCCGCCCTCGGCAACCACGAGTTCAACTACGGCATCGACACGCTCCGCAAGTTCGAGGAGCAGTGCGACTTCCCGCTGCTCGGCGCCAACGCCCTGGACGCCAAGACCCTGCGCCCCGCCTTCCAGCCGTACACCGTGAAGCGGATCTGCGTGCCGGGCGCCCCGGACATCAAGGTCGGCATCCTCGGCCTCACCAACCCCGGTATCGCGCTGTGGGACAAGGACAACGTCAGCGGGAAGATGGTGTTCCCCGGCCTGGTGGAGCAGGCGAAGAAGTACGTGCCCCGGCTGCGCGCGCTCGGCTGCGACGTCGTCTTCCTGACCGACCACTCCGGCATGGACGGCTCCTCCTCGTACGGCGACTCGCTGCCCTACGTCGAGAACGCCTCCAACCTCGTCGCCCAGCAGGTCCCCGGCATCGACGCGATCCTGGTCGGCCACACCCACGTCGAGGTGCCGTCGTACACCGTGAAGAACGAGCAGACCGGCGAGGACGTCCTCCTCTCCGAGCCGTACTGCTGGGGCTTCCGGCTGAGCGTCTTCGACTTCGAGCTGGAACTGCACCACGGCCAGTGGAAGGTGACCAGCAAGAAGGCGCAGACCCTCAACCCCAACACGGTGGACGAGGACCCGGAGATCAAGCAGCTGCTCACGGACGACCACGAGCTGGTCGTGAAGTACGTCAACACGGCGGTCGGCACCTGCACCCAGGACCTCTCGGCGGCCGACTCCTGCTGGCGGGACGTCCCCATCATGGACTTCATCCACAAGGTCCAGATGGACGCCGTGAAGGCGGGCCTGTCGGCCTCGGACGCCGCCCTCCCGCTGATCTCGGTCGCGGCGCCCTTCTCCCGCACCGCCGACATCCCCCAGGGCAGCGTCACCATCAAGGACATCGCCGGCCTCTACATCTACGACAACACCCTGTACGGCAAGAAGCTGACCGGCGCCCAGCTGAAGGACTACCTGGAGTACGGGGCGAAGTACTACCACCAGGTCCCGGCCGGCACGAAGGTGGACACCGCCACCCTCACCAACGCCAACAACTTCTGGGACTACATGTACGACACGGCGGCGGGCGTCGACTACGAGATCGACATCGCCCAGCCGGAGGGTTCGCGGATCAAGAACCTCACCTACAACGGCGCCCCGATCCCCGACGACCAGGTCTTCGTCGTGGCCGTCAACAACTACCGGGCGAACGGCGGTTCCGGCTACCCGCACATCGCCACGGCGGACATCGCCTACAGCTCCACCAACGAGATCCGCCAGTTGATGATCGACTACGTGACGGCCAAGAAGGTCCTCGACCCGGCCGACTTCGCGGTCACCAACTGGAAGCTGACGCAGAACGGCACGCCGGTCTTCTGAGGCCAGGCCGTCACGAGCGCGAAGCTTTCGTGAGCACGGTCGAAGGGCCGCCGGGACGCATCCCGGCGGCCCTTCGCCGTACGGTCCTCAGGCCGGCGGGCGGGTGGCGCCGAAGTAGGTCTCGTGGCTCCAGACGTGGTGGCACACCGGGCACTGGAGGTGCAGCAGGCTGCCGGTGTTGGAGAGCAGGTAGCGCCAGGTGCCGTCGGGACAGTTCGGGCAGGGCAGCCAGGCGCGCCGCCCGGGCTCGGCCTGCGGGTCAAGCGGCAGCATCGCCGGGTCCCGGCGGCAGCACACCGGCCGCCACCAGCTCGTCGTGGATCCGCTGCTGCTCCGCGTCCAGGCCGGAGTAGAGCAGCGCACGCGCCTCCTCCTCGCCGCGCAGCGCCGCCGCCGGGTCCCAGTCGGGGCCGAGTGCGGCCATGACATGGGTGCGCCGGAGCATCTCGTGCGCGCTGAGGTCGACGGTGAAGTCGTGGACGGGGTCGTGGGGGGACATGCGACCGAACGTAGGCGGGCATTTCCCCCCAGGGCAAGAAGAGGTGGGTGGAATCACATCATCTCGGCGGGACCTCCGGGGTGCAGTCGCGCAGGACGACGGAGCTGCCCGCGTCCTCGGCCGTGGCGGACGAGGACCGGCAGATCAGGCTCGTGCTGTCGGCGGACGCCGGGTCGAGGGAGTCCGGGAGCACGACCCTGACCGCGCGGTCCAGCACGCCGGCCTCCGGGGCGCCGTTGCTCGCGATGCAGCCGGCGGCCGCCACCGAGGGCGGGGTGGCGGCCGGCACGGACAGTCGCTGCGGGCAGGTGTAGGTGGGCAGGTCCTCCGCCGCGCCGGCGGGGACGGCGGCGCCGAGGAGGGCCGCCAGGGCGAGGGCTGTCACTCTGGGAGCGAGGGTCATGCACTTATCGTTGCCATTCGCTCGCGCAACGTAACAGGCCGTCGGCTCAGCTGAACACGATCATCGACCCCTGTGCCAGCGAGCGCGTCGCCGCCGCGTGCAGGCCCAGCCACACATGCCGTTCGCGGGCGAAGGGGCTCGGGTCGTACGGCGCGGGGAGGGCCGGTTCCTCCAGCTCCGTGGGGGCCGTCGGCGGGGCCGGGGCGGCCGGGGGGTTGGCCGGGTCGATGCCGATGCTCGGGGCCACGTACTCCAGTTCGCGCAGCAGGCTCTGCGAGGAGCCCAACGGGCCGCCGCCCGCGAGGAGTTCGTCGTTCGACAGCGGATGCGGGAAGTCGACCGGGACGTACGCACCCGCGTGGTCGTAGTGCCAGACCAGGTGGGACTGCTGGGCGGTGGACTCGAACATCTCCAGCAGCTGCTCGTAGTCGCCGCCGAGTTCGTCCACGGGCGTCACCGGCAGACCGCAGACCTGGAGGAGGTAGGCGCGGCGCAGGAAATGGAGGGCGTCGTAGTCGAAACCGGCGACCGGGGCGACCTCGCCGGACAGGCCCGGCATGTACTGGTACACCGGCACCGGCGGCAGCCCGGCCGTGGCCAACGCGTCGTTGTACTGCGCGAGTTCCTCGGCGAACGGGTTGTCCGGGGTGTGGCACAGGACGTCCACGAGCGGTACCAGCCACAGATCACAGGCCAAAGAGGGCTCCTCACACGGGGAAGCGGTCACAGCAGGGTAGTCGGTGCGGTGCCGGTCCCATACCCTCCCGACCGCCCCCTACCCTTTCGACCGGCCCGTCACCGGTCCTCCCGACCGGGTGCCCCGCCCTCGCCCGCGCTCACCCCTTCGAGCAGGGCGAGGGAGTGGGCGTTGGACGCGGTGACGATCGCCCGGGCGGTGTCGGACTCGCGGCGGGCCAGCGCGTCGACCAGGTCGGTGTGCCCGGCCCAGAGCCGGCCGCGCAGTTCGGGCAGCCGCAGCAGGTGCTGGACCGCGCAGACCCAGGACTGCACCCGCAGCCGGTGCAGGAAATCGGCCAGGTACGGGTTGCCGAACAGCATGCTCAGCTCGCGCCAGAAGCGCAGGTCGTAGCCGATCAGGATGGTGAGGTCGCCGGCTGCCGCCGCCCGCTGGGCCTCCTCGCCCCGGCGCCGCACGGTGCTCAGCGTCGCCGCCGTGCGCGGGTCCTCCGGCGGGGTGCGGAAGGCGGGGTGGCCGGTGGTGAGGGCCTGGAACATGCCGTCGGTGACCAGGCTGCGCGCCTCGATCATGTCCCGGTAGTCGGCGAGGGAGTACTCCGGCACCCGGAAGCCACGGTGCTGGTCGGCCTCCAGGATGCCCTGCGCCGACAGGTCGACCAGCGCCTCGCGGACCGGGGTGGCGGAGACGCCGTACTGGTCGGCTATCTCCTTGACGGTGAACGCCCGGCCCGGCCGCAGCCGCCCCGCCAGCACCTCGTCGCGGAGCGCGTCCGCGATCTGCTGGCGCAGGGTGCTGCGGGTCACGGCGCCGGTGCCGGGCATGGTCGGGTTCACTCCTCGCGCGAAGGTGACGTGCTCGCGGGTCTCGTACGGCTCTCGTACTGGCTTACGAGCACGTCACCTTACGCGTTCGGTTCCCGGGGCGTCCTACTCCGTGTACCCGTCGGCCACCGTCAGCGCCGCGTCGAGGGCCGCCAGGCCCTCCTTCAGCTCGGCCTCGGTGACGGTGCACGGCGGGACCACATGCGTCCGGTTCATGTTCACGAAGGGCCAGATGCCGTGCTTCTTGGCGGCGGCCGCGAAGGCGGCCATCGGGGCGTTGGCCTCCCCGGCCGCGTTGTACGGCACCAGCGGCTCCCGGGTCTCCCGGTTCTTCACCAGCTCCAGCGCCCAGAACATGCCGACACCGCGCACCTCGCCGACGCTGGGGTGCCGGGCGGCCAGCTCGGCGAGGCCGGGGCCGAGGACCGTCTCACCGAGCCGCTTGGCGTTCTCCACCACGCCCTCCTCCGCCATCACGTTGATCGTGGCGACGGCGGCGGCGCAGGCCAGCGGGTGCCCGGAGTAGGTGAGACCGCCGGGGTAGGGGCGCTTGGCGAAGGTCTCGGCGATCTCCTGCGAGATGGCCACACCGCCGAGGGGCACATAACCCGAGTTCACCCCCTTGGCGAAGGTCATCAGGTCGGGTACGACCCCGAAGAGGTCGGCGGCGAACCACTCGCCGGTACGGCCGAACCCGGCCATCACCTCGTCCAGGACGAAGACGATCCCGTGCCGGTCGCAGATCTCCCGGACCCCGGCCAGATAGCCGGGCGGCGGCACCATGATCCCGGCCGTGCCCGGGATGGTCTCCAGGATGATCGCGGCGACGGTCCCCGGGCCCTCGAAGGCGATCGTCGTCTCCAGGTGCTCCAGCGCCCGCGCGGTCTCCTGCTCCTCGGTCTCGGCGTAGAAGCGGGAGCGGTAGAGGAACGGCGCCCAGAAGTGGACGACACCGGCACTGGCGCTGTCGGAGGCCCAGCGGCGCGGGTCGCCGGTGATGTTCACCGCCTGCTGGGTGCCGCCGTGGTACGACCGGTAGGCGGAGAGCACCTTGGGGCGGCCCGTGTGCAGCCGGGCCATGCGCACCGCGTGCTCGACGGCGTCCGCGCCGCCGTTGGTGAAGAAGATCTTGTCCAGGTCGCCCGGGGTGCGCTCGGCGATCAGCCGGGCGGCCTCCGAACGCGCCTCGACGGCGAACGCGGGCGCGAACGTCGTCATCGTCGCGGCCTGCTCCTGGATCGCCGCGACGACCTTGGGGTGCTGGTAGCCGATGTTGGTGAAGACGAGCCCGCTGGTGAAGTCGAGGTACCGGGTGCCGTCGTAGTCCCAGAAGTACGACCCCTCGGCGCCGGCGACGGCGAGCGGGTCGATGAGGTCCTGCGCGGACCAGGAGTGGAAGACGTGCGCGCGGTCCGCGGCCTTCACTGCGGCGCCGGCTTCGGGGCTGGGCTGAGGGGTCATGCGGCCGAGGGTAAATGTCCGCGATGCGGAAGCGACATCGGCGTCTTGTTCTGTGAGAGGCGGCTTTCTGCGACAGCATGTCGAGGAAGAGGGCGCGGGGCGGGACTATTCTCGCTGCGTTGCACGCGTACGTGTGCGGGTACGCGTGCGTGTCCGGGGGGAGAGGCGGGCGGCGATGCAGAAGCTGGGGCCGGGGGATCCGCAGCACATCGGGGGCTATCGGCTGCTGGCGCGGCTGGGCGCCGGGGGCATGGGGCAGGTGTATCTGGCCCGGTCGGACCGGGGCCGTACCGTCGCCGTGAAGCTGGTGCGGGCGGAGCTGGCCGCGCAGGAGGAGTTCCGGGCGCGGTTCCGGCAGGAGGTGCAGGCCGCGCGGCGGGTCGGCGGCTACTGGACCGCGCCCGTGCTGGACGCGGACACCGAGGCCGCCGTGCCGTGGGTGGCCACCGGCTATGTGGCCGGGCCGAGCCTCCAGCAGGTCGTCGGGCACGAGCACGGGGCGCTGCCCGAGCGGTCGGTACGGGTCCTCGCGGCGGGGCTCGCGCACGCGCTCAAGGACATCCACGCGGCGGGGATCGTGCACCGGGATCTGAAGCCGTCGAACGTGCTCGTCACCCTCGACGGGCCGCGCGTCATCGACTTCGGTATCGCGCGGGCGCTGGAGGCCACGGCGGTGGGCGGCGCGGAGGCGCTGACCCGGGCGGGGGCGCTGGTCGGGTCGCCCGGGTTCATGGCTCCGGAACAGGTGCGCGGGGACCGGATCACCCCGGCCTGCGATGTGTTCTGCCTCGGCTCCGTCCTGGCGTACGCGGCGACCGGGACGCTGCCCTTCGGCACCGCCGACAGCGGGGTGCCCGCGCTGATGTTCCGCATCGCTCAGGAGGAACCGGATCTCGCGGGGGTGCCGGAGGGGATCGCCGACCTGGTCCGTGACTGCCTGCGCAAGGACCCCGTGGCCCGGCCGTCCCTGGATGCGCTGCTGGAGCGGATGGGCGCGGAGGACACGGTGAGCGGCGGCCGCTCCCGCGACCCCTGGCTGCCGAGCATCCTGGTCGCCCAGCTGGGCCGCCACGCGGTGGGCCTGCTGGAGGTGGAGGACCCGGAGGGGACGGAAGAGGGGTCGAAGGCGGGCGGGGCTGGTGCTGGTGCTGGTGCCGGTGGCACCGGGGCCGGCAGTGGTGCCGGTGGTGCCGGTGGTGCCGGTGCGGGGATTGGTGCGGGTGCGGGCGCTGGTGGCGCTGGTGCCGGGGCCGGGTCCGCGTCGGTGCCGCCTGTGTGGGCCGGGCAGTCGCAGGGCGCGGGTGGCGCTGGTGCCGTTGCTGGGACTGGTGCCGGTGCGGCGCTAGCTGCTGGTGCGGGCGCTGGGGCCGGGTTGCCGACGGCGCCGCCCGCGTGGCCTGGGCAAGTGCCGTCGCCAGGTGCGGAGGCGGGCGCCGCTGGCGCTGGTGTCGGGGCCCCGCCGGTGCCGCCCACGCGGCCGGGCCAGGCCCCGTTGCCCGGTGCTGGGGCCGACGGCGTCAGTGCTGGGCCCGGGGTCCCGTCGGCACCGCCCGCCTGGCCTGGGCAGGTGACGTCTCCGCGTGCCGGTGTGGGCGCCGGGGCCGACGGTCTCGGTGCCGGAGCCGGTTTCCCGGCGGCACCGCTCACACCCCCGGCGGGGCCCGCGGCCGGGGTTGAGGGCGGAGCCGTCGAGCATGCCGCCGTGGTCGACGGAGCAGGGAGCGGGGCCGGATATCCGCCCGTCGGCGCGGCCGCGCCGGTGCCGCCACCGGCCCCGGGGTTCGGGCCGGCATACGGGTATCCGCAGCCCCCGCAGGCCGGCCACGCGCACCACACCCAGCCCCCGCAGGCGGGGCACACGCACCACACGCAACCCGCGCAGGCGGGCGGATACGGGTATCCCCAGCCCCCGCAGGCCGGACACGCGCACCACACGCAACCCACCCAGGCCGGCGGGTACGGGTATCCGCCCGCCGTGCCAACGTCGTACGGGCCGGTGCCGCAGCAGCCGGAGCGGCGCAGTGGGCGGTCCACCGCGCTCCTCGTCGTGGTCGCGCTGGTGGTGGCGCTGGGCGCGGGCGGCTCGGTGTACGCGCTGCTGACCAGGGGCGGCAAGGACGACCACAAGCGCGCCGGGACCGTCAGCCCCGCGCCCACCGCCTCCGCCCCCGCGCCGCGCCCGACCCCGCCGGACCCCACCTCCGCCACCCCCACCACCTCCGCGCCCGCCGACGGCGCCGTCCCGGAGGCCTATCTGGGCACCTGGTCGACGACGATCGACAACGCCGCCGGCACCAACACCCGCACGCTGACCATCCAGCAGGGCAAGGTGGGCGACGCCGTGCTGACGCTGGTCGCGGACGGGCCGGCCCAGGGCGGGGGCTCGTACCACTGCGTCTTCACGGCGCGGCTCACCGAACAGCCCGGAGCCCAGGGGCCGCTGGAGATCGGCCCGTCCAGCGTCGTCACCGGCCGGCCCGCCTCCTCGTGCACCCCGGGCGAGGCCACGGAGGTCACCCTGCTGTCGGACGGCCGGCTCAAGCGGTCCCAGGCGGGCGGCGGCGAGAGCCTGACCTACGGCAAGCAGTGAGGGCAGCGCCGAACGCGGCTAGCGCGGCTCGGGCGGCCGTTGGCGGGGCATGTTCGGGCGGGTGCCGTTCGCCGGGGGGAGCGGGAAGCGGCCGGTGGAGCCGCCGCCCTCCTGCCGAGGTACGTACGCCACCGCCGCCTGCATCCCCAGCGGCGCCGTCCCCGTGCGGAACTCCACCATCCAGTCGGTGGTCTCCGTGCGGACCAGTTCGGTGATGTCCTCCGAGAAGCGCCGCAGCACCCCGAGACACCGCTCGGCCGCCTCGCTCGCCGTGCCCTCCGCCGGCCCCAGCACCTCCCGCACGCTCTCCGACGCCCAGTCGAACTGCAACGCCTGGAGCCGCCGCTGCACCGCCTGCGCGGTGGCCACGTCCCGCATCCACCCGGACGTCACCCCGAAGTAGCGGTCGGTGCCGACGCACGCCACGGCGACCAGCAGCGCCAGACAGCCCCAGGGCGCCACCCCGCCGACCGCGCCGGTGAGGTCGAGCAGCGGCAGCGCGGCCCCGGCCACCGCCCCGGCCGCCGCCCCGGCCCGCAGCACCCGCGCCCCGCGCCGCTTCCACATCCGGTCCCGCAGATACCAGGACGCCGTCTGCAACGCCCCGCGCTCCACCCACCGGTACAGCTCGTCCAGCCGCTCGGCCGGCTCGCCCCAGTCCCCGAGCGGAAACGCCCGCCCGGTCAGATCGCCCGGCCGCAGCCCGGCCGCACCCTCGCCCCGCCCGTCCTGAGGCGGACCCTCGGGCTGCATCTCCGGCTGACCCACCAGGCACTCCCTACTGATCACGACCGGTCACGTTGCGTGACATCTCCTGCCGACGCGCGGGACCCTTCCTACCGCCCAATGGGTGGCGGAGAGGTCGCTTTCCCGACTTTTCCGCCCGGAAGAGGGCCTTGATCAGGTACGGGTCTGCCATCGTTCTCACTCGAAAGAGTGGCGGGGCGAGGGTCGGGTGGACCACGTAGGCTCGTTCACGACGGAGTCGTAGCGAACGGCAGAGGAGCTGATCGTGTTCCCCGGTGGTGGCCAGCCCAATATGCAGCAGTTGCTCCAGCAGGCCCAGAAGATGCAGCAGGATCTCCAGCAGGCGCAGGAGGAACTGGCGAACACGGAGGTCGACGGGCAGGCCGGCGGCGGCCTGGTGCGGGCCACCGTGACCGGCTCCGGTGAGCTGCGCGCGCTGAAGATCGACCCGAAGGCGGTGGACCCGGACGACACCGAGACCCTCGCCGACCTGATCGTGGCGGCCGTCCAGGCGGCCAACGAGAACGCCCAGACGCTCCAGCAGCAGAAGCTCGGCCCGCTCGCCCAGGGCCTGGGCGGCGGCACGGGCATCCCCGGTCTGCCTTTCTAAGACGGGCCCCGGCCAACTACCGTACGTACCGAAAGGTCTTCCAGGAAAGGCAGTCCGTTGTACGAAGGCGTGGTCCAGGACCTCATCGACGAGCTGGGGCGGCTGCCCGGCGTCGGTCCCAAGAGCGCGCAGCGGATCGCCTTCCACATCCTCCAGGCCGAGCCGACGGACGTGAAGCGGCTCGCGCAGGCGCTGCTGGAGGTCAAGGCGAGGGTCCGCTTCTGCGCGACCTGCGGCAACGTCGCCCAGGAGGAGCTGTGCGGCATCTGCCGGGACGCCCGCCGCGACCCCTCGGTGATCTGCGTCGTGGAGGAGCCGAAGGACGTCGTCGCGATCGAGCGCACCCGTGAGTTCCGCGGCCGCTACCACGTGCTCGGCGGGGCGATCAGCCCGATCGAGGGTGTCGGTCCCGACGACCTGCGGATACGGGAACTTCTCGCGCGGTTGGCCGACGGGACGGTCACGGAGCTGATCCTGGCCACCGACCCGAACCTGGAGGGCGAGGCCACGGCCACCTACCTCGCCCGCATGATCAAACCCATGGGCCTGAAGGTCACCCGCCTGGCCAGCGGCCTCCCGGTGGGTGGCGACCTGGAGTACGCGGACGAGGTGACCCTCGGCCGCGCCTTCGAGGGGAGACGACTCCTAGATGTCTGACGCCACGCTGCACGCCTCGACGCAGAACCCGGACGACTTCGCGGTCCAGATCGCGGACCAGGTGGAGAGCTTCCTGGTGGCCGTCACCGAGGTGGCCAGGGGCGACGAGCCCGGCTCGACCGTTCCCTTCCTCCTCCTGGAGGTGTCCCAGCTGCTGCTGGCCGGCGGCCGGCTGGGCGCCCACGAGGACATCGTCCCGGACGAGCGCTACGAGCCCGACCCGGGACCCGAGCCGGACGTGGACGAACTCCGCGAGAACCTGGCCCGGCTGCTCGAACCCGTCGACGTCTACTCCGAGGTGTTCGACCCGTACGAGCCCCGCAAGGCGCCCGTCCCGGCCCGGATCTCGGACGACCTGGCCGACATCATCGCCGACCTGCGCCACGGCATGGTCCACTACCGTGCGGGCCGTACGGCGGAGGCCATGTGGTGGTGGCAGTTCTCGTACTTCTCCAACTGGGGCCCCACCGCCTCCGCGGTGCTGCGCGCCCTCCAGTCGGTCCTCATCCACGTCCGCCTCAACCAGCCCCTGGAGGAGCTGGACGGTCTCGACACCGACCAGCCCGGCATGGGCGACGAGACCCTCGAGTTCGAGGCGGGGCGTGTGATGGCACAGGAGATCGGCGACCCGCTGGGGATCCGGCCGGGCACGTAGCCCGCCGCCCCCGTCGGCGCCCGCTGTGACACATGGCACGTTCCGCGTGCGCGGCGTCTCGCTGGGCAGGTTCCGCAACCGGGCGGACGATGTCTCACCATGCGGGAGCACGGTGGTGGATTTCGGACGCTCGATAGACTGAGCCGACACAAACGAACCGAGCGAGGAGCGCACGTGGGCCTTGTCGTGCAGAAGTACGGAGGCTCCTCCGTAGCCGATGCCGAGGGCATCAAGCGCGTCGCCAAGCGGATCGTGGAAGCGAAGAAGAACGGCAACCAGGTTGTCGTCGTCGTTTCCGCGATGGGCGACACGACGGACGAGCTGATCGATCTCGCCGAGCAGGTTTCTCCGATGCCTGCCGGGCGTGAATTCGACATGCTGCTGACCGCCGGAGAGCGGATCTCCATGGCCCTGCTGGCGATGGCGATCAAAAACCTGGGCCACGAGGCCCAGTCCTTCACCGGCAGCCAGGCAGGCGTCATCACCGACTCGGTCCACAACAAAGCCCGGATCATCGACGTCACGCCGGGCCGGATCCGCGAGTCCCTGGACAAGGGCAACATCGCCATCGTCGCCGGGTTCCAGGGCGTCAGCCAGGACAAGAAGGACATCACCACGCTCGGCCGGGGCGGGTCCGACACCACGGCCGTGGCGCTCGCCGCCGCGCTCGACGCCGAGGTCTGCGAGATCTACACCGACGTCGACGGCGTGTTCACCGCCGACCCGCGCGTGGTGAAGAAGGCGAAGAAGATCGACTGGATCTCCTTCGAGGACATGCTGGAGCTGGCCGCGTCCGGTTCCAAGGTGCTGCTTCACCGCTGTGTGGAGTACGCCCGTCGCTACAACATCCCGATCCATGTCCGGTCCAGCTTCAGCGGACTTCAGGGCACCTGGGTCAGCAGTGAGCCGATTGGGGACAAGCAGGTGGAGCAGGCCATCATCTCCGGTGTCGCGCACGACACCTCCGAGGCCAAGATCACGGTCGTCGGTGTGCCGGACAAGCCGGGTGAGGCCGCCGCGATCTTCCGGACCATCGCCGATGCCGAGATCAACATCGACATGGTCGTGCAGAACGTGTCCGCCGCCTCCACCGGGCTGACGGACATCTCCTTCACCCTGCCGAAGACCGAGGGCCGCAAGGCCATCGACGCGCTGGAGAAGAACCGCCCGGGGATCGGCTTCGACTCCCTGCGCTACGACGACCAGATCGGGAAGATCTCCCTGGTCGGCGCCGGTATGAAGACCAACCCGGGCGTCACTGCCTCCTTCTTCGAGGCGCTGAGCGACGCGGGCGTGAACATCGAGCTGATCTCCACCTCGGAGATCCGGATCTCGGTCGTCACCCGCGCCGACGACGTGCCGGAGGCCGTGCGCGCCGTGCACACCGCCTTCGGGCTGGACTCCGAGACCGACGAGGCCGTGGTCTACGGAGGCACGGGCCGCTGATGGCCCCGACCGGGAAGCCGACGCTCGCGGTCGTGGGAGCGACCGGGGCCGTCGGCGCGGTCATGCTCCAGATCCTGTCCCAGCGGGCGGACATCTGGGGCGAGATCCGTCTGATCGCCTCCCCGCGCTCGGCCGGCCGCAAGCTGGCCGTGCGCGGCGAGGAGGTCGAGGTGACGGCGCTGGGCGAGGACGCCTTCGACGGGGTCGACATCGCGCTGTTCGACGTGCCCGACGAGGTCGCGGCCGAGTGGGCGCCGGTCGCCGCCGCGCGCGGCGCGGTCGTGGTCGACAACTCCGGCGCCTTCCGGATGGACCCGGACGTGCCGCTCGTGGTTCCCGAGGTGAACGGGCACGCGGTGCGCAACCGTCCGCGCGGGATCGTCGCCAACCCCCACTGCACCACCCTGACGATGATCGTCGCCCTGGGCGCGCTGCACGCCGAGTTCGGGCTGCGCGAGCTGGTGGTGTCGTCGTACCAGGCGGTGAGCGGGGCCGGGCGGGCCGGTGTGGAGACGCTGCGCGCCCAGCTGTCCCTGGTCGCCGGGACCGAGCTGGGCACCAAGCCGGGAGACGTACGGCGGGCCGTGGGGGACGGCACCGGGCCGTTCCCGGAGCCGGTGGCGCTCAACGTCGTACCGTGGGCCGGGTCGCTGCGGGCGGACGGCTGGTCATCGGAGGAGATGACGGTCCGCGACGAGTCCCGCAAGATCCTCGGGCTGCCGGACCTCCCGGTCGCCGTGACCTGTGTCCGGGTCCCGGTGATCACCACGCACTCACTCACCGTCCATGCCCGCTTCCAGCGGGAGGTCCGCGTCGAGGGTGCCCGCGAGATCCTCGCCACCGCCCCCGGTGTGGTGCTGTGCGACGATCCGGCCGCCGGTGAGTTCCCGACCCCCGCCGACGTCGTCGGCACCGACCCGACCTGGGTCGGCCGGGTGCGGCGGGCGCTGGACGACCCGACCGCGCTGGAACTCTTCGTCTGCGGCGACAACTTGCGCAAGGGGGCCGCGCTGAACACCGCGCAGATCGCGGAGTTGGTCGCGGCGGAGTGGCGCGACCGCTGAAACAGGCCACTGCTGAAGCAGGACACCGCTGAAACAGGCCACCGCGCCCGGCCCGGCGCGGGCTTTGTAGGATCTCGGTAATAAACGTGGCCGGGAGCATGGTCGAAGTCCCTTGAACCTTTGCTCGGTGCAACCGAAGATTTTTCTCCCCGCCTTCCGCAACCGCGCGGTCGGCGGGGAGCGTCTTTGCGGTCACTCTTCAGGCGTGGGGACGTCGCGATCGGCCGGGCGTGGGGACGCTCGTCCAGGTCGGACCCGGTCCACAGCGGACCGCGGTCGATATCGGACATAGGGGAAGAGCGGGACGCATGACGGCACTTGAGGCACCGTCGGTTGTCGCACATGTGACGCCCGGCACGTACAACCCTGGCGGGGGGAGACGTGTCCAACTGGCGTGGCAGAGGTACTCGAATTCACTGCGCCCCGCGGCGCCGCGGCCCTTCGGCCCCCGCGTGCGGCCTTCCGGCCCCGCCCGCCCGGCGGCATGCCGGTGATCGCGCCCATGCCCGCAGCGCGGCCCGCCCGCATACCCGGTCAGCGTGACGGCGCCGAGGAGACCGAGGCCCCCGCTGCCGTCGTCGGCACCACCGTCGACCACCTCACCGAGACCTACCGCGCGCACTACCGGTCCCTGCTGGGCCTCGCCGCGCTGCTCCTCGACGACACCGCCTCCTGCGAGGACGTCGTCCAGGAGGCCTTCATCCGCGTCCACTCGGCCCGCAAGCGCGTCCGCGACCCCGAGAAGACGCTCGCCTACCTGCGGCAGACGGTCGTCAACCTGTCCCGCTCCACCCTGCGCCGCCGCATCCTCGGCCTGAAGCTGCTGTCCAAGCCGATGCCGGACATGGCCAGCGCGGAGGAGGGCGCCTACGACCAGCTGGAGCGGCGCGACCTCATCAAGGCGATGAAGGGGCTCCAGCGCCGGCAGCGCGAGGTCCTGGTGCTGCGCTACTTCGCGGACATGACCGAGGCTCAGGTCGCCGAGACCCTCGGGATATCCCTGGGCTCGGTGAAGGCGTACGGCTCGCGGGGCATCGCGGCGCTGCGCGTGGCCATGGGGAAGACGGTATGAGCGGCAGGAACAAGAGCACACGTCATCGCATGCTGGGAACGGAACTGTGAACCACGGCCCCGACGACAAGCCCGCCGAGCGGTTCGGCGAGCCGGACGGCCGCGAGAAGCTCGACGGCAGCGGCGTTTTCGACAGCTTCGGCCAATCCATCGACCAGGACCGCGCGGACGGCGCGGAGGACGGGCTCGACCCGGACGCGGCGGCCCTGCGGCGCATGCTGCACTCCGCGGTGGGCGACCTCGAACCGCGCACCGGCACCCTGGACCACCTCCGCCGGGCCGTACCCGCGCGGCGGGCGCGCAAGCGCCAGGCCGCCGTCGGCATGGCAGCGGCGGCCCTCTTCATCGGCACCGCGATCCCCGCCCTCATCCATGTCTCCGGCGTCGACGGCTCCAGCCCCGACACCGCCATGGCCGGCGAGTCCTCCCAGGCCCAGGGCGGCACCGGGCAGGCACACGGCGACAAGGGCAGCACCCCCCGCGGTGCGAAGGGCACCCCCGGCACGGTCGTGCAGCCCAGCAAGGACCCCGGCAAGGGCGGGAAGAAGGGCACCGGCGGCGGCTCCACCGGCTCCACCGGCGGCACGGGCCCGTCCACGTCCGCGTCGGCGGGCCTCGCGTCGTGTACGTCCGCCCAGCTGGGCTCGGCCACCGGCAGCGCCGCCGCACCCGACTCCGCGGGCGTCGTCTACGGCACCTTCCGCGTCGTCAACGTCTCCACCACCGCGTGCACGGTGGCCGGCCCGGGCTCCATCGGCGCCAGTGCGCAGGGCGCGGCCGACCCGGCCAAGATCCTCACCGCCCGGCATGTGGCCGGTGACGCGGCGACCGGTCTGCCCGACCCCTCCCAGGAGGTCTCCGGACTGGTCCTCCAGCCCGGCGCCGCCTACGAGGAGAAGTTCGCCTTCGTGCCCTCCGCGGCCTGTCCCACCACCGGCGGCGACAACTCGGGCACCGGCGGCACGGACACCGGCGGACCGACGGCGGACCCGTCGCCGTCCCAGGACGCGACCCCGGGCACCACCACGACCGCCGGTACGACCGACGGCGGCACCACGTCGGAGGGCACGACCACCCAGCTGATGACCGCGGACGGCACGGCCGACGGCAGCGTCCTGATCTCCCACACCTCAGCCGGCGGCGCCCCCTCGGCGGCGACGGTGGTCCCGGGCGAGTGCGCGGGAACGGTGTACTACACGGGAGTGCTGCCGGGCGCGTAGCAGCCCATGGCTGCTCTGGCCCACACCGGTACCGGTCAGCTACTAGGTACCGGTGTGCGCTCCGACTCATCCGGCACCAGGCCCAGCGCAGCGTCCCGCACGGCCTCGACCTCCCGCCGTACCAGCCGGAACCACATGAACACCACGAACCCGGCGAACACGAACCACTCCCCGGTGTATCCCAGGTTCTGGAACGCCTTCAGATCCAGCCCGGTCCCGTCGGGCGCGGAAGCCGGCACCGCCTTCATCCCCGCGTCCGCCCGGTCCAGGGTGACCCACGCGTCGTACAGCCGGTACGGCACCAGGTTCACCAGCGCCGCCGAGCTGATCGCCGAGGTCTGCCCGGCCGGCAACCCGCTCTGCGCGGTGACCCCGTTGCTGCCGGGGGTCTCGGACGCCTGCAACGCGCCGGTGACGGTCACCTCACCGGCCGGCGGCGCCGGGGCCTTCGCCGGGTCCGCGGTGCCGGGCAGCCAGCCGCGCACCACGGGCAGCGCCTTGCCGGAACCGGTACGCAGCAGGGTGAGGACGTAGAAGCCGTCCTTGCCGTCCAGCTGCCGGCCCGGCACCAGGAGCTGCTTGCCGTAGTGGCCGCTCGCGGTGACCCGGCGCCCGGAGGTGGCCTTGTCGACGGGCAGCAGCGCGTCGAGCGGCTGTGCGGTCTCGTGCCGGTCGGAGGCGGCCTGCTCGGTCGCGGTGCGATGGTCCTGCACCCGCCCCTCGAACCGGCTCAGCTGCCAGGACCCCATGAAGATGCAGAACGGGATGGCGAGCAGCACGAAGACGTTGATGCCCCACCAGCGGGGTGTCAGCAGAAACCGGTACACGCCCTCCACGGTACGGCGCCCGGGCCCGGCCCCCTGGCACCGGGTTCGGCAACGGCGCGGGCTCAGACCCTGGCGGCGCGCAGCGAGTACATCAGCGGGATCTCCGGACGGTCCGCCGGGAAGCGGTGGAAACCGTCCCTGACCTCGAAGTTCTCGAAGCGCTGGAAGACCGACACGGGGTGCTCGTGGAGGAACTCGATGCGCAGCCCGGCCGCGGCGAGCGCGGAGACGACGTCGCCGAGGGTGTGCTGCCACTCCACACTGCGGTTGTGGACGGTGGCGGCGTCCCGGTCGGCGTAGGTGCCGGGCTCGTCGTAGACCTGGGCGTCGCGGGAGAAGTAGTCGCGCACGATCCGGCTGCCGGTCGCGTCGTCCAGGGACTCGGTGATCGGATGGAACTCGGCGAGGTAGAGGAAGCCGCCGGGCGCGACGAGCGAGGCGGCGGTCTCGGCCCAGCGGCGGATGTCGGGCAGCCAGCACAGCGCGCCGAGCCCGGTGTAGACGATGTCGTACGACGGCTCGGGCACGGCGGTCGCCGCGTCGTAGACGTCGCTGGTGACGAACGCGGCACGCTCGGGGCCGTAGCCGAACTCGGCGGCGAGCGACCGGCCCACCGCCACGGCCGGCGCGGAGAAGTCGAGGCCGACGACGCGGGCGGCGCCGCGGTGCGCCCAGGAGAGGGTGTCGAGGCCGATGTGGCACTGGAGGTGCAGCAGTGTCTTGCCGGTGACGTCGCCGACCTCGGCGGTCTCGAAGTCCCGCAGCACGTCCCGGCGGGCCCGGAAGCCGTCCAGGTCGTAGTACTCCCCGGCGACGTGCACCGGAACCCGCTCGTCCCACATGGCGCGGTTGTCCTCGCGCCAGCCGTCGGGAACGGATACGGAGGCTGTCGTTGTGCTCATGATCCGAAAGTTATCCACAGGCTGGGCGTACCGGCCAGCGAATTGTCGGCGGGGCCAGGCAGTATGGGCGCATGACTGGGGCCACGAGCGAGAGCAAGACGCCGGACACGCCGGACACGCCGGACACGGCGGGCGAGCCGAGGATGCGGGACATGCGGGACGAGCCGGGGATGCCGGACTGGGAGAAGCGCTTCCGGGCGCCGCGGGTGTCCCTGCCCGACTGGGCGGAGGACGCCCCCGACCGCTCCCTCTTCGTGTCGAACGCGACGGGTACGTACGAGCTGTACGCCTGGGACCGCAGAACCGGTCACCAGCGCCAGGTGACCGACCGGCCGAACGGCACCACCGACGGCGTGCTCTCCCCGGACGGCGCCTGGATCTGGTGGTTCGACGACAAGGACGGCGACGAGTTCGGCATCTGGCGCCGCCAGCCCTTCGCGGGCGGCCCGGACGAACCGGCCGTCCCCGGGCTCGACCCCTCCTACCCGGCCGGCCTCGCCCTGGCCCGCGACGGGCGTACGGCGGTCGTCGGCCGCTCCACGGACGCGGACGGTACGACGATCCACCTCGCCCGCGAGGGCGCCGCCCCGCTGGAGATCTACCGGCACCGCGAGTCCGCGGGCGTCGGCGACCTCTCGCACGACGGCTCGCTGATCGCCGTCGAGCACACCGAGCACGGCGACGCCATGCACTCGGCGCTGCGCGTGCTGCGCCCCGACGGCACGACGGTCGCCGAGCTGGACGACACCAAGGGCGGCACCGAGGAACTGGGCCTGGAGGTGCTGGGCTTCGCCCCGGTGGACGGCGACACCCGGCTGCTCGTCGGCCATCAGCGCCGGGGCCGCTGGGAGCCGCTGGTGTGGGACGTGGCGACCGGCGAGGAGACCGACCTGGCCCTCGACCTGCCCGGTGACGTCAGCGCCGAGTGGTACCCGGACGGCTCGGCCCTGCTCATCGCCCACAGCTTCGAGGCCCGCAGCGAGCTGTTCCGCTATGACCTGGCGGGCCGTGAGCTGTCCCGCATCCCCACCCCGCCCGGCTCGGTCTCCGGCGCCACGGCCCGCCCCGACGGCAGCGTGGAGTACCTGTGGTCGTCGGCGGCGCGGCCCCCGGCGGTGCGCTCCACCTCCGGCGGCGTGGTGCTGGACCCCCCGGGCATGACCTGCCCGCCGTCGGTGCCGGTGGAGGACGTGTGGGTGGAGGGGCCCGGCGGCCGGATCCACGCCCTGGTCCAGAAGCCGGCGGGCGCGACCGGCCCGCTGCCCACGGTGTTCGACCTGCACGGCGGCCCGACCTGGCACGACAGCGACTCCTTCGCCGCGGGCCCGGCCGCCTGGGTCGACCACGGGTACGCGGTGGTCCGGGTCAACTACCGCGGCTCCACCGGCTACGGCCGCGCCTGGACCGACGCGCTCAAGCACCGGGTCGGCCTGATCGAGCTGGAGGACGTGGCCGCGGTCCGCGACTGGGCGGTCTCCTCGGGCCTCGCCGACCCGGCCCGGCTGGTCCTCACCGGTGCCTCCTGGGGCGGCTACCTCACCCTGCTCGGCCTCGGCACCCAGCCCGAGGCGTGGGCGGTGGGCATCGCGGTCGTGCCCGTCGCGGACTACGTCACCGCGTACCACGACGAGATGGAGGCGCTGAAGGCCATGGACCGCACCCTGCTGGGCGGCACCCCGGAGGAGGTCCCCGACCGCTTCGAGGCGTCCTCCCCGCTCACCTATGTCGACCAGGTCAAGGCACCCGTCTACATCTCGGCGGGCGTCAACGACCCGCGGTGTCCGATCCGCCAGATCGACAACTACGTGGCACGCCTGCGGGACCGCTCCGCGATCCACGAGGTGTACCGCTACGACGCGGGCCACGGCTCGCTGGTGGTGGACGAGCGCATCAAGCAGGTGGCCCTGGAACTCGCCTTCGCCGCCACCCACCTCCCGCCCTCCTGAGCCCACCCACGGCAGCACCCAGCCGGCCTCACCCACCCCCACCCGGGACGGAGTCTTCCAGCCGACCGTTTCGGGTGGGCGGGGGGCAAAAGGCCGGTGAACCCCCGGAGGGGTCAGCGGAGTTCGGCCAGCCCTCTCCGGGTCGCCGCCACCACCACCCGGTCCCCCTTCTCCAGCACATGATCAGGAGCGGTATCGGTCCGGCCGTCCAGCGTCAGCACCCGCCAGAACCCCGGCCGGAATGCCTCCCGCACGGTCCGCCCCTCCAGCTGGGGATGCCCGTCCACCCCGACCGCGGCGAACAGCAACACCCTGCGCTCCACCGGAATCGCCCCCAGCACCTGCCGGCCCAGCATCGCCCCGGCGAAGGCGGGTGCGGCGAGATGCGTGACGCTCCGGCTCCGGGTCCGGGCCTGCGGGTACGCGGCCCGCAGCGTCCGGTACACGGCGGTGGCGAAGTCGTCGTCGTACAGCCGTAGCACCACCGGCAGATCGGGTCGTACCGTCCGCGCGTACAGCACCGCCTCCAGGTTGGTGGTGTCGGCGCTGGTCACCGCGAGCAGCGCCTGCGCCCGGTGGATCTTGGCGGCCTCCAGGACCCCCTCCTGGGTGACGTCGCCGAGCACCACCGGCACCCGCAGCCGCCGCGCGGTGGCGAGACCGCGGGCCTCGGGGTCGGACTCGACACAGACCACGGGGACGTTCAGCTCGCGCAGCCGGCTCAGCACCCGGGTGCCGATCTTCCCCAGCCCGAGCAGGACGACATGCCCGCCGAGCCCGCGGGGAGGCTTGCGCAGCGCGGAGGCGGTGCGGAAGGTGCCGAGCGCCTCCAGGACGGCGGCCAGCAGCACCGGCAGCAGCAGCAACCCCGTGAGCCCGGAGAGGAGTTGGAGGATCTGGCGGCCGAGCGGCGCGCCGATGGCCGGGTCGTCGATGGCGAACAGATCGAGGAGGGTGAGATAGAAGGCCCGCACCGGATGGAGATGGGGCGTCACCGCCCACAGCGCGACGGCGAGCGCGACCACGCACGCCACCATCCCGGCCAGCGACCAGCGCAGCCGCCGGGAGAAGAGGGAGGCGAGCGGGGGCACACCGCCCACCCCGCGGCCGGGTGCGGCCGACTCCCGGCCGGCCGCGGACGTCACCTGCTCCAGCACCACGGCCGCCCGCCCGCCGGCCTGCCGTACCTCCTCGTCGTCGGGCAGCAGCCGCGGCTCCTGCTCCCCGTTGCCCGGAGCGGAGCCGTCGCCCGACCCGGAGCCGCCGCCGGCCGGGGAGTCGCCGGCGGGCGCGGACAGCAGCGCGAGGGTGCACAGCCCGGGGTCGGCGGCCGGTCCGTCCCCGGACGGCGGCCGTTCCACGGCCCGCAGCAGCAGCCCCTCGCACTGCACGACCTTGCTGGTGCCGGCCACGGCGGTGGCGGCCAGCGCGGGCGCGGCGGTGTCGGCGTCGGACAGTACGGTGGTGGAGGCGTCCGGGCCGATGCCGTCGGCGTCGTCGCAGCCGGCCAACGCGGCGGCCTGGTCGAGGAGTTCCTCGATGTGCTGGCCCAGCCGCCGGTTGTACAGCCGCAGTACGAGCCGCAGTCGCGGGTTGAGCCGGCGGGCGGTGAGGGCGGCCCGGATGTTGGTCTCGTCGTCGTCGTGGACGAGGGCGAGCGCGGCGGCCCGTTCCACCCCGGCCTCGGCGAGCACGGCTTCGGTGAGTTCGGCGGCCTCCAGCACCCCGTCACCGGCACCACCGCCGGTCCCGCCGATGCCGCCACTGCCGCTCGGGGCGCTGCTCTGGGCGGCGGCGGGCGTGGCCGCCCCGCCGGTCCGGCCGACCGTGGCGCTGACCACGCGGTCCAGCAGCGACGCCGACACGCCCCGGGCGCGTCCGACGACGGGCGGCCGGGCGGTGCGTCCGTTCGGTGGTACGACGAGGGTCACCTGCTCGCCGTAGACTCCGCGCAACTCGGCGGCCAGCCGGTGCGCGAGTCCGTCGTCACCGCACACCACCATGTGCGGTACGCCGGGGCCGCCTTGATACGGAACGCTCGCCACGAGGGAAAAGACTGCCCCAAGGACGGGAGTGGTTCCAGCAAGGGGATGAACGCCCGTGCGACGCCTCGCGTACGCAGGGGGAGGAACCGTACCAGCGGAGGTATCCACCCGTGGCCATCACCGAAGACGCCCCGCCCGGCGCCGAGGCGCGGGCCCCGGGCCGCCCCGCGGACCGTACGGAGGGCGGAGCCAGGCTCAGTTCCCCGCTGGTGCTGACGCTCGTCCTCGTCCTGGCGGTGCTCGCCCAGTCCCCGATCCGCGGCGCGCTCGGCACCCCGCTGATGCAGAGCTGGATGACGGTGTTCGTCGCGGTGACCGTGCAGGCGCTGCCCTTCCTGGTCCTCGGTGTGCTGCTGTCGGCGGCGATCGCGGTGTTCGTCCCGCCGTCCTTCTTCGCCCGCGCCCTGCCGAGCCGCCCCCTGCTGGCGGTGCCCGTGGCCGGGGTCGCGGGCGCGGTCCTGCCGGGCTGCGAGTGCGCTTCGGTGCCGGTGGCGGGCGCCCTGGTGCGCCGCGGAGTGACCCCGGCCGCCGCCCTCGCCTTCCTGCTCTCCGCCCCCGCGATCAACCCGATCGTGCTCACCGCCACCGCCGTCGCCTTCCCCCGCGATCCCGTGATGGTGCTGGCCCGGTTCGCGGCGAGCCTGCTGGTGGCGTGCGTGATGGGCTGGCTGTGGCAGCGGCTGGGCCGTACCGACTGGCTGCGCCCGCCGGCGCACGGTGCGCACGAGGGCGCGACCCGGGGGGAGGCGTTCTGGCAGTCGGTCCGGCACGACACCGTGCACGCGGGCGGCTTCCTGGTGCTCGGCGCGATGGCCGCGGCCACCCTGAAGGCGGCGACCCCGGCGGAGTGGCTGCGCACGGCGGCCGGGAACCCCGTCTTCTCCGTGCTCGCCCTCGCCGTCCTGGCCGTACTGCTCTCCATCTGCTCGGAGGCGGACGCGTTCGTCGCGGCCTCCCTCACCCAGTTCTCGCTGACGGCCCGGCTGGTCTTCCTGGTGGTGGGTCCGATGATCGACCTCAAGCTGTTCGCGATGCAGGCCGGCACCTTCGGCCGCGCCTTCGCGCTCCGGTTCGCGCCGGCCACCTTCGTGCTGGCCGTCGCGGGCGGCCTGCTGACGGGGGCGGTGCTGCTGTGAACCGCCCGTCCCAGGCCGCCGTCCTGTTCCTGCTCGGCGCCGCCCTGCTGCACGCGGGCAGCACCGACCTGTATCTGCGCTACGTCAAGACGGGCCTGCGCCCGCTGCTGCTGGCCTCGGGAGTGGTGCTGATCGCGACGGCCGTGGCGACGGCCTGGTACGAGCGTCGGCGCGCCCGCCACCACCGCGACCAGCCCAGCGCGGACCAGCCCAGCGCGGACCAGCCCAGCCCGGACCAGCCCAGCCCGGACCAGCACGGCCCGGACCAGCACGGCCCGGACCGGCACAGCCACCCCGAACCCCGGCTTTCCTGGCTGCTGTTGCTGCCCCTGCTCGCCCTGATCCTCATCGCCCCGCCCGCGCTCGGCTCCTACAGCGCGCTGCGGGCCGGTACGGCGCTCCAGAAGCCGTACGGGTACGGCCCGTTGCCCGGCGGCGACCCGGTTCCCCTCTCGGTCGTCGACTACGCCTCCCGCGCGGCCTACGACCACGGCCGCTCCCTGCACGGCCGTCCCGTCCGGGTCACCGGCTTCCTCGCCCTGGACCGCTCCGGCGCGCCCTACCTGGTCCGGATGGCCCTCAACTGCTGTGCCGCGGACGCCCAGCCGGTGAAGATCGCCCTGACCGGCGACCTGCCCCCGGTGCTGCGCCCGGACGCGTGGCTGGAGGTGACCGGCACCTACACCCCCCGCCTGGCCCACGACCCGGTCAACAACGGCCCCGTTCCGTATCTGTTGGTCACCGGCACCCGCCCGGTCCCGGTCCCGCACGACCCGTACGACGAGACCTGGAACACCTGACGGGTGCGACCGGGGGCGCCCCGGGCTAGAACTCGAACCGCTCCAGGTCCCGCAGCCACGCCTCGGCGTTGCCGTCCGACGGGGCCCGCCAGTCGCCGCGCGGCGACAGCGAGCCGCCGGCGGACACCTTCGGCCCGTTCGGCATGGCCGACCGCTTGAACTGGGCGAACGCGAAGAAGCGGCGGCAGAAGACCTCCAGCCAGCGCCGGATCTCCGCCAGGTCGTAGGAGCCCCGCTTCTCCTCCGGGAAGCCGGGCGGCCAGGCCCCCGCCGCCGTGTCGTGCCAGGCGTGCCAGGCCAGAAAGGCGATCTTGGACGGCCGGAAGCCGTAGCGCAGCACATGGAACAGGGTGAAGTCGTGCAGCGCGTACGGGCCGATCTTCGACTCGGTCGACTGCAACTCCTCGCCGGGGATCAGCTCGGGGCTGATCTCGGTGTCGAGGATGGCGGCCAGGATCTTCCCGGTCTCCTCGTCGAACTGGCCGCTGCCGATGACCCAGCGGATCAGATGCTGGATCAGCGTCTTCGGCACGCCCGAGTTGACGTTGTAGTGGCTCATCTGGTCGCCGACGCCGTACGTCGACCAGCCGAGCGCCAGCTCGGAGAGGTCGCCGGTGCCCAGCACGATGCCGCCGTGCTGGTTGGCCAGCCGGAAGAGGTAGTCGGTGCGCAGCCCGGCCTGGACGTTCTCGAAGGTGACGTCGTACACCGGCTCACCGGCGGCGAACGGGTGCCCCATCTCCTTCAGCATCAGCCGCGCGGTCGGCGTGATGTCCAGCTCGGCCGCGGTGACCCCGAGGGCCCGCATCAGCTTGTGGGCGTTGCTCTTGGTGTGGTCGCTGGTGGCGAAGCCGGGCAGGGTGTAGGCCAGGATGTCGGTGCGTGGGCGGCCCGCCCGGTCCATCGCCCGGGCGGCGACGATCAGCGCGTGCGTGGAGTCCAGGCCGCCGGAGACACCGATGACCACCTTCGGGCCGCCGATCGCCGCGAGCCGCTGCTGGAGCCCCGCGACCTGGATGTTGTACGCCTCGTAGCAGTCGAGGGCCAGCCGGTCGGGGTCGGCGGGCACGAACGGGTAGCGCTCCAGGCGGCGGCGCAGACCGAGGTCGGTCCGCGGCGGGTCGAGCCGGAAGTCCACCGTGCGGAAGTCGCGGGTGCGCTCGCCGTGGGTGCGCCGGTTGTCGTCGAAGGTGCCCATCCGGTGCCGTTCCTGGCGCAGCAGATCCAGGTCGATGTCGGCCACCGCGTAACTGTCGCCGAGCGGGAAGCGGTCGGACTCGGCCAGCAGCACCCCGTTCTCGTAGATCATGGTCTGGCCGTCCCAGGACAGGTCCGTGGTGGACTCGCCGAGACCGGCGGCGGCGTAGACGTACGCGGCGAGGCAGCGGGAGGACGCGGAGCGGCACAGCAGCTTGCGGTCCTCGGCCCGGCCCACGGTGATCGGGCTGCCGGAGAGGTTGACCAGCACGGTCGCGCCGGCGAGGGCCGCCTCGGCGCTGGGCGGCACCGGCACCCACATGTCCTCGCAGATCTCCGCGTGCAGCACCAGGCCGGGCACGTCGGCGGCGGAGAACAGCAGGTCCACGCCGAACGGCACGCTCTCGCCGCCGATCCGGATGGTGCCGCCGCGCTCGTCGTCGCCGCCGGCGATCTGCCGCCGCTCGTAGAACTCCCGGTAGTTCGGCGGGTACGACTTCGGTACGGCACCGAGGACCCGGCCGCGGTGCACGACGACCGCGCAGTTGTAGATGCGGTTGCGGTGCCGCAGCGGGGCGCCCACGACCAGCACCGGCAGCAGCTCGGCCGAGGCGGCCACGACGGTGGCGAGCGCCTGCTCGACCTCGTCGAGCAGCGCGTCCTGGAGCAGCAGGTCCTCGATGGAGTAGCCGCACAGCACCATCTCGGGGAAGACGGCGACGGCGACCCCCTCCTCGGCACACCGCCGCGCGTGCCGCAGGACCGCCTCGGCGTTGGCGTGCGGTGCGGCGATGACGGTGTGGCCGGTGCACGCGGCGACGCGCGCGAAGCCATGCTGATAGAGCGACCAGAAGTTCAACGGGACTTCCCTCACCACGCCACGGACCCCACAGACGGAACGACACTCCCTACACAAGCAGCCTAGATCCTCTTGCCCCGCGTGTACTGCTTCGATGGTTGCGCAAATATGGAACTATTGGTGGTGAGCTGTCGGGTATCGGGGGACGGATGACGGATGCCGATCCGGTGGAGCCGGAGTTCAGCGTGGTGTTCGAGCGGGTGCTGGACCGGGCCCTGGCGATGGGCCAGGTCGGTGAGGCGATGGTGCGGTGCGGCAGCCGGGTCGGGCGTGCCGAGCTGCGCGACCGGGCGCTGTGCGCGGCGCGCCGCATCGCGGCCTTCGCGGACCTCGAATACCGCGCGTACCGCGGGGCGCTGGCCGCGGCATGCGGCGGGCCCGGCTTCGGTTCCGACTCCGGCTCCGACCCCGGTTCCGGCTCCGACCCCGGTTCCGGTTCCGGCCCCCGCCCCGGACTCCCGGTCGGCGGCCTGCTCCGGCTGCTGGTGACGCGGGGGCGCCCCCGGTCCGCGGATGCGGGCCGGACTGAGGACGACGCCCGGGCCGAGGTGGCCAGGGCGCGCGGCGCGTGGGAACTGGCCCTGCTGGAACGGGGCATGCTGCCCTTCCTCCTCGGCCGGCTGGAGGAGGCGCACATGGCGGCATGCCTGGAGGCGCGCGGACGGGCGCGCACCGGGGATCAGTCGCGGGAGTTGCCGAACAGGATGCGGTAGCCGATGAGGAGCACCAGGGAGCCAGCGATCGCCGCGCCCCAGGTGTAGAGGTCGAAGAAGTCCTTCTGCACCGCCCGGTGGAGGAAGTGCGCGGAGAGCCAGCCGCCGACGAACGCGCCCGCGACGCCGATGAGGGTGGTGCCGATCAGCCCGCCCGGGTCGCGGCCGGGCAGCAGGAGCTTGGCGATGGCCCCGGCGAGCAGGCCGAGGATGATCCAGCCGATGACGCCCACGGTGTTGTCCTCTCTGTACTTCCCCGTATCTACCCCTGTACTTGCCTGTTTGCGCAAGCCTAGGGAGGGGCACTGAGCCATGGCCATCGCATCCGGCCTTTGGTGACGAGCCGTTGAGGTGTTGGCACGGACTCATGACATTGCGCGACCGCGCAAGGACACCGAGCATCCACACACCTACACTGGGCGGGCACATGAGTGTCGGCTGTGGAGTGGGCGGGACGGGAGAGGGCTGTGACGGGGAACGCCGGTGGCTTCGAGGATCCGTCGGCCGAGGTCCTCGCCGAGGCGGCCGCCGCGTTCGGACTGCTCGCCTCCTCCGCCCGGCTGCACCTGATGTGGGCGCTGTCGCAGGGCGAGAGCGACGTCACGCACCTCGCCGCCCGGGTCGGCGGCGCGCTGCCGGCCGTCAGCCAGCATCTGGCCAAGCTGAAGCTCGCCGGGCTCGTACGCTCCCGCCGCGAGGGCAGACGGCAGGTGTACTACGTCGACGACCCGGACGTCGTCACCGTGGTGCGGGTGATGGTCGGGCAGTTGACGGCGCGTTCGCAGCACCCCCTCGCGCCGGTGCGCGAGCTGCGCGGAACCGGTGGCTGACACCACCACCGCCTCGGGGCAGGACGCCGAGACGACCGCACCGGCGTCGCCGCCGACCGTGCTGGAGACGCTGCGCCGGCTGGACAGCGGCCCGCGCGGACTGACCGAGGCGCAGGCCGAGGAGCGGCTGGCCCGGCTGGGCGAGAACACCGGCCCGGCCCGGCGTGCGGTCTCCTGGCCCCGGCTGCTCCTGCGCAGCCTGCGGGATCCGTTCACGGCGGTGCTGGCCTGCCTCGGGCTGGTCTCGGCGGCCGTCCTCGCCTGGGGCACCGCCTCGGTGATCCTGTCGCTGGTCGTGGTGAGCTGCGTCCTGCGGGCCGCCGGGGAGCGCCGCGCCGACCGCTCGACGGCCGCGCTGCGGGAGCTGGTCGCCACCACCGCCACGGTGCTGCGCCGGGCCGAGGAGGGCGCCCGCCCGGTGACCCGCGAGGTGCCGGTGGCCGAGCTGGTGCCGGGCGATGTGATCCGGCTGGGGCCGGGGGATCTGGTACCGGCGGACGTACACCTGCTGCGGGCGGCCGGGCTGACCGTGCATCAGGCGGCACTGACCGGTGAGTCCGCCCCGGTCCCCAAAGGGGTCCCCCCGCTCGAGCGGAGCCGAGAGTGGGGGAGGGCTTCGGACCACGCCCCCCGCACCGCGCCCGCCGAGCGGTCCGGCGTTCTCGACCGGCCCCAGCTCTGCTTCCAGGGCAGCAGCGTGGCCTCCGGCAGCGGTACCGCGGTGGTCGTCGCGACCGGTCCGCACACCCGGTTCGCCACGGCACACGAGCGTGGCGCCGGCCGGCCGGAGAGCAGCGCCTTCGACCGCTCCGTGCACGGCATCTCCTGGATCCTGATCCGGTTCATGCTGCTGACCCCGCCCCTGGTGCTGATGGCCAACGCGGCGCTGCGCGGCCGGGGCCTGGAGACGCTGCCGTTCGCGGTGGCGGTGGCGGTCGGACTGACCCCGGAGATGCTGCCCGTCCTCGTCACCCTCTGTCTGGCCCGCGGCGCCGCGCTGCTGGCCCGCGCCCACGGGGTGATCGTCAAGCGGCTGCCGGCCCTGTACGACATCGGCGCCGTCGACGTGCTGTGCCTGGACAAGACCGGCACCCTCACCCAGGACCGGCCCGTCGTCGACCGCGCCCTCGGCCCCGACGGCCGGGACGACCCCGATGTCCTGCACTGGGCCGCCGTCAACGCCTGGTGGACCCTCCAGCTCGCGGAGCTGCCCGCCCCCGACGCCCTGGACGAGGCGATCCTGGACGCGGCCGACGAGGCCGCGCTCACGGCGTACGACGGGATCGCGGCCGTACCCTTCGCGCCGGACCGGCGGCTGGCCGTCGCGGTCGTCCGCACCCCCGGCCGGCTCGGCACGCACACGCTGGCCGTCAAGGGGGACGTGCAGGCCGTACTGGAGCGCTGTGCCCTCGCCGACGAGGAGCGGGACCGGCTGCGGGCGCTCGCCGCCCGGCAGGCCGAGGGCGGGGTGCGGGTCCTGGCGGTCGCCACCGCCGAGCGCCCGGCGCGCGACCGGGACCACCGGCCGGCCGACGTCCGCGGGCTGGTCTTCCGGGGGCTGGTCACCCTGCGGGACGCGCTCGCGCCCTCCGCCGCCGACGCGCTGGCCGTCCTCGCCGACCGGGGGGTCACCGTCAAGATCCTCACCGGCGACCATCCGGACACCGCGGTCCGCGCCTGCCGCGACCTCGGCGTTCCGGTCGCCGCGGAAGCCGTCCTCACCGCCGACGCCCTCGACCGGCTCCCGGACGGCGAACTCGCCGAGGCGGTCGGCCGTACGACCGTCTTCGCGCGCTGCACCCCGGAACACAAGGCCCGTGTCATCGAGGCGCTGCGCGCCGCCGGGCACACCGTCGGTTTTCTCGGCGACGGGGTCAACGACCTGCCCGCGCTGCGCACCGCCGACGTCGGCATCGCCCCGCGGGACGCCGCCGACGTGGCCCGGGAGGGCGCGGACGTGGTGCTGGCGGAGCGGGACCTCACCGCGCTCGCGCACGCCGTGGCCGTGGGCCGGCACGCGGGCGGCAACATCGCCACCTATCTGCGCATCACCCTCTCCTCCAACCTGGGCAACGTCCTCGCGATGCTCTCCGCGGGTCTGCTGCTGCCCTTCCTGCCGATGCTCCCGGCACAGGTCCTTTTGCAGAACCTGTGCTTCGACGCCGCCCAGCTCACCTTCGCCCACGACCGCCCGCACCCCTCGGTGCTGCGCCGGCCGACCGTGCTGGACCCGCGGGCCCTGCTGCGTTTCATCACCGTCTTCGGGGGCCTCAACGCCGTCGCGGACCTGGCCACCTTCGGCGTCCTGGCGCTCGCGGTGCACGGGCCGGGGACGGGCGACGACGAGGCGGTGTTCCACTCCGGCTGGTTCAGCGAGAACCTGCTCACCCAGGCCCTGGTGATGGTGCTGCTGCGGGCCGGCCGCGGCACCGCCGGCCGGCGCGGACCGGGACCGGTCGCCCGGGCCGCGCTCGTGCTGGCCGCCATCGGTCTGGTGCTGCCGGTCTCACCGCTCGGCCCGGCGCTCGGCCTGCCCGCGCTGCCGGCCGTGTACTACCTGCTGCTCACCGCCGTACTCGCCCTCTACGGCCTGGCGCTGCCCGCGCTGCGGTCCGGGGCGCGAGCAGCGGTGTGACATGCGCGGACTTCGTGACGCTTCTCTGGTGAGCGGTTGCATGAGATGCCTCACCTGTGAATTCCCCCAGGATCACTGCTGCTCGGGCCATGTGTTTGTTAGATTGCGCAACTACGCAACCGAGTCGGGGTGTGGCGCTCCGTCTTCTCGTCCACCGGCCTGACCGGCCCGAGCGTTCATTGGGAGTGGGAGATGAGCGACCCGTGGGACGGCCCGGTCGGGCAGACCACGCGCAGCCGCACCGCCCAGATGCCGGAACAGCGTACGGCCGGGCCGGGTGAGGCGCGCCCCACGGGGGGTCGGGAGGCGGTGAGGCCGGCGGTCGGCGGCCGGGCGGCGGCCCGTGAGGCGGCCCGTTCGCGCGGCGGACGCGCCGCGGCACGGCGCCGGGCGCGTCCGGCAGGGCGCGGCAGGCGTGTCCTGAAGATCGTCGGTATCTGCACGGCCCTGCTGGTGCTGGCCACGGCAGGCGTCGGCTGGTGGTTCTACCAGCATCTGAACGGCAACATCCACAGTGTGGCGCTGGACGGCAAGGGCGGTACGGAGAAGGCGGACGCGTTCGGCCGTACGCCGATCAACATCCTGGTGATGGGGTCGGACGGGCGGACCAGTGCGGCGGACTGCAAGCTGGGCGGCGGCTGTTCGCGGACCGGGGTGCAGAGCGGTCACGGCAACGCGGACGTGGAGATGGTGGTGCACATCGCCGCGGACCGTTCCAACGCGACGGTGATGAGCATTCCGCGGGACACCATGACCCGGGTCCCGGCCTGCAAGGACAGTGAGACGGGGCAGTCCACGCCGGGCTACTACGGGCAGATCAACAGCGCGTTGCAGTACGGTCCGGCGTGTCAGGTGGCGACCGTGCACCAGCTGACCGGGATTCCCATCGATCACTTCGTGAAGCTGGACTTCTCCGGTGTGGTGAAGATGTCGGACGCGGTCGGCGGTGTGTCGGTGTGTGTCAGCGACAACGTCTACGACACCTACTCGCATCTGAAGCTGTCCAAGGGTGAGCACACCCTTCAGGGGCAGGCGGCGCTGGAGTTCGTGCGCTCGCGGCACGGCTTCGGCGACGGCAGCGATCTGGGCCGCACGGTCTCGCAGCACATCTTCCTCAGCTCGATGATCCGCAAGTTCAAGAGCGCGGGCACGCTGACCGACCCGGGCGCGGTCTACGACCTGGCGGACGCGGCGACCAAGGCGCTGACCGTGGACGACGGCCTGGGCACGGTGAAGAAGCTGATCTCGCTGGCCGACGACGTGAACAAGGTCCCGACCAAGCGGATGACCTTCACCACCATGCAGACCGCCCCCGACCCCGGCAACGACTCCCGCGTCGTGGTCGGCCCGGGCGCGAAAACTCTGTTCGCCACGATCGCCGACGACCAGTCGCTGACCACCGGCTCCGGAGCGAAGTCGGCAGCCGCCTCGGCGACCACCAAGCCCACCGCCACCGTGCCCGCCGCGCAGATCGCGGTCACCGTGGAGAACGGCACCACGGTCACCGGCCGCGCCTCGCAGATCGCCGCCGCGCTCACCGGCAAGGGCTTCAGCCCGCAGACCACCACCGCCAACGCGCCCAGTGCGGCGGCGGTCACCGCGCTGACCTACGGCAGCGGGCAGAAGGCGCAGGCGCAGACGGTGGCCAAGGCGCTGCATCTGTCCGGCTCGCATCTGCACCAGGGCAGCGGCAGCGGGCTGACGCTGGTCATCGGCGCCGACTGGCCCGACGGCACCGTCTTCCCCGCCGCGACCGCCGCGGACACCAAGGCCGCGGTGTCCAACGCCCATGCCTCCACCGCCGACCAGGCCAAGACGTGCGCCAAGGTCAGCCCGTACCGGACGGTGGAGCTGAACGGGGTGCCGATGACCCCGGCCCAGGCCTACGCGGCCGCGACCAAGATCCCCGACTCCGACTCCTGAGCGCCGGCCCTGCTCAGGGGCTGGCGACGTCGAAGCCGTACCGGAGGGGTTCCTCGGTGACGCCGTAGTCCAGGCGGTAGACGTACACGCTCTCCGCGCGCACCCCCGGCGGCACGCCCGGCGGTGCCGCCTCGGCGGGGCACGGATACGTCACCTGGATCACCCGCGGCCGATGGGCCACCTTCATCCGCATGCCGTCGGCCGGCCCGCCGGCGAGCACGGCGGTCTCCCAGGCGCCCTCGGCGGCGCGGTCGGTGGTCACGTCGGTGGTCTCCACACCGGACAGTTTAGGTGTTGCGCAAGTCGCCGGCCGGGTCTCCGCCGAGCAGCCGCAGCACATCCCGGAGGGTGTGCTCGAACACCGGCTCCGAGTCCGTCAGCGCGAAGTCCAGGTGCCCGAACACCTCGATGGACACCATGCCGTACAGACGCGACCAGCAGAGCACGACGACGTACAGCGCCTCCAGGGGCGGCTGTTCGGAGTCGATGTGCTCCCGCACCTCCGCCAGCTGGCGCAGCCACTGTGCGTCCAGGGTGCCGGGCTCGGGCAGCGGCAACGTGCCCGCCCGCCAGAAGTCCAGCATCAGTTCGAGGAAGACCCCGCCGAAGCGCCAGGCGGCGGCATGACTGGGGTCCTCGGGTCCGTTGCCGGAGTCGGGCAGCGGCTTGCTGAACACAAGCGCGAACTCCGCCTCGTGACTCAGCGCCCAGGAGCGCAGCGCCCGGGCCGTGGCGCTGAAGCGGCCCTGGAGGGACTGGTCGGGGGCCTGGTCGCGGGCGTGCTCCAGGGCGGCGGCGAGTTCGTCGTAGACCGCGGCGGTCAGTGCCTGGACCAGTTCGCGGTGGTCGGCGTAGTAGCGGTACAGGCCCGGAGCGGTCATGCCCATCTCGCGCGCGATGGCGCGCAGCGAGACCGCGGCCGGCCCCTCGGCCACCAGCAGCCGGCGCGCATGGCCCAGGATCTCGGCCTTCGTCTCGGCGCGCTGCCGCTCCCGGGCCTCCTCCCGCTGCCGGGCCCTGCGGGTGGTCGCCGAGGCGATCTCGCTGCTCACGGCTGCGTCTCCTGGTTCGTCTGCGGCTCCGCCGACCGGCCCGCCCTTGACAATGTTAACGCCGATCAGCTCTAGTAAACGCCGTTAGCTAATGCTGTTTACTGAGTGGCGTACACGTAGGGGGAGTCACTGTCATGCGGACCACGATCGTTCTGACCTACACCGTCACACCGGCCTGGCTGGCCCTGTCCCGCGAGGAGCGGAACGCGCTGACGGCCGCCCATGTCCAGCCGCTCTTCGCCCGGTACGCCGACCGCGTCTCGGCCCGCTTCTTCGACGCGGAGGCCTTCACCGCGGCCTTCTCCGACTTCGCGCTGCTGGAGACGGAGGACCTGCGGGCGTACTACTTCCTGATCGAGGAGCTGCGCGACTCCCCGCTGATCGCGCAGGGCTACCTGGTCATGAACGACGTCTTCATGGGCGTGGAGGACGGCTTCCGGTCGTACGAGGAGCAGGCCGGCCTCGGCACGGGCGCGACGGCCCGCGCCTGACCGGCCCTCCCGCCTGCTCGTCAGGCGCTGAGCGTGCCGGTGGCCAGCAGGCCGATCAGGACGGCGCCGATGACGATCCGGTAGATCACGAAGGCGTTGAAGGAGTGCTTGGCGACGAACTTCAGCAGCCAGGCGATGGAGGCGTAGGCGACGACGAAGGACACCACGGTGCCGACGGCCAGCGGGACGGCACCCACGCCCGCGCCGAGGGCGTCCTTCAGCTCGTAGATGCCGGCGCCGGTCAGGGCCGGGATGCCGAGGAAGAACGACAGCCGGGTGGCGGCGACCCGGTCCAGGTCCAGGATGAGCGCGGTGGACATGGTGGCGCCGGAGCGGGAGAAGCCGGGGAAGAGCAGCGCGAGGATCTGCGAGCAGCCGACCCACATCGCGTCCTTGAAGGACGTGTCGTCCTCACCGCGCTTGTGCCGGCCCATCTGGTCCGCGCACCACATCACCACGGAGCCGGCGATCAGCGAACCGGCGACCACCCACAGCGAGGCGAGCGGGCCGTCGATCAGCGGCTTCGCCGCCAGGCCCACGACCACGATCGGGATGGTGGCCGCGATGACCCACCAGGCGAACTTGTAGTCGTGGTGGTAGCGCTCCTCCTTGTTGGTCAGCCCGCGGAACCACGCGGTGACGATCCGCCTGATGTCCTTGAAGAAGTACAGGAGTACGGCGGCGATGGCGCCGACCTGGATGACGGCGGAGAACCCGACGACGGACTTGTCGTCCACCGGGATGTCCATGAGCCCTTCGGCGATCTTGAGATGGCCGGTGGAGGACACGGGGAGGAACTCGGTCACCCCCTCGACGATGCCGAGGACGACGGCCTGACTCACACTGATCGCGCTCATGGGATCCACTTCGGGAGAGAGGGCCGGTGCCCGGCCTCGCATGGCACACTCGGAACAGCAGCTTTTACGCGACTGTAAAACTTTTACGCGACTGTAAAAGGCGAAGGGAGGCGAACGCAAACCCATGGCCATCGATGACCGGTCGGCCGGCCGTCGCCCCAACGGGCAGCTGGAGGCGGAGATCCTCACTGTGCTCCAGCGGTCCGGGAGCGCGCTGAGCGCCGGACAGGTCATGGACCGGCTGGACGACGACCTGACGTACAGCACCGTGATCACCGTACTGAACCGGCTGTACGACAAGCAGGTCCTCAGCCGCACCCGCCACGGCCGTGCCTATGTCTACGCCCCCGTCGCCGACGAGGCCGGCCTCGCCGCCCGCCGAATGCAGGGCGTCCTGGACGAGCGCGGCCGCGACCGGGAGGCGGTGCTGTCCCGGTTCGTGGACGGCCTGTCCAGCTCGGACGAGGAACTGCTGCGCCAGCTGCTCGACCAGGGACCCGGACGGTAGGCCAGGCCCCCATGCACCTGGCCGTCTATCTCCCCCTGCTGCTTCCCCTGCTCGCGTTCCCGGGCGCGCGGATGCTGACCGAGCACTGCGAACCCCGGCTGGCCAGCTGGCTGTCGGCCGGCTCCGCCCTCGTCCTGGGCGCCGCGAGCACCCTCTCGCTCGCCCTGCTCGCCTCCACCTGGCTGGTCCGCAGCCCGCTGCCGGCGTTCCTCGGACACCGGCCGCTCGGGCCGGCAGGGCAGCACCTCCCCGCCCGGCTGCCGGTGGCCGTCGCCGCCGCGGCGCTGCTCGCCGTCGCGGCGGTCGGTGTGCTGCGGCTGCTCGTACGACGCGTGCGCGCGCTGGCCGCCGCCACCCTGGACGCGGCCTGCATGCCCACACGGGACGGGACGGTGATCGTCGACGACCCGGCACCCGACGCGTTCGCCCTGCCCGGGCTGCCCGGCCGCATCGTCGTCTCCACCGGCATGCTCCGCACGCTGGACCGCGCCGAGCACGAGATCCTGCTGGCCCACGAACGCGCCCATCTCACCGGCCACCACTACCTCTTCGTCGCCCTCGCCCAACTCGGCGCCGCCGCCAACCCGTTGCTGCGCCCCCTGGCCCACGCCGTCACCTACACCCTCGAACGCTGGGCCGACGAGCACGCGGCCACGGCCACCGGCGACCGGCGCCGCGTCGCCCGCGCCGTGGGCCGGGCAGCCCTGGCCACCCGGCACTCCCGGGCCCGCGGCGGCCTCCCGCCCGCCGCCCTCGGCCTGCTGGGACGCCGGCGCAACCCGCTCCGCGGCGCGGGCCCGGTCCCGCGCCGGGTGGCCGCCCTCCTCGCCCCGCCCGTGACCCACCGCCTGCTGCCGGCCCTGGCCACGGCCCTCGTCCTGGCCGCAGCCACCTGCTCCGTCGCGGAAGCCGCCCACGACCTGCACCGCCTGCTGGAACAGCTGCGGGCACTGAACGGCTGACCGGCCCCGACGCGCCCGGAGCTACCGGCTGCACGCCGGCAGCGCCATCACCCCGGCCTCGCCGTGGTAGGCGTGGTGACAGTGCAGCATCCACCGGCCGGGGTTGTCCGCGTCGAAGAAGACCGACACCGGTGTCCTTGCGGGCCACATGCTGACGCTGTTGACGAAGTCCGGCTGTCGGTCATGGGCCCACGGTAGGGATCGGCACGCCGGGCGACCACCGAACATCCGAGGCGACCAGGCCAGCCCCGCCGTGGCCGTGCACCTCAGGGGCCGAGCACGCCCAGCGCGCCGAGGACGAGGCAGACGGTCCCGAAGAGGAAGAACCCGCCCACGGCGATCATGGCCGCACCGAGCCTTACGATGCCGGCACTCCTGCTCTCCTGCGGTACCAGCGAGCCCGACGCCCTCTGCCTGAAGTCGAGATACGCAGGCAGCTGTCCGGTCCGCCGCAGCATCCGTCCGACGCTGATGAGCGCTATGCCGAAGACCAGCGCGAGCGCGCTCGTCTGGAGCTGGTAGGCCGGGTCGTACGGACCCGAAAAGGCAATGATCACGAAAGTCCCCCCAGGACGCGCCAGGCAGCCGGCGCTGCCACCGCCGACAGAAAGAAGCACCCCATCCTGCCTGACGGCTGGCCCTTGGACCTGTTCGTTTTCGAAGTAACTGGGGCGGGGTTTCTGCCTCGGGTGGTCCTGCCTTCGGCTGCTCTGAGGGTCCGCAGACCTCCGCCTTCATCCGCCGCTGAGCGTCGGCGTTGTCACGCAGGTCGACGTCCACCGCCGCGGCTCACCTCTTGCGGCGCTTGCTCGCCATCTTCTTCAGCTCGGCTTGGCGCAGACGCAGGGGAGGGCGCATGGCTGGGGACACCTGGGTCCCAGGCGCACGCGGTCAGTACACCCAGCGCATCTCCTTGATGTGCACGCTTTTCCATCTGAGTTGGTGGGGAGCTGTGCGACGGAAACTGAGACGGTCCGTCCGGCGGTCGTTGTCAGTGGACACGTCTAGTCTCCGTTCATGAGCATGATCGGTCAGTATCTGCGTGTCACGGCTGCTGAGCTTGATCGAGCGATCCAAGATCCCGGCTGGGCTCTGGACTTCGCCGAAGAGGTCCAGGATGCGGAGGAGGAGACGAGACCTGCGCCGGCCGAGGCGCGCCACTTCAGTACGGCTGCGGCACACGCGCCGCCGGGGCATCGAGACTACGAACCTGGCACGCGCCGTGGAGTTGCTCGGTCGGCAGCAGCAGCCGGTTCGCCTGGGGGAGATCAGGGCTGCCGATGGCTCCTGGACGTTCATGCTGTTTCTGACCGAAGACGGCAGCAGGCTGATCGCGTGCACCGGCGTGCGGCGGACCCACGTCTGAACCTCAGCCGACGAAAGCCAGCGACGGCGGCGAGGACGTCGAACGAGCGGGCGCGCGTATGTGTCGCCGTACCCCCACCGGGCTCAGCCACGCTACTGATGCCGTCGACCAGAGCAAGCCGTGGCGGCCGGCGCGTGACCACCGCGGCGTGCCCTCAGCTTGGGAAGCTGCGGGCATTCGCACGGGGTCTCACCCCGCACAGGCTCAGGCACTCCCACAAGACGGTCATGGAGGAACTCGGGACCCCACCCAAGCTCATGGATGAACGGATGGGGCATGAGGATGGCTCGGTGCAAGCCCGCTACTCGCACATCACGGCGCGGATGCGGGACCGGTTCATGGACGACCTGACCGAGCAGTGGGAAGAGGCGTTGGCGGCACGTTCTGCCATGCACCCGCGGTCACCGGTCCGCGCGCTCGATGCGCTGTTGAGAGCGCGTCAACGGTGACGTCCGGGGAGTCGATTTCCTTGATCCACTCCCCGTTCACTCCCCAGACGCCCTGCGGAACGAGTCAGGGCCGGTTCTCCGTGAAGGAGAACCGGCCCTGACCTGGTGTTGCGGCTGTCGGGGTGGCGGGATTTGAACCCACGACCTCTTCGTCCCGAACGAAGCGCGCTGCCAAGCTGCGCTACACCCCGGTGTCGCTGCTTCCCGCGGCGACGTCGTTTACTTTAGCCCACGGGTGGCCCAGAGACGAAATCCGATTCAGAGGGGGCGGCGGACCGGGGTCGGGCGGGCGTGGTCCAGGGCGACCAGGAGGACTCCGACGGCGTAGATCGCGAGGCCGATGAGGAGGGCGTTGGCCAGGGTGCTGCGGTAGCCGTGGGCGGTGACGTCCAGGAAGGGGTAGAGGTAGCGGGACGGGCGGGTCGGCGGGATCACGGTCGCCCGGGCGAAGGTGAAGGCCAGGTAGGCCAGGGGGTACAGGAGCCAGCTCGCGGCCTGGCGCAGGTGCAGGCGGGTCGCGGGGGTGAGGCAGAGCCAGTCGAGCAGGGCCGCCGCCGGGGCCACCGTGTGCAGCAGCTGGAGAGCCGCCCACTGGGCGTGCCAGCGCTCCGGGGCCTTGGTCGCGCCGGTCATGGAGAACGGGGGCGTCGTGTGGGCCAGCAGCAGGTGGTAGACGAGCGCCGAGATCACGACGTACAGCAGTGCTGCGCCGGTCACGCCGGAGGGGAGGGGACGGCGGGCGCGCCAGGCCCGCGACGCCGAGAGCAGCATCGTCACGGCCAGCAGTACGGCCGCCTGGACGCCGAAGTAGCTCAGCGTCCGGGCCGGGGTGCCCAGCAGGAGCTGGAGGGCGACGCCCGCGGCGGCCACCAGGGCGGTCAGCAGCCGGAACACCGCGGCCGCGGGGCGGCGGATCGGGCCCACCACCGCCGTGGCTGGGACCGGGGAGGGCAGGAGCAGGGGCGGGCCCGGGACCGCGGGCAGGTCCGGGATCTCCCTGGGTATGGGGGCGGTCATGCCCTCACGCTAGGGGTGGGGGGCAAAAGGGGCTATTTGGGATGCGCCTCATGCGCCCAGTGGGGTGGTAGGGCGTTCCAGGGCGGGGGTGGAGTGGCGTTCTTGCCGACGTCCCCCCGCCCTCGCCGTCGCCTTTGAGTGGCCGACCGGAGTCCGCCCGCCCCCTACCGCCGCTCCACCAGCGTCAGCAGCGTCGCCTCCGGCGGGCAGGCGAAGCGGAGCGGGGTGTAGCGGTTGGTGCCGCAGCCCGCCGAGACGTGGAGGTAGGAGGTGCGGCCCTCGGCGGTGTGCGTGGAGAGGCCCTTCACCCGGTCCGTGTCCAGGTCGCAGTTGGTGACCAGGGCGCCGTAGAAGGGGATGCACAGCTGTCCGCCGTGGGTGTGGCCGGCCAGGATCAGCGGATAGTCGTCGGCCGTGAAGGAGTCCAGGACGCGCAGGTAGGGCGCGTGGACCACGCCGACGGAGAAGTCGTACGCCGCCGAGGGGCCGCCCGCCACCCGGGCGTACCGGTCGCGCTTGATGTGCGGGTCGTCCAGGCCGGTCAGCTCGATCGACACGTCGTCGACCTTCAGCACGCCCCGGGTGTTCGTCAGGTTCAGCCAGCCCGCCGCGTCGAAGCCGTCCCGCAGCTCCTCCCACGGGTTGTGGATCGCACCGACCGCCGGCGGGTTGCCGTTCAGGCCGTGCCGGCCGCTCGCCTTCTCCAGCAGATAGCGGGCGGGGTTGCGGAGCTTGGGGCCGTAGTAGTCGTTGGAGCCGAAGACGTACGCGCCCGGGAACTCCATCAGGGGGCCGAGCGCGTCCAGGGTCTCCGGCACACCCTCGGGGTCCGAGAGGTTGTCACCGGTGTTGATCACGAAGTCCGGGCGCAGCCCCGCCAGCGACTGGAGCCAGCGCTGCTTCTTCCGCTGGCCGCTCACCATGTGGATGTCGGACACCTGAAGCACGCGCAGCGGGCGCATGCCCGGCGGGAGCACCGGGACCGTCACCCGGCGGAGGCGGAAGGAGCGGGCCTCGAAGCCCGCGGCGTACACCAGCCCGGCGGCGCCTGCCGCCATGATTCCCATGGGAATTCCGTATCGCGCGCGCATGCGCCCATCGTGTCAGACCCCGGAGCCCGCGGAAGACCGGGCGGCCGCAAATCCGCGGGCGTCCGGCGGCCCATACCTGCGACAATCGAGCCATGACCACCACGCTCAAGTCGAAGCTCCAGGACGACCTCAACGCCGCGATCAAGGAGCGCGATGAGCTGCGCTCCTCGACGCTCCGGCTGACCCTCACCGCGATCACCAAGGAGGAGGTCGCCGGCAAGGAGAAGCGCGAGCTGTCCGACGACGAGATCCTCAAGGTGATCACCCGGGAGGCGAAGAAGCGCCGCGAGGCGGCCGAGGCCTTCGCGCAGGGTGGCCGGGCCGAGTCGGCCGAGCGGGAGAAGGCGGAGGGCGAGGTGCTCGCCGAGTACCTGCCCAAGCAGCTGTCCGACGAGGAGCTGGACGCGATCGTCACCCAGGCCGTGGCGGAGGCCAGGGAGGCCGGTGCCGAGGGGCCGCGGGCCATGGGTGCCGTCATGAAGATCGTGAACCCGAAGGTGGCCGGCCTGGCCGAGGGCGGCCGCGTCGCCGCCGTGGTGAAGAAGCACCTTCAGGGCTGAATCCCTGCACAGCCACAGGCACAGGACTGAATCGCCGCACAGGCACAGTGCTGAAGCGCCGCACAGCCACAGTGCTGAAGCGCCGCACAGGCACAGGCACAGACAGAGCGGGGCCGGCCCTTTCCGCAAGGGCCGGCCCCGTCGTCGTACGGCATCAGCCTCGGTTGCCGCCGATTCCGTTGCCGTTGCCGTTCCCGTTGCCGTTGGAGCCGCCGTTCGTCTGGCCCTGGATGAAGTTGCCGGGCAGGGAGAACGTCGGGGTGGGAAGAGCGCCGCCGGCCGTGCCGGTGGTGGTGTCACCCGTGGTCCCGCCGGTCGACGCACCGCCGTCCGTCAGGTCACCGATGAGTCCGCCGATCACCTGACCGGTGGTGTCCCCGTTCTTCCCCCCGTCCGTCCCCCCGGGGCCTTTTCCCTGACCACCGGTGCCCTTGCCGGTGTCGTCGGGGATGTCGATCAGGTGGAAGTCCTCCACGGGCTTGCCGTCCAGCGCGCCGGTCATCATGTCGCGCCAGATCGGGCCCGGGACCTTGCCGCCGTAGACCTTGTCGTACGGGATGCCGCCGATGGTGATGTTGATCATGTGGCGCTTGTGGGCCGGGTCGCCGACCCAGACCGCGCCCGCCATGTTCGGGGTGTAGCCGACGAACCAGGCCGCGAAGCGCTCGTCCGTCGTACCGGTCTTGCCCGCGCTCGGGCGGCTGCCGAGACCGGCCTCCTCACCCGTGCCGTCCTCGACCACGCCCTTGAGGATCGTGCTGATGCTGTCGGCGGTCTTCTCCGACATCGCGCGCGAGCAGGTCGACTTCGGCACCGGCAGCGACTTCTGCATGCTGCCGACCTTCTGGGTGATCGACTCGATCGCGACCGGGGTGCAGTACGTCCCGCGCGCGGCGAAGGTGGCGTACGCGTTCGCCATCGTCAGCGGGGACATCTCCTGGCTGCCGAGCGCGATCGACGGCGCCTGGTCGATGGGCCGGCCGTCCGCCCGCGCCACGCCCATCTTCTTGGCCATGTCGATGACCGGGCAGATGCCGATGTCGCTGATCAGCTGCACGTAGTAGGTGTTGACCGACTTGGCGGTCGCCTCCTTCATGCCGTACGGCCCGTGCTCCGACCTGCTCTCGTTGGTCAGCTTCGCCGGGTTGTTCGGGTCGTTCCGCCAGACCTTCCCGTCACAGGCCTGTACGGGGCTCGGGTACGGCATCTCGTACGGCGACGAGTACTGCTGCGTCGGCGGCTTCCCGCCCTCGATCGCGGCCGCCGCGACGATCGGCTTGAACGTCGAACCGGGCTGGTAGCCGGCGCCGCCGCCCATGTCCGAGTTCACCGAGAGGTTGATCTGCGTCTCGTTCTTGCCGAAGCCGTACGGCCGGGACTGGCCCATCGCGAGGATCTTGCCGGTGCCGGGCTGCACGATGGTCGCGGCCGTCGCCACGGAGTCGCTCTTGTAGACGTGCTGCTTGACGGACGCCTGGAGGGACTGCTGGGACTGCGGGTCCAGGGTGGTGCGGATCGTCAGGCCGCCGCGGTTCCACAGCTGGGCCCGCGCCTCCTTGGTCTTGCCGAAGGAGGGGTCGGTCAGCACGATGTCGCGGACGTAGTCACAGAAGAAACCGGCGCCCTTGACCGCGGTGATGCAGCCGTTCTTGGGGCGGCTGGGGTTCAGGCCGAGCGGCTTCTCCTTGGCCTGGTCGGCCTCCTGCTGGGAGATGTCGCCGACCTCTGCCATCCGCTGGAGCACGGTGTTGCGGCGCTTGGTGGCCTCCGCCTCGTCGTTCACCGGGTCGTAGCGGCTTGGCGACTGCACGATGCCGGCCAGCAGCGCCGCTTCCTGGAGGTTCAGGTCCTTGGCGTGCTTGGAGAAGTACCGCTGGGCGGCGGCCTCGACGCCGTAGGCCTGCTCACCGAAGAAGGTGATGTTCAGGTAGTTCTCGAGGATCTTCTTCTTGCCGAGCTTCTCCTCGATCTGGATCGCGTACTTCAGCTCGCGGATCTTCCGGCCGAGGGTCTGCTGGGTGGCCTCGGCGACCTTCGTCGGGTCGTCGCCGGCCTCCTCGATGAAGTAGTTCTTCACCAGTTGCTGGGTGAGCGTGGAGGCGCCCTGGGCGACCCCGCCGCTCTGCGCGTTCTTGTTCAGGGCGCGCAGCACGCCCTTGAGGTCGATCGCGCCGTGCTTGTAGAAGCGCGAGTCCTCGATCGCGACGATCGCCTTCTGCATGTACGGCGACATGTCCTTGAGGTCGACCACCGTGCGGTCGCGGGAGTAGACGGTCGCGATCTGGCCGCCCTGGTTGTCCAGGATGGTGGTGCGCTGACTCAGCTGGGGGCTCTTCAGGTTGGCCGGGATCTCGTCGAAGCTCTGGACCGACCCCTTGGCCGCGAGGCCGAGCGCGCCGGCCGCGGGCAGTGCGATGCCCGCCATCACGGCTCCGGCGAGCACACTGACACCGAGGAACGTGGCGGCCTGTTGCATCGGCGACAGACCACCGCCCGAGCGCTTCTTTGGCATGGGGGCAGCCTAATCCGTAGTCATGAGCGTTCCGAGGGAGCGGCTCCCCCCGGGATGTTTCGCATGCGGGATCGTGACGGCAGCGCAACCTGGCCCCACCCTGACCTGCCTACGTTTCCATTTCCCGGACACGCGCGCAGGCCTTGGCCTAAGCTGCTCTCAACTGTCACAGCAGTGCGGTCACGTATCAATACGTCCGGCAGCCCCGAATCGTTCCGGAAGTACCCCGGCTTCTTGGTGGGGGCGTGTCCGAATCCGCCTTGTGTGTCATCCGGCGTCCGGTGTGGTGCATCATAACTGTCCCGGTTTGCCGGAATCGTCGCGCATGTCGCCAGCTCACTCCCGCGGGTGATCTGCCGCTTACCCATAGTCCGTTCGGGCCATTCAAGATTGGGCCCGAAGGGGGTGTTGCGCTGTCCCCGCCTTCCGTAACGTCCTCAACTGGCGGCGGTGAATATGCCGCTGCCGCCGTGGGGGAGCCTCGATTCGGGAGAGGACGGCGCCGGTATGGGCTGGGTAACCGACTGGAGTGCGCAGGCTGCCTGCCGCACTACTGATCCGGATGAACTGTTCGTTCAAGGAGCAGCGCAGAACAGGGCCAAGGCGGTGTGCACCGGATGTCCGGTACGCACCGAATGCCTGGCCGATGCGCTGGACAACCGCGTCGAATTCGGCGTGTGGGGAGGCATGACGGAGCGGGAACGCCGCGCACTGCTGCGCCGGCGGCCCACCGTGACCTCCTGGCGCAGGCTGCTGGAGACCGCCCGCTCGGAGTACGAGCGGGGCGCGGGCATCGTGTCGCTCGACAGCGACGAGGTGTACGAGAACTACGCGGCGGTGAGCTGAGGGGATCTCTCGCGCCCCTCATATCCCTCGCCTGCCTCGCATTCCCGTGGTGTATGCCACCACGGGTGGCCCTCGTCCGTCTCGTCCTGGGCGCGCATCGCCCCGGATGGACGCCACGGACACCGCGTACGTCGGGCATCTCTCTCGCGCCGCGCCCGCCGCTCGTGACGGTTCGCTACGGCGGCTCCGTGCGCCCTGTCGCCCCGGCGGCGAGCCGGGCGCCGATGTCGCGCAGGCCCGCGAGGTCGTGGACGTCACCGGGCAGCGCGGCGACCTCCACCACCGCCACCTCGGGATGGCGCGCGGTGAAGCGGTCACGCGTGCGCTGCTCGCGTGCGAGGAGATGCATACGGTCGGCGTGCAGTCTCAGCAGTCCCGCGGTGAGCCGGTCGACGGGGCGTTCCGCGTCGGCGGGGGAGCCTTCCTCGGAAGCAGGGGTACCGGTCCCGGGCTCGGATGCGGGAGATGTTGAACTGCCGTACGTGTCAGGAGAGTTACGAAGACCAGCTTTCCCGCCCCCCTGATCCACAATGCGGGACTCCTCAAGATTTTCCGCGGCGGCGAGCGCCCGCTCGGCCGACAGCCGGACGGCGCCGCTGCCGTGCACCCGGTTGAGCACCAGCCCCACCAGGGGCATGTCCTCCGCGGCCAGCCGCTCCACGAAGTACGCCGCCTCGCGCAGCGCGTCCCGCTCCGGGGCGGCGACCACCAGAAACGCCGTACCGGGCGCCTGGAGCAGTTTGTACGTGGCGTCCGCGCGCGTGCGGAACCCGCCGAAGGTGGTGTCCATGGCGGCGACGAACGTCTGCACGTCCTTCAGCAGCTGGCCGCCCAGCAGCTTGCCCAGGGTGCCGGTCATCATCGACATGCCGACGTTGAGGAAGGCCAGGCCCGCGCGGCCGCCCAGCTTCGCCGGCGCGGTGAGCAGGCGGATCAGGCGGCCGTCCAGGAAGGAGCCGAGCCGCTTCGGCGCATCCAGGAAGTCGAGCGCCGAGCGGGACGGCGGGGTGTCCACGATGATCAGGTCCCACTCGTCCTTGGCGCGCAGCTGGCCCAGCTTCTCCATCGCCATGTACTCCTGCGTGCCCGCGAAGCCCGCCGAAAGCGACTGGTAGAAAGGGTTCGCCAGGATCGCGGCCGCCCGCTCCGAGTCGGCGTGCGCCTCCACGACCTCGTCGAAGGTGCGCTTCATGTCGAGCATCATGGCGTGCAGTTCGCCGTCGCCCTCGGTGCCCTTGACCCGGCGCGGGACGTTGTCGAGCGAGTCGATGCCCATCGACTGGGCCAGCCGCTTGGCCGGGTCGATGGTGAGCACGACCACCTTGCGGCCCCGCTCGGCCGCCCGCAGACCGAGCGCCGCGGCGGTCGTCGTCTTGCCGACCCCGCCCGAGCCGCAGCACACCACGATCCGGGTGCCGGGGTCGTCCAGCAGCGGGTCGATGTCCAGCACGCGTGCGGGGGAGAGGCGGCGGCCCTTCTCCCAGCCGTCGGCCGGCTCCCCGACTTCGGCCGCGTCGGGGGTTTCGGGTGCTTCGGATGCCTCGGCCGGGTCCGGACTCATGACAACCCCTGCTTCCGCAGCTCGGTGGCGAGTTCGTACAGGCCCGCCAGGTCCATGCCCTCGGCGAGCAGCGGCAGTTCGTGCAGCGGCAGGCCCAGCTCGGTCAGGACCGCACGCTGGTCCTGCTCCAGCGCGTACCGCTCGGCGTACTCCGCGGCCTGTTCCAGCAGCGGGTCCACCAGCTTCGCGGCGTTGCCACCGCGCCGGGCCCCGCCCAGCCCGGCCGCCGACAACGCCTGTGCGACAGAAGAACGCTCCACGCTCCGGACGAGTTCCAGATCGGCCCCGTCCAACACCTGCGGCCGGACCATGTTCACGATGACCCGGCCCACCGGCAGCCGCGCCGCGCGGAGTTCCGCGATGCCGTCGGCGGTCTCCTGGACCGGCATCTCCTCCAGCAGCGTCACCAGGTGCACCGCCGTCTCCGGCGACTTCAGCACACGCATGACGGCCTGGGCCTGATTGTGTATCGGGCCGATCTTCGCCAGGCCCGCCACCTCGTCGTTCACGTTCAGGAAGCGGGTGACGCGGCCGGTCGGCGGGGCGTCCATCACGACGTAGTCGTAGGCGAACCGCCCGCGCTTGTCCTTGCGGCGCACCGCTTCGCACGCCTTGCCGGTGAGCAGGACGTCGCGCAGGCCGGGGGCGATGGTGGTGGCGAAGTCGATGGCGCCGAGCTTCTTCAGGGCCCGGCCGGCGCCGCCGAGTTTGTAGAACATCTGGAGGTAGTCCAGAAGGGCCAGTTCGGGATCGATGGCGAGGGCATACACCTCGCCGCCGCCCGGTGCGACCGCGATCTTCCTTTCCTCATAGGGCAGCGCCTCCGTTTCGAAGAGCTGTGCGATGCCCTGCCGGCCCTCGACCTCCACGAGAAGCGTCCGCTTCCCCTCGGTCGCGAGGGCCAGCGCGAGGGCGGCGGCGACCGTCGTCTTTCCGGTCCCGCCCTTGCCGCTGACGACCTGGAGCCTGCTCACGTCTTCGAGCCTAACCATTCCGGCCGACACTCACGCGGGAGGCTGTGGATAACGCACGTCACCGCCCTCCCGGCCTCAGGTCACGGTCCCCCCGGTCACAGCGGCTACAGTCGGCCCATGACCAAGTGGGAATACGCAACCGTGCCGCTGCTCGTCCATGCCACGAAGCAGATTCTGGACACCTGGGGCGAGGACGGCTGGGAGCTCGTCCAGGTCGTGCCCGGGCCCAACGCCGAGCAGCTCGTGGCCTACCTGAAGCGGGAGAAGCAGGCGTGAGCGCGGTCGAGGAGAAGCTGGCCGAACTGGGCCTGACGCTGCCGGAGGTCGTACCGCCGCTGGCCGCCTACCAGCCGGCCGTGCAGTCCGGTGTGTACGTGTACACCGCCGGCCAGCTGCCCATGGTGCAGGGCAAGCTGCCGGTCACCGGCAAGGTGGGCGCCGAGGTCACGCCGGAGGAGGCCAAGGACCTGGCCCGTATCTGCGCGCTGAACGCGCTGGCCGCCGTGAAGTCCGTCACCGGCGACCTGGACCGCATCGCGCGCGTGGTGAAGGTCGTCGGCTTCGTCGCCTCCGCGTCCGACTTCACCGGCCAGCCCGGTGTCGTCAACGGCGCCAGCGAACTGCTCGGAGAGGTCCTCGGCGACAAGGGCGTGCACGCACGCAGCGCGGTGGGCGTCGCGGTGCTCCCGCTGGACGCGCCGGTCGAAATCGAGATCCAGGTCGAGCTGGCTCAGTAGCCCACGGGGGCCGGCCGGCGCGGGGGCGTCGACGCGGGGGCCTGTCCGTGCCGGGGTGCGTCCGTGCCGGGGCCCGGTCGGGGGGAGGTCCGTCGGTGCCGGGCTGGGTCCGTCGACGCCGGGGTAGGCCGTCCGCCGGGGCCCGGGAGCCCGCCGGCCCTCGGCGGCCGGCAGTCCGGCGACCCCGGCAGCGGCAGTCCGCACCCTGGCCCTCGGCGCCCGGTAGTCGCAGCCTGCCGCCCCCGGCAGTCCGCCGATCCCGCCCCCGGTAGTCGGTAGCCGGCCCGGCCTGGCAATCGGCCGGGCCGGGCAGTCGATAGTCCGCCTGATCTCGGCCTCGGCCCCGGGTAGTCCGCCGCTGGCCGGACCTGGCAGTCGGTAGTTCGCCGGGTCCTGCCCTCGCCCCCGGGTCCCCGGTAGTCGGTAGCCGACCGGGCCCGGCAGCCGGCAGCAGTCCGCGGGATCCCGGCGCTCCGCAGTCGGCAGTCCGCCGGATCCCGCCCCCGGTAGTCGGTAGCCGGCCCGGCGTGGCAGTCGGCCGGATCCCGCCCTCCGGCCCACGGCAGCCGGTAGTCGGCAGTCGGCCGGAGTGAGCAGCCGCCGGATCTCGGCCCACGGCAACCGGCAACCGGCAGCTGGCCGGGCCCGGCAGTCCGCCGCATCCCGCCCCCGACAGTCGGCAGCCGGCACTCGGTCCCCGGCCGCCCCCGACGGTCAGCAGCACGGCGGGCCCCGCACCCAGCAGCCGCCCCCCCCGCAGCCCCACTCCTCACCCCCGCCCCGCCTCCCCCGGGCACCTCTCGAACATTCGCCCTATACGGGATAGCCTCCGGCCATGGCGAACGGTCAGTGGTATCCACCGGAGTGGCCGGACCGCATACGTGCGCTCGCGGCCGGCACCCTCACCCCGGTGTCCCCCAGGCGGGCGGCCACGGTGCTGCTCCTGAAGGACACCGAGAGCGGCCCGGCCGTCCACATGCTGCGCAGACGCGCCTCCATGGCCTTCGCCGGAGGCGCGTACGCCTATCCCGGGGGCGGTGTCGACCCGCGCGACGACGACCGTCAGATCGGCTGGGCGGGCCCCACGCGCGCGTGGTGGGCACAGCGGCTCGGCGTCGACGAGAACAGCGCCCAGGCGATCGTCTGCGCGGCCGTACGGGAGACGTACGAGGAGGCGGGCGTCCTGCTCGCCGGGCCGGACGCGGACTCGGTCGTCGGGGACACCACGGGCGAGGACTGGGAGGCCGACCGGGCCGCCCTGGTGGCCCGTGAGCTGTCCTTCGCCGAGTTCCTGGACCGGCGCGGCCTGGTGCTGCGCGCGGACCTGCTGGGTGCCTGGGCCCGTTGGATCACCCCGGAGTTCGAGGCCCGCCGCTACGACACCTGGTTCTTCGTGGCCGTCCTCCCGGAAGGCCAGCGCACGCGCAACGCCTCCACGGAGGCCGACCGCACGGTGTGGATCCGCCCCGCCGATGCCGCCGCCGGCTACGACAAGGGCGAGCTGCTGATGATGCCGCCCACCATCGCCACCCTGCGCCAGCTGCTGCCGTACGCCACCGCCGCGGAGACGCTCGCGGCGGCCCCCGCGCGCGATCTGACACCGGTGCTGGCCCGGGCCCGTCTCGTGGACGGCGAGATCGTGCTGTCCTGGCCGGGGCACGACGAGTTCACCAAGCACATCCCCACCGCCCCGGCGCCCGCCCCGACGACCGCCACGCAGGCCGGAACGACCGGTGGAGGCTCCGCATGACCGACGCAGCAGCTCTGCCCGGACAACCCCGGGGCGCGGTGGTCTCGGGCCCCGCCACCGCACGGGCGGTGAACGTCCTCGCGCCCAACGCCTCCGCGATGACCCTGGACGGCACCAACACCTGGATCGTCGCCGAACCGGACTCCGACCTGGCCGTGGTGATCGACCCGGGACCGCTGGACGACGGCCATCTGCGCGCCGTCGTGGACACGGCCGAGAGGGCCGGCCGGCGCATAGCCCTGACCCTGCTCACCCACGGCCATGCCGACCACGCCGAGGGCGCCGCCCGCTTCGCCGAGCTGACCGGTACGCGCGTGCGTGCGCTCGATCCGGCGCTCCGGCTGGGGGACGAGGGCCTGGCCGCGGGGGACGTGATCACCGTGGGCGGCCTGGAGCTGAGGGTCGTACCCACCCCGGGGCACACCTCGGACTCGCTGTGCTTCCATCTGCCGGCCGACCAGGCGGTGCTGACCGGTGACACCATCCTGGGGCGCGGTACGACGATGGTGGCCCATCCGGACGGCCGTCTCGGCGACTATCTGGACTCCCTGCGCCGGCTGCGGTCCCTGACGGTGGACGACGGCGTGCACACCGTGCTGCCGGGCCACGGACCGGTCCTGGAAGACGCGCAGGGCGCCGTCGAGTTCTATCTGGCCCACCGCGCCCACCGGCTCGCCCAGGTGGAGACCGCGGTCGAGGACGGTCATCGCACCGCGGCCGAGGTCGTCGCCCATGTGTACGCCGACGTGGACCGTTCGCTGTGGCCGGCCGCGGAGCTGTCGGTACGGGCCCAGCTGGACTATCTCAGCGAGCACGGGCTGATCTAGCGGGGCCGTATCCCGCGCCGTGGCTAGTTCTCCGGCCGCGGGGCCTTCACGCCGTGCACGCGCGCGTACTCGTCGGCGAGCCAGGGGCCGAGGTCGTCCACGTACGACCGCAGCAACTCCGCGTCGCCGACGGGCTCATGGCCGTACCGCGCCGCCGTACGCACCTGGGCGGCGCGCTCCGGGTAGTACGCGGCGAACGCCTCGGCCATCTCGCCCAGGTCGCTCGTCCAGCCGTTCCAGCGGGGCATGACGAGCGTGAAGGCGGTGCGGACCAGATGCCGGGACATGAACCGCACCAGCGGCCGCCGCGCCGCCTCGGTGTCCTCCGCGCCCGCGATGCGCTCCCGCCAGCGGGGCAGCCACAGTGCGAGGTCGCCGTTGGTCTCGCGGGCGAGCAGGGAGTCCGGGCGGTACCGGGGCAGCCGCTCGGCGAGGTCCTCACCGAGCAGCGGGGTGCACAGGCAGGCGACGAACCAGGCCAGGTCGTACCGCTCCAGCTCGCTCAGCAGCCGGTCCCGGCCGTACAGCAGCGTGCCGACGCCGTCGATCTGCGGGAACTCCCGGTCGAGCGCCTCCCCCAGCGCCCGTACGGCATCCCGGTCGCCGTCCCCGGGTTCCTCCTGGAGCACGACGAACAGGTCCAGGTCGCTGCGGCCCACGCGCGCGGTACCGCGCGGAATCGAGCCGTAGAGGTACGCGCTGTGCAGCCGCGCGCCGAGGGCCGCAGGCAACCGGTCGCGGGCCGCGTCCACGACCGGGCGGAAGGCGTCGGGCACGCGCGCGAGGGAGCCTTCGCGGGCGATGTGGCCATGGGCGTCGAGGCCGGGACGGCGATGCGGTGCGGACATGCCGCAACTGTGCCGTCTCCGCCGCTCCTGAGCAGCTGTTTTTCGAGCGCCGGAGGTCCCGTAGGCCGGGGAGGAGGGGCGCTCACGCTGCCACCGGGCCCCCGTCGGACGGCGGGACCCGGTGGGTCGTACGGCCGAGGCCGGTGTCAGCGGGAGCGCTTGGCGAGCCGCTCCACGTCCAGCAGGATGACCGCCCGCGCCTCCAGGCGGAGCCAGCCGCGCTGGGCGAAGTCCGCCAGGGCCTTGTTCACGGTCTCGCGCGAGGCGCCGACCAGCTGGGCCAGCTCCTCCTGGGTGAGGTCGTGGACGACGTGGATGCCCTCCTCGGACTGCACGCCGAAGCGGCGGGACAGGTCCAGCAGGGCGCGCGCCACACGGCCGGGGACGTCGGAGAAGACCAGGTCGGACATGGCGTCGTTGGTCTTGCGCAGCCGGCGGGCGACCGCGCGCAGCAGGGCGGTGGCCACCTCGGGGCGGGCGTTCAGCCAGGGCTGGAGGTCGCCGTGGCCGAGGCCGAGCAGCTTGACCTCGGTCAGCGCGGTGGCGGTCGCCGTGCGCGGGCCGGGGTCGAAGAGGGACAGCTCGCCGATCAGCTCGCCGGGGCCGACGACGGCGAGCATGTTCTCGCGGCCGTCGGGGGAGGTGCGGTGCAGCTTGACCTTGCCCTCGGTGACGACGTAGAGCCGGTCGCCCGGGTCGCCCTCGTGGAACAGGGAGTCGCCACGCGCGAGGGTCACCTCACTCATGGAGGCGCGAAGCTCCGCGGACTGCTCGTCGTCCAGAGCCGCGAAGAGCGGGTTGCGCCGCAGAACGTCGTCCACGAGTTCTCTCCTTGTCGACCTGCTCAGGGGATCTTGCTCCCCCGTGTGCCAGGGGACCGTGTTCCCCATTTTGCCGGACGGTCCAAACAGTGTGATCTGTCACAAGGATGCCGCACAGGTGTCCCGGGGTAAGCGTCAGGGGTCCAATCGGGGGCTGATCTTCCGGGTCCGGGGCGGATGTCGGTGCCGGGCTCTAGGCTGGCCGGGTGTCCAAATCGCCGGTGAGAGCACAGGCCAAGGGGGCTGGGCGGGTGGTTGTACGTCGCGATTCCGCTGTGGGCGAACAGGGCCCTGGCGGTAGTAGGAAAACCGGCAAATCGGCTGAAAAGTCTGTAGATGTCGAGAAGGGCGCGAAGAAGAGCGCATCGGCTAAGAAGGCTGCGTCCGGCAAAAAGGCTGTACCGGCTGAAAAAGCCGCCCCGGCCAAGAAGAGCGCCCCGGCCAAGAAGAGCGCCCCGGCCAAGAGGACGGCGGCCGCCAAGAAGACAGCGGCAGCGAAGAAGGTCGCCCCGGCCAAGAAGACGGCAGCAGCCAAGAAGACGGCGGCGGACAAGAAGGCCGCCAAGGGCCCCGCAGTGAAGAAGAGCGCCGCCAGGAAGGCCACGCCGGTGAAGAGGGCGGCGGCCGCCGCCGAGGTCCTGGCCGTCGGCGAGACGGTGACCGCCGGGAAGGCCGCGCCCGTGCGGACCGTGGCCGTGCGGACCCCGGCGGGTGAGTCCCGGACCGCGCTGGTCCGCCGGGCCCGCCGGATCAACCGCGAACTGGCCGAGGTGTATCCGTACGCCCACCCCGAGCTGGACTTCGCCAACCCCTTCCAGCTGCTGGTCGCCACCGTCCTGTCGGCCCAGACCACCGACCTGCGCGTCAACCAGACGACCCCCGCGCTCTTCGCCCGCTACCCCACCCCCGAGGACCTCGCCGCGGCCGACCCGGAGGCGGTCGAGGAGATCCTGCGCCCGTGCGGGTTCTTCCGTATGAAGACGAAGTCGGTCATAGGGCTCTCCCAGGCCCTGGTGGCCGACTTCGGCGGCGAGGTCCCCGGCCGGCTGGAGGACCTCGTCAAGCTGCCCGGCGTCGGCCGCAAGACCGCCTTCGTGGTGCTCGGCAACGCCTTCGGCCGGCCCGGGATCACCGTGGACACGCACTTCCAGCGGCTGGTGCGGCGCTGGAAGTGGACCGACGAGACCGACCCCGACAAGATCGAGGCCGCCGTCGGCGCGCTCTTCCCGAAGAGCGACTGGACCGATCTCTCGCACCACGTCATCTGGCACGGCAGACGGATCTGCCACGCCCGCAAGCCCGCCTGCGGCGCCTGCCCGATCGCGCCGCTCTGCCCGGCCTATGGCGAGGGCGAGACCGACCCGGAGAAGGCGAAGAAGCTCCTGAAGTACGAGAAGGGCGGCCTCCCCGGCCAGCGGCTCAACCCCCCGCAGGCCTACCTGGACGCGGGCGGCAGGCCGGCGCCGCCACTGGGGGCCGCGTGACGGAACGATCCCGGGGGCTTCGGGCGTTGGACAGGCAGAGCGGCGACGGGGGTGGCGATGACGAGGGCCAGTGAGACGCGGGGCGGTGCGGTGGCGCTCAGCACGGAGGGGCTGCCGGACTGGCTCGACCCGGTCGTCCGGGCCGCCGAGACGGTCCAGCCGCGCCAGCTCAGCCGCTTCCTGCCGCCCGAGGACGGCGCGGGCCGGCAGTCCGCGGTGCTCATCCTGTTCGGCGAGGGCGAGCAGGGCCCCGAGCTGCTGCTCATGGAGCGCTCCGGCTCGCTGCGCTCGCACGCCGGGCAGCCGTCCTTCCCGGGCGGCGCGCTCGACCCGGAGGACGGCGATCCGCGCGGCGAGGGGCCGCTGCGGGCGGCGCTGCGCGAGGCCGAGGAGGAGACCGGGCTCGACCCTGCCGGCGTGCAGCTCTTCGGGCTGCTGCCCGCGCTCTACATCCCGGTCAGCGGCTTTGTCGTCACCCCGGTGCTGGGCTGGTGGCGCGAACCCAGCCCGGTCGGTGTCGTCGACCCGAACGAGACCGCGCGGGTCTTCACGGTCCCCGTGGCGGATCTCACGGACCCCGCGAACCGCGCCACCGCCATCCACCCCAGCGGTCACCGGGGCCCGGCATTCCTGGTCGAATCGACCCTGGTCTGGGGCTTCACCGCCGGGGTGATCGACCGGCTGCTGCACTTCGCGGGCTGGGAGCGGCCCTGGGACAGAGACAAGCACGTCCCGCTCGACTGGCGCTCATGACAGGGTGTCGTCTGTGAACGTGCTGGACATCCTGTTGCTGGTCGCGGCCGTGTGGTTCGCGGTGGTGGGCTACCGCCAGGGATTCGTCGTCGGCATCCTGTCGGTGATCGGGTTCCTGGGCGGCGGTCTCGTCGCCGTGTACACGCTGCCCGTCATCTGGGACGCCGCGACCGACAACGCGGACGTCAGCACCACGGCCGCCGTGGTCGCCGTGGTCGTCGTCATCGTCTGCGCCTCCATCGGCCAGGCGCTCACCACCCACCTGGGCAACAAGCTGCGCCGGTACATCACCTGGTCCCCGGCCCGCGCCCTGGACGCCACCGGCGGCGCGCTGGTCAACGTGGTCGCGATGCTGCTGGTCGCCTGGCTGATCGGCTCCGCCCTGGCCGGCACCTCGCTGCCGACCCTGGGCAAGGAGGTGCGCGGCTCCAAGGTGCTGCTCGGGGTCTCCCGGGCGCTGCCGGCGCAGGCCGACACCTGGTTCGCGGACTTCTCCTCCGTCCTCGCGCAGAACGGCTTCCCGCAGGTCTTCAGCCCCTTCGCCAACGAGCCGATCAAGGACGTCGAGCCGCCCGACCCGGCCCTCGCCGGCAGCCCGGTGGCCGCCAGGGCCCAGCGCTCCATCGTCAAGATCACCGGCACCGCGCAGAGCTGCGGCAAGGTCCTGGAGGGCACCGGCTTCGTCTTCGCCGACCGCCGGGTCATGACCAACGCGCACGTGGTCGGCGGGGTCGACGCGCCGACCGTCCAGATAGGCGGTGTGGGCCGCCGGTACGACGCGAAGGTCGTCCTGTACGACTGGAAGCGCGACATCGCCGTCCTCGACGTACCGGACCTGAAGGCGAAGTCCCTGACGTTCTCCGCGCGGGACGCGGCCGGCGGTGACGGCGCGATCGTCGCGGGCTTCCCGGAGAACGGCTCGTACGACGTGCGCGCCGCGCGCGTGCGCGGGCGCATCACGGCCAACGGCCCGGACATCTACCACCGGGGCACGGTCCGCCGCGATGTCTACTCGCTGTACGCGACCGTCCGCCAGGGCAACTCCGGCGGCCCGCTGCTCACGCCCGCCGGCCGGGTGTACGGCGTGGTCTTCGCCAAGTCGCTGGACGACGCCGAGACCGGGTACGCCCTCACGGCGGACGAGATCAGGCCCGACATCGCCCGGGGACGTACGGCGAACGAACAGGTGGACACCGACAGCTGCGCGCTGTGAACCCGGTCCTCAAGGGGTCGGGGGTTCAGCCGCGCGGGTGACGCAGCCGTACCGAGACCCAGCGGGCCCGGCGGCGCAGGATACGCGGGATCCCCACCCTCAGGTCCCCCTCCCCGTCCTGCGGGGTACCGCGCTGAGGCGTGCTCAGGCCCGTGGCCGAGCGGCGGTTGCGGGGTGCGTCACTGTAGTCGTGCGTCCAGCCCATACCCCGACGTGTGCCCCTGCCCGAAGGTCGATAACCGCCTCCGTGGCCCCCAATTGGCCTATGCGGCAGGCATGTGGCCGTTCGAGGGACATCTGTTCACCAAACGGATACTCCACGCACCGAATCCGTCACCGAACGGTCGCCGCGTACCTCACCGGTCGGGCTCGGGGTCCTTCAGCCAGTTGACCAGTTCGGTGGAGAACGCGACCGGGTCCTCCTCGTGCGGGAAGTGGCCGAGCCCGTCGAACAGCCGCCAGCGGTACGGCGCTTCGACGTACTCGCCCGAACCGGCCGCGCTGCGTGTGCGCATGACGGGGTCCAGGGAGCCGTGCAGATGCAGCGTGGGCACCCGCACCGGCCGTTTCATCCGGCGGTAGAACTGGATGCCGTCCGGGCGGGCCAGCGAGCGCACCAGCCAGCGGTACGGCTCGATGGAGCAGTGCGCGGTGGACGGGATGCACATGGCCCGCTGGTAGGTCTCGACGGTCTCGTCCTCCGGCAGCCGCGGCCCGGACCAGTCCCGGAGCAGCCGGCCCACCAGCGCCCCGTCGTCGGCGGTGAGTTGACGCTCCGGCAGCCACGGCCGCTGGAAGCCCCAGACACAGGAGTTGGCGGCCGACTGCCGGGCGTCCCGGAGCATCGCCGCGCGCCAGCGCCGCGGGTGCGGCATCGACACCACGGCGAGGCGCCGGACGAGCTTGGGCCGCATCGCGGCCGCCGTCCACGCCAGATAGCCGCCCAGGTCATGGCCGACCAGGGCGGCGTCCGGCTCGCCGAGCGAGCGGATCACCCCGGTGACGTCGAGGGCGAGGTTGGCCGGGTCGTACCCGCGGGGGGTGCGGTCGCTGCCGCCGACGCCCCGCAGGTCCATGGCCACCGCCCGGTAGCCGGCGTCCGCGAGCGCCACCAGCTGGTGCCGCCAGGTCCACCAGAACTGCGGGAAGCCGTGCAGCAGCAGCACCAGGGGGCCGTCGCCGAGTTCGGCGATGTGGAAGCGGGCGCCGTTCGCGGCGACGTCCCGATGGCTCCAGGGGCCGTCCATGCGTACGGCCGAGGGTGCGGGGTCCGTCATGACGACGAGCGTGCCACAGCCTCGATGGCCGCGGGTGCTTTGTCCCCCGGCAGTTCCGGTCGCAGTTCCGGTCGCGGGTGCGGCTTGGCGTTCTGGAGGACGCCCGCCGTCTCCTTCACCGACGCGGCCACCTTCTGCGGACCCTGCCCCTTCTTGGCCTTCTTCGCCATCGCCACGCCGACCAGGGCGAGGACACCGGCGACGAGCACGTTCGCCGCGAAGGACAGCAGGAAGCAGACCGCCAGGTTCCAGTGGCTCCAGGTGCGGATGCCGTAGGCCAGGGCGAAGTTGAGCATCGGCAGGGAGAACACCAGCACCGCGCCGGCCAGCGAGAAGGCGCCGCCGCTCACCGCGCCGCGCTTGACGTCCTGCTTCAGCTGGGCCTTGGCCAGCGCGATCTCGTCGTGCACCAGCGCCGACAATTCGGTCGTCGCCGAGGCGAACAGCTGGCCGATGCTGCGTTCGGCGCCGACCGGGCTGCCGTCGGGTGCGCTCATCGCGTTCTCCCTCAGAGGTCTGATGTGCCGTACCGCCGTACGCGGGCCGCTCAGGTGCCGTCCTGGGCGGCCGTTCCGTGCGTCGTACGGCCGTCTTGTTTTGTACCGTCTCGTCAGATCATGCCGGACGGTCGCCCTCCTCGCCTGCCCCGCCCGCCACTTCCGAAAGCCCGTGGCGCGCCGCGGCCGCCCGCTCGGCGGCGATCCGCCGGTGTTCGGCGGCCTTGCGCTCGTAGATCGCGGCCAGCCGCAGGTGGTACTCCGGGTTGTCCTGTTCGTAGATGTCCGGGATGCCGTCGAGGTCCTCGTCGCGCTCCTCCTCCGCGCACAGCCTGCGGTACTTGGCGTTGCGTATCTTCAGCAGCACCGTGGCGCACACGGCGGCGAGCAGCGAGCCGGTGAGCACGGCCGCCTTGACCTCGTTGGTGAGGGCGTTGTCGCCGGCGAAGGCGAGTTCGCCGATGAGCAGCGAGACGGTGAAGCCGATGCCGGAGAGCGAGGCCAGCGCGAAGACGTCGGCCCAGGCGAGGTCCTCGCTGAGCGAGGCGCGGGTGAAGCGGGCGGTCAGCCAGGTGCCGCCGAAGATGCCGAGCGTCTTGCCGGCGACCAGCCCGAGCACCACCCCGAGCGTCTCCGGCCTGGTGAAGACGTCCCGCAGCGCCCCGCCCGAGATCGACACCCCGGCGCTGAACAGCGCGAACAGGGGCACGGCGAGCCCGGCCGACAGGGGGCGCACCAGATGCTCGACGTGCTCGCCGGGCGAGCGGTCCTCCCCCTCCCGGGCCGTGCAGCGCAGCATCAGGCCCATCGCCACGCCGGCGATGGTGGCGTGCACCCCGCTGTTGTACATCAGCGCCCAGATCACGACGGCGAGCGGGACGTACACGTACCAGCCGCGGACGCCCCTGCGCAGCAGCAGCCAGAAGACGGCCAGGGCGGCGGCCGCCCCGCCGAGCGCGGCGAAGTTCAGCCGGTCGGTGAAGAAGACCGCGATGATCAGGATCGCGAACAGGTCGTCGACGACCGCGAGGGTGAGCAGGAAGGCGCGCAGGGCGCTGGGCAGCGAGGTGCCGATGACCGCGAGGACGGCGAGCGCGAAGGCGATGTCGGTGGCGGTGGGCACCGCCCAGCCCTGGGTGGAGCCGCCCGCGGTGAGGTTGGCGACGGTGTACACGAGAGCCGGTACGGCCATGCCGCACAGCGCGGCCACCACGGGCAGCGCGGCCGCCTTGGGGTCGCGCAGGTCCCCGGCGACCAGCTCGCGCTTCAGCTCGATGCCGGCGACGAAGAAGAACACCGCGAGCAGGCCGTCGGCCGCCCAGTGGGCGACGGACAGGTGCAGGCCGAGCGCGGCGGGGCCGAAGTGGAAGTGGCTGACGGTCTCGTAGCCATGGCGGAGCGCCGGGATGTTCGCCCAGATCAGCGCGGCCACGGCGGCGAGGAGGAGCAGGATGCCGCCGACGGTCTCGGTGCGCAGCGCGTCCGCGACGAAGGTGCGCTCCGGCAGGGACAGCCGGCCCAGGAGCTTGCGCGGGGCGGCCGGGGTGCGGAGCGCGGTCACGGGAGACCTCCGGTGGGTGGGCAGGGTCGGCTCACTTGCCGACCAGACTTCCCGGCGCACCCATGACGCGTCCTTGACGCTTTACTTAGCTTACCTAAGATCTTGCGTCTGTCCAAGCTCTTCTTCCCGGGCCGTGGGCGACCGGGACCGGTGATCCTCACGGTAGACGCGGAAGGGGCACCCGGCGCGTTGTGCGACGGGTGCCCCTTCGGGGTGGATCAGTGCCGGCCGGGTGTCGCTCAGTCCTCGCTGGGGGCGGCCGGGAGCTTGGTCTGGATGAGGTCCATGACCGTGGAGTCCGTCAGCGTGGTGACGTCACCGAGCTGGCGGTTCTCGGCCACGTCGCGCAGCAGCCGGCGCATGATCTTGCCGGAGCGGGTCTTGGGCAGCTCGGCCACCGGCAGGATCCGCTTGGGCTTGGCGATCGGTCCGAGCGTGGCGCCCACGTGGTCGCGCAGCTCGCCCACGAGCGTGTCGGTCTCGGCGGCCGTACCGCGCAGGATCACGAAGGCGACGATGGCCTGCCCGGTGGTCTCGTCGGCGGCGCCGACGACGGCCGCCTCGGCGACCGAGGGGTGCGAGACGAGCGCCGACTCCACCTCGGTGGTGGAGATGTTGTGCCCGGACACCAGCATCACGTCGTCCACCCGGCCCAGCAGCCAGATGTCCCCGTCGTCGTCCTTCTTGGCGCCGTCCCCGGCGAAGTACCGGCCCTCGAAGCGGGACCAGTAGGTGTCGAGGAACCGCTGGTCGTCGCCCCAGATGGTGCGCAGCATCGACGGCCACGGCTCGGTCAGCACCAGGTAGCCACCGCCGCCGTTCGGCACCTCGTGGCCCTCGTCGTCGACGACGGTCGCGCTGATGCCGGGCAGCGGGCGCTGCGCGGAGCCGGGCTTGGCCTCGGTGACGCCGGGCAGCGGCGAGATCATCATCGCGCCGGTCTCGGTCTGCCACCAGGTGTCCACGACCGGAGTCCGGTCGGCACCGATGTGCTTGCGGTACCAGATCCAGGCCTCGGGGTTGATCGGCTCGCCCACCGAGCCGAGCACGCGCAGGCTGGACAGGTCGAACTTGGCGGGGACGTCGTCGCCCCACTTCATGAACGTCCGGATCGCCGTCGGCGCGGTGTAGAGGATCGAGACCTTGTACTTCTGCACGATCTCCCAGAACCGGCCCTGGTGCGGGGTGTCCGGGGTGCCCTCGTACATGACCTGTGTGGCGCCGTTGGCCAGCGGGCCGTACACGATGTAGGAGTGCCCGGTGACCCAGCCGACGTCGGCCGTGCACCAGTAGACGTCGGTCTCCGGCTTGAGGTCGAACACCGCCCAGTGGGTGTACGCGGTCTGGGTCAGATAGCCGCCGGAGGTGTGCAGGATGCCCTTCGGCTTCCCGGTGGTGCCGGAGGTGTAGAGGATGAACAGCGGGTGCTCGGCCTCGAACGCCTCCGGGGTGTGCTCGGCCGACTGGCGGTCGACCAGCTCGTGCCACCAGTGGTCCCGCTCCTCGTTCCAGGCGACCTCCTGCCCGGTACGACGCACCACGAGCACGTGCTCGACGCTGTCGACCTTGGCGATCGCCTCGTCCACGGCGGGCTTGAGCGCGGACGCCTTGCCGCGCCGGTAGCCGCCGTCGGAGGTGATGACGACCCGCGCGTCGGCGTCCTGGATGCGGGTCGCGAGCGCGTCCGCCGAGAAGCCGCCGAAGACCACCGAGTGGGTGGCGCCGATGCGGGCCGTGGCCAGCATGGCGATCGCGGTCTCGGGGATCATCGGCATGTAGACGGCGACCCGGTCGCCCTTGCGGACACCCAGTTCCAGCAGCGCGTTCGCCGCCTTGGAGACCTCGTCCTTCAGCTCGGCGTAGGTGATCGAGCGGCTGTCGCCGGGCTCACCCTCGAAGTGGATCGCGACCCGGTCTCCGTGTCCGGCCTCCACATGGCGGTCCACGCAGTTGTAGGCGACGTTCAGCTCGCCGTCCTTGAACCACTTCGCGAACGGGGGGTTCGACCAGTCCAGCGTCTCCGTCGGCTCCTTGGCCCAGGTCAGCCGCCGGGCCTGCTCGGCCCAGAAGCCGAGCCTGTCAGCCTTGGCCTGTTCATACGCCTCCCCCGTGACGTTGGCGTGTGCGGCCAGGTCGGCGGGGGGTGCGAACCTGCGCTCTTCCCTGAGCAGGTTGGCCAGGCTCTCGTTGCTCACGACATCTCCCTCTCGAAGGGTGTCCGTTGTGTCCCAGGCCACAGCTCATCAGACGCGGGGGGCCGATGACAAGAGCCGACGGCTAAATTGGTTTAGACCTGTCGGGCGGCCTCTTCCGCCCTGGCCGAAATGGCCTCTCGCACGGCCTCTGCGTTCACCCGTGGGCGTGAAGCGAGCATTTCATCGGCTTGTCGTATTAATTCCTTCCGCGCCTCGTGCGACCTTGACGGCGCTGTCGGTACAAGCCCGGCACATCACCAGAAACAGCCCAGCCGGCAGCGTGTGCCCGAGAGAAGGAAGAAGGTGGGCGGAACATGGCCGCCACCCAGAGGATCGCCGTCGGTGCCATGGTCGCCGCGGCCTGCGCCGCGTCGCTCGCCGGATGCTCGAGCGACTCCAGCAGTACGAAGCAAGGGGCGTCCGGCCCGCAGAAGCAGGCGCCGGCCCCCGCACCGGGGAGTGTGCTCCGGCTGATCGGCGACGGATCCACCGCGTACACCGGTGCCCAGCCGCATCTGCCCCGGCCGGAGCGGCTGAAGCCCGGTCAGAAGCCCCCGCAGTTCGTCGTCTTCTCCTGGGACGGCGCGGGCGAGGACAGCCAGAAGCTGTTCTCGCACTTCCGCAAGGTCTCCCAGGAGAACCACGCGACCATGACGTACTTCCTCAGCGGCGTGTACATGCTGCCGGAGGAGAAGCGCGACCTGTACAAGCCGCCGCAGCACGCCCCGGGCCGCTCCGACATCGGCTTCAACGACGCCCAGGGGATCGCCGACACAGCCAGGCAGGTACGGCTGGCCTGGCTGGAGGGCAATGAGATCGGCACCCACTTCAACGGCCACTTCTGCGGCCCCGACGGTGGCGTCGGCACCTGGTCGGTGGACGAGTGGAAGAGCGAGATCAACCAGGCCAAGCAGTTCGTGAAGAGCTGGAAGACCAACGCGGGCATGAAGCGCTCGGCGCCGCTGCCCTTCGACTACGACAAGGAGCTGATCGGCGCCCGCACCCCCTGCCTGGAAGGGCAGAAGAACTTCATGAAGGCCGCCCGCCAGATGGGCTTCCGCTATGACTCCAGCGGGGTCAACGACCAGGTGTGGCCGAAGCGGAAGGAAGGTCTCTGGGACCTGTCGATGCAGCTGGTGCCCTTCCCCGGCCACACCTACGAACAGCTGACCATGGACTACAACTTCATGGTCAACCAGTCCGGCACCGAGACCCAGGGCGACCCTGACAAGTTCGACTACTGGGGCGACCAGATGCGAGACGGCCTGATCAAGGGCTTCTACCGCGCCTACGACGGCAACCGCGCGCCCCTGATCATCGGCAACCACTTCGAGTCCTGGAACGGCGGCACCTATATGCGTGCCGTCGAGGACACGGTGAAGGAGGTCTGCAACAAGCCCGACGTGCGCTGTGTCTCCTTCCATCAGCTGGCCGACTGGCTGGACGCCCAGGACCCGAAGACCCTTCAGAAGCTGCGCACCCTGAAGGTGGGCGAGGCTCCCAGGCAGGGCTGGGCGTCCTTCCTGTCCGGCCGCCCGGCTCCGGCGCCCAAGGGGGTGCCGGGGGCGCCGGCGGACAAGCGGTAGGCGTCAGCAGCGGACGCGGACGCGGACGCGGATGGGGATGCGGGCGGCGGGTGCGGCGGCCGGCTCAGACAGGTGCCGCCGCGCCCGCGCCGATGCGGTCGCCCGCCCCCATGTGATCGCCCGCGCCGAGGTGCTCGCCGAGCACGAAGGAGGGGTCGACCTGCGCCGCCAGGTCGGCCCCGGTGCGCTCGTTGCCCCACGACTCGGCGTTCTTCAGGTGGAAGTGCACCATCTGACGGGTGTAGTGCTCCCAGTCACGCAGCTCGTACCGGGCGTCCGCCGCGGCCTTCAGGGTGTGCAGCGCACGGGCGTTGGCCTCCTCCAGGAGATCGAACCGGGGCGGGCGGCCCTTCTCCATGGCGCGCACCCAGTCCGAGCGCCCGACCGTCACGAGCAGGTCGTCCCCGACCTCCGCGCGCAGGAAGTCGATGTCGTCCTGTTCCTGGATCTTGTTGCCGACGACCTTCAGGGCCACCCCGAAGTCGCGGGCGTACTCCTTGTACTGGCGGTAGACGGAGACCCCCTTCCGGGTCGGCTCGGCGACGAGGAACGTCATGTCGAAGCGGGTGAACATGCCGGAGGCGAAGGAGTCGGAGCCCGCCGTCATGTCGACCACGACGTATTCGTCGGGGCCGTCGACGAGGTGGTTCAGGAACAGCTCCACCGCTCCCGTCTTGGAGTGGTAGCAGGCGACCCCCAGGTCGGCGTCCGTGAAGGGGCCCGTGACCATCAAACGGACGGCGCCGCCGTCGAGTTCCACCGGGCGGGCGCAGGCGTCGTAGACCGGGTTGGGCTCCCGCACCCGGACCAGCCGGGAGCCCTCGCCGGGCGGCGTGGTCTTGATCATCGTCGCGGCGGAGGCGATGCGCGGGTTGGTGCCGCGCAGGTAGTCCTTGATCAGGGTGAGCCGGCTGCCCGTGGCGGGCAGTGCGGCCGCCTCTTCCTCCTCGAGGCCGAGCGCGGGGCCGAGGTGCTGGTTGATGTCCGCGTCGATGGCGACCACCGGTGCACCGGCGGCCGCGAGATGGCGGATGAAGAGGGAGGAGAGCGTGGTCTTGCCGCTGCCGCCCTTCCCGACGAAAGCAATTTTCATGTTCACCAACGGTAGTCGGGTGATAGCGGTGCGTGTCAGGTGGAAGTGAAGAAGACCACTCCTTCGTGGGGTGGGCGGGTCGGGTGCGTAGGGTCGTACTCATGAGTACGACAGGCGCGAACGCCGACCCCCTCGCGGCCCTGGGCGCGCTGCCCGGGGTGGCCGACTCCGTGGAGTCCGTACGCAAGGCCGTGGACCGGGTCTACGGGCACCGGATCATGCGTCGGCGCAGTACCGCGGTCACGTCCGAGGCGGCGCTGCGCGCGGCTCGCGGCTCGGCGGCGCTGTCCGGCGCGGACTGGGCCCTGGAGGAGGTCCGGCGGCGCACCGACTTCAGCGCCGACGCCGAGGCGCGCACCGTGGGCGCGGCCCTGCGGCTGTCGGCCGAGGCGGGGCAGCTGCTGTCCATCTGGCGGCAGTCGCCGCTGCGGGTGCTGGCGCGGCTGCATCTGGTGGCCGCCGCGGAGCAGGACGAGCGGGTCGGCAGGCCGCGGCAGGCCGGCGAGGCGGTGGACGAGCCGCTGGTCGAGCTGCCGCTGCCGGATGCCGAAGAGGTCGCCGGCCGGCTGGAGGGACTGGCCGAGCTGATCGTCGCCGGGACCTCCGCGCCCGCGCTGGTGACGGCCGCCGTGGTGCACGGCGAACTGCTCGCGCTGCGTCCCTTCACGTCCCACAACGGCCTGGTCGCGCGCGCGGCCGAGCGGATCGTGCTGATCGGCAGCGGCCTGGACCCCAAGGCGATCTGCCCGGCCGAGGTCGGCCATGCCGAGCTGGGCCGCGCGGCCTATCTGGGGGCCCTGGACGGCTATGTCTCCGGTACGCCCGAGGGCATGGCGGCCTGGATCGCGCACTGCGGCAAGGCCGTGGAGCTGGGGATGCGCGAGTCGACCGCGGTGTGCGAGGCGCTCCAGCGCGGCGCCGCCTGACGGGAGGGCCCGGGAAGGGTCACGGCAGGCCCCGGGAAGGGTTGCGGCGGTACGAGAGACTCGTACCGCCGCTGGCATGCTCACCGGGTTACCAAGCGTCCTCGATATGTGCCCATCAGGTCGGGGTCTTTGCCCGTCACCTGGTGCGGCTGGCCCGTAATCGACGGGTCGACGTCGCGTGGGTGCCCGGTGTTCATGCGAGGTCCGTGGGGCCAGTGCGTAGTGACAGGGGATCCTCTCGGATGTCCTTGGTCTCGCGGGCCTGACTTCTTTCTACCCCGTACCGGCGGTAACCGGAACCCTTCGTGGCACTTATTTACTTGCGCGATCAAACCGGGTGAAACGGGTGCGGCCACGGGTGCGGCTCAGGCGGTGCCGCGCCGCCGGTTGGCGTACCAGACCAGGCCCGCCGTCGCGGCCGCCGCACCTATGGCCGCCGCCGCGACCAGCGCCGGGCGGGGCGGGACGGACAGTGTGGGCAGCCGCTTCTTGAGCGGGACCGGGCGGCGGAACTCCAGAACTGGCCAGCCGCGGGCGAGTGCCTCGCGCCGCAGTGCCCGGTCCGGGTTCACGGCGTGCGGGTTCCCGACCTCCTGGAGCATCGGCAGGTCGGTCGCCGAGTCGCTGTAGGCGTAGCAGCGGTCGAGGTCGTAGCCCTCGGCCGCGGCCAGCTCCCTGATCGCCTCGGCCTTGGTCGGGCCGTACGCGTAGTACTCCACCTCGCCGGTGAAGCAGCCGTCCTCGCCGACGACCATGCGGGTGGCGACCACGCGGTCCGCGCCCAGCAGCTCGCCGATCGGCTCGACCACCTCGGCGCCCGAGGTGGAGACGATCACGACGTCCCGCCCGGCCGCGTGGTGTTCCTCGATGAGGGAGGCGGCCTCGTCGTAGATGATCGGGTCGATCAGTTCGTGCAGGGTCTCGGCCACGATCTCCCGCACCTGCTGCACATTCCAGCCGCGGCACAGCGCGGAGAGGTACTCGCGCATCCGCTCCATCTGGTCGTGGTCCAGGCCGCCGGCCAGGAAGACGAACTGGGCGTATGCGGTCCGCAAGGCGGCCCTGCGGTTGATCAGTCCACCTTGGTAGAAGGACTTGCTGAAGGTGAGCGTGCTCGACTTCGCAATGACCGTCTTGTCCAGGTCAAAGAAGGCTGCTGCGCGAGGCAAGGAGTGGTTTTCCACGCCCCTGAGCATAGGCGCCCACCATTCGGCGTAAGGTGGGGCGCGTGGGTTTGCCTGAGAGGGCTCTCGGGTACACCATGGAAGTCACGGATCGTTCGCGACCGTGCTAACCCGGCCCGACTCCTCCCCCCCCGAGTCGGCCGTGGGGACGACCCCCGCTCTCCCCCCCGGCGGGGGTCGTCGCATGTCCGGGTGGGTTTTGCTGCTCCCCTCTTCTTCTCGTACGGCGTTGCGGCCCGGGTGATCCCGCTGGTGGCCGCCGCTTCCCCATGGCCATGATCCGTTACCCAGAGTAATCGGTGTGCTGCTCTGTGGAAGTCGTACAGGGATCAGTACAGGGGTCACCGGTATGGGTGACGGAGTTATTCACAGGACCGAAGTTGTCCACCGTTTTCGACCAAGATCCACACGATTTCGGGGATCGCTGCACCGTGATTCCAGCGCGCTCCGGCCGCGGCGAGTTCATGGCCGATTCCGATTGCGGGGCGCGTATGGCCGGTTCCTGTCGGCCGTTCATATGGAGACCGCTTGCCGGTTCTCCGCACGCCCGGGAATCGCGGGGCCGCAGCGGCCGCGCGGAACACACAGCGAAGGGGGAACGCACATGTCCAAAACCGTCACCCACGACCCACCGCCCGACCCCGGCGGCCGGCCGGGACGGCCGCTCATCGTCACCGAGGACACCTGGCTGCTGGACGACCTGCTGCGCCTGTGCGCGGCCGCCGGCGCCACCCCCGAGGTCCACCACGCCCTCCCGGCCGCCGGCGACGGCTGGCAGACGGCCCCGCTCGTCCTGATCGGCGACGACGTCGCCCGCCGGATGCGGGGAGCCGCGCGCCGCCCCGGGGTGGTGCTGGTCGGCCGTGACCAGGACGACCCGGGGGTGTGGAAACGGGCCGTCGAGATCGGCGCCGACCATGTGCTGATGCTGCCCGACGGAGAGCAGTGGCTGGTCGACCGCATCGCCGACGTCGTCGAAGGCGTCGGCCGTCCGGCTCTCACCGTGGGGGTGATGGGCGGGCGGGGCGGGGCCGGAGCCTCCACGCTCGCCTGCGCCCTCGCCGTCACCTCCGCGCGCGAGGGGCTGCGCACCCTGCTGGTGGACGCCGATCCGCTCGGCGGCGGACTCGACGTCCTCCTCGGCGGGGAGACCGCGGAGGGGCTGCGCTGGCCCGCCTTCGCCGCCTCCCGCGGCCGGGTCGGCGGCGGTGCCCTGGAGGAGTCGCTGCCCGAACTGCACTCCCTGCGCGTGCTGAGCTGGGACCGCGGCGACTGCGTCGCCATCCCGCCGCAGGCCGTGCGGGCGGTGCTCGCCGCCGCCCGGCGACGCGGCGGCACGGTCGTGGTCGACCTGCCCCGCCGGCTCGACGACGGGGTCGCCGAGGCCCTCGCCCAGCTCGACCTGGTGCTGCTCGTCGTCCCCGCCGAGCTGCGGGCGGTCGCGGCGGCCGGCCGGGTGGCGTCCGCCGTCGGCATGGTCGTCCGCGATCTGCGCGTCGCGGTCCGCGGCCCGTACGCCCCCGGCCTGGACGACCACGAGGTGGCCCGGCTGCTCGGGCTGCCGCTCGCCGGCGAGGTGCCGGCCGAACCCCTGCTGTCCCGCCCGCAGGCCGGGGCGAAGCCGCCCGGTGCCACCGGACGCGGCCCACTCGCCCGCTTCTGCACGGACTTCTGGGAGCGCGCGCTGGTCGAGGCGGGAGGCACCCGGTGAGCCTGACCGGAGCCGGCCCGGTGGACGGCGCCCTGCTCGACGGCGTCCGACGGCGGCTGGCCGAGAGCGGCGCCGAACCCACCCCGGCGCGCGTGGCCCAGGCCCTGCGCGAACAGGGCCGGGTGCTCGGCGACGCGGAGGTGCTCGGCGCGGCCGAACGGCTCAGGTCGGAGCTGGTCGGCACCGGCCCGCTGGAGCCGCTGCTCGCCGACCCGGACGTCACCGACGTGCTGGTGTCGGCCCCGGACCGGGTATGGGTGGACCGCGGCGGCGGCCTCGAACTGACCCCGGTGGCCTTCCCCGACGCGGCGGCCGTACGACGCCTCGCGCAGCGCCTGGCCGCGGTGGCCGGACGCCGGCTGGACGACGCCCGGCCCTGGGCGGACGCCAGGCTGCCCGACGGCACCCGGCTGCACGCGGTGCTGCCCCCGGTCGCCGTCGGCTGCACCTGCCTGGCCCTGCGGGTGGCCCGGCCCCGGGCGTTCACCCTCGCGGAACTCGTCGCGGCCGGCACGGTGCCGCCCGGCGGTGACCGCATCCTGGCGGACCTCGTCGGGGCCCGGCTGTCCTTCCTGGTCAGCGGCGGCACCGGGAGCGGCAAGACGACCCTGCTCAGCGCCCTGCTGGGGCTGGTCGGCCAGGGCGAACGGATCGTGCTCGCCGAGGACTCCGCCGAGCTGCGGCCGGAGCACCCGCATGTGGTCCGGCTGGAGACCCGGCCCGCCAACCAGGAGGGCGCGGGCCTGGTCACGCTGGAGGACCTGGTCCGGCAGGCGCTGCGGATGCGGCCCGACCGGCTGGTCGTCGGAGAGGTGCGCGGACCCGAGGTGGTGCACCTGCTGGCGGCGCTCAACACCGGCCACGAAGGCGGCTGCTGCACGGTCCATGCCAACGCGGCCGGAGATGTGCCGGCCCGTCTGGAAGCGCTGGCCACGGCCGCCGGGCTGGACCGGGCGGCACTGCACAGCCAGCTGGCGGCCGCTCTCTCCGTGGTGCTCCACCTGGTACGGGACCGGTCCGGGCGGCGCCGGATCGCCGAGGTCCATGTGCTGGAACGGGATGCCTCGGGCCTGGTGCGGACGGTGCCGGCGCTGCGCTGGGGCGAGCGGGCCTTCGCACGCGAGCGCGGCTGGCAGCGGCTGCGCGGACTGCTCGCGGGCACCGACGGGTTCGGAAGCGAGGCGCAGGCATGACGAGCGGGACCGACATGACCGGCCAGATGTCCCAGACGTCCCTGGGCGCCGCGCTGTTCTGTCTCGGCGCGGCCGTGTGGCTGCTGGGCGGAGGGCACTCCGGCGCCCGGCGTGCGCGGCTGCTGCTCGCCGGCGGCGGCGCGGTGGCCGTCGGACCACCGCCCGGGGAGCGGCTCCTCGCCGGACTGCGGCGGCTGCGCGGCCGGTGGCGGCCCGAGTGGTGGTCGCTGGTCGCCGGGGCGCTGCTCGGACTGCTGGGCGCCTCCCCGCTGCCGGTCGCCGCGGGGGCGGCCGGGGTGCCGGTGCTGCGCCGGGTGCTGCGGGCCCGGCAGGCCGGACAGGACCGGCAGCGGCGGGCCGACGCGGTGATCGGCCTGTGCGGGGCGCTCGCCGGGGAGGTGCGCGCGGGACGGCAGCCGGGCGAGGCGCTGTTGCGGGCCGCGCGGGACTCCGGCGGGCTCGGCGAGGCGCAGGCGGCCGTGGTGGCGGCGGCGCGGTTCGGCGGGGATGTTCCCGGCGCCCTCGCGGTGGCGGCCCGGCAACCGGGTGCCGAGGGACTGCTCGGGCTCGCCGCGTGCTGGCGGGTGGCCGTCGATCAGGGCGCCGGTCTCGCCGCGGGACTGGACCGGCTGGACGGCGCGCTGCGCGCGGAACGCGACCGGCGCGCCGACCTGAAAGCCCAGTTGGCGGGCGCGCGGGCGACCGCGGTACTGCTCGCCGCGCTTCCCGCGCTCGGCCTCCTCCTCGGCGCGGCCATGGGCGCCGACCCGCTGTATGTGCTGCTGCACACCGGGGCCGGTTTTGGCTGTCTGGCGGCCGGGGCGCTGTTCGAGGCGCTCGGGTTGTGGTGGTCGGTCCGGATCATGCGGACGGCGGGAGCGGGGTGAACGCGGGCGTGTGCAGGGGGTGGTGTGTGCACGCGCCGGACGGGGGTCGGGAGGGAGCACCGGTGCGGACGGGAGTTGGCCGGACGGGGGTCGGGAGGGTGCCCGGTGCGCACGGGGGCTGGTGCGCACGGGGGCTGGTGCGCGGGAGAGAAGCGGTCGGAGGGGTCGGGGGAGTGGTTCCGGGCGGGCGGCGAGGGGCGGCGAGATGGGTGGAGTGGCGGGGTGGGCGGAGTGGTTTCGGGTCGGCGGGTGGAGTGGCGGGGTGGGCGGAGTGGTTTCGGGTCGGCGGGGAGGAGTGGCGCGGTGAGCGGGGACGTTGTGCACAGGCTGGGGATGGCCGGGGTCGTGGTGGCGGCGCTCGGCTGGGCGGTGTGGTGGCTGGACCGGGTTCGGCGGCGGCGCCGGGCGCGGCGGCTGATCGCGGAACTGATGGGCCGCGAAGCCCCGCCCGGCAGACGGCGGTTCGCGGTGCCGGCGGTGCTGCGCGGCGGGCTGCCGTCGGTCGGCGCGGCCTGCGGCACCTGGGTGCTGGTCGGGGGGATCGCCGGGGCCCTGCTGGGGCTCGCGGTGGGCGCGGTGCTGTGGCGCCTGCGGGGCCGGGCGACGGCACAGGCCGGGACGGAGCAGGCCTGCGGTGCCGAAGCCGCCCGCCAACTGCCGCTCGCCGCCGACCTGCTGGCGGCCTGCATCGCCGCCGGGGCCGGGCCGGTGATCGCCGCCCAGGCGGTGGGCGACGCCCTCGGCGGACCGGTCGGGGCGGCACTGGCCCGGGGTGCGGCGGAAGTGCGGCTCGGCGGTGAACCGGTGGACGCCTGGTGCGGGTTGGCGGCGCTGCCCGGTGCGGGGCCGCTGGCCCGGCTGCTGGAGCGGGCCGGCGAGTCCGGGGTGCCCGCGGCCGCCCCGGTCGCCCGTCTCGCCTCGGACGCGCGTGCCGAGTGGGCCCGCGCCGCGACGGCCCGGGCCCGCCGGGCGGCCGTCCTGATCTCCGCGCCGGTCGGGCTGTGCTTCCTGCCCGCCTTCATCGCCGTCGGTGTGCTGCCGGTGGTGATCGGGCTGGCCGGCGGAGTGCTGGCGGGGAGGTGAGGGAGGACGACGTGAGCGGGACCGGGTGACCTGCGGGGACTGCCGAGAGACACAACAGGAGGGAATGTCATGCGAGTCGGGATGAAGAAGAAGGCCCAGAAGGCGGCGGCGCGGCTGTGCGGGGCGGTTCGCCGGGACGACGGGATGGTGACCTCGGAGTACGCCATGGGCATCATCGCGGCCGTCGGGTTCGCGCTGCTGCTCTACGAGGTCGTCACCAGCGGCCAGGTCAGGGCGGAGCTCCAGGACATCGTGAAGAAGGCCCTCAGTGCGCGGATGTGACCGGGAGGCCGACCGGGGGTTCGTGACCGCGGAGACGGCCGTGGTGCTCGGTGTGCTGGTGGCGTTCACGATGGCGCTGGTGTGGGGGCTGCTCGTGGTCGCCGCGCAGATCCAGTGCGTGGACGCCGCCCGCACCGGCGCCCGGGCCGCCGCCCGCCAGGACCCGCCGGACGCGGTGCTGGCGGTGACCCGGGAGGCCGCGCCGCGCGGGGCCCGGGTGTCGGTCCGGCGCGAGGGCGATCGGGTGCGGGTGACGGTGGTGGCCCGGCCGCCGGTGCTCAGCGGACTGCCGTTCGAGGTGCGGGAAGAGGCCGTCGCGGCGGCGGAGGAGACGGTGGGCGCGGGAAAGGAGGGGCTGTGAGGCGGGGCGTAGTGCGGAAGCGGGGCGTGGCGCGGCGCCGAGAGGGCTCCGACCGCGGGTCCGCCACCGTGTGGAGCCTCGGAGTGATCGCCGTGCTGTGCGCGGTGTTCGGCGCCGTGCTCGCTCTCGGGCAGGCCGTGGTCGTCAGGCACCGGGCCGCGGGCGGTGCCGATCTGGCGGCGCTCGCGGCGGCGGACCACTGGGCCGAGGGGGCGACGCCGGCCTGTGCCCGGGCCGGGCGGCTGGCGGCGGCCCAGGGGGTGCGGCTGGTGCGGTGCGCGATCGTCGGCGAGACCTCGGATGTGACGGCTGCCGCGGGCAGCGGGCCGTTCCGGGCGGAGGTCAGGGCGAGAGCCGGGCCGGCCGGCACCCCGGTCAGCTCTCCGGCCCCTCCGGAAGCTCCTCCTTCGGCTGACCCGCAAGCTCCTCCGGAAGCTCCTCCTTTGGATCCCCCGCAAGCTCCTCCGGAAGCCCCTCTGGAGGCTCTTCCACAAGCTCCTCCGCGGGCTTCTCTTCCGGTGCGTCCCTCAGGAGCACCGTGAGCAGGCGCACCGCACCCCTCTTGTGCAGCGGTTCGTTGCCGTTGCCGCACTTGGGGGACTGGATGCAGGAAGGGCAGCCGGCCTCGCACTCGCAGGAGGCGATGGCCGCCCGGGTCGCGGCGAGCCAGGTGCGCGCGGTGTGGAAGGCGCGCTCGGCGAACCCCGCGCCGCCGGGGTGGCCGTCGTAGACGAAGACCGTCGGCAGGAGCGTATCGGGGTGCAGGGGGACGGACACCCCGCCGATGTCCCAGCGGTCGCAGGTCGCGAAGAGGGGCAGCATGCCGATGGAGGCGTGTTCGGCGGCGTGCAGCGAGCCGCCGAGGATCTCCGGGGTGATCCGGGCCTCGTCCAGTTGGTCCTCGGTGACCGTCCACCACACCGCGCGGGTGCGCAGCGTACGAGGAGGGAGGTCGAGTTTCGTCTCGCCGAGCACTTCGCCGGTGAGGAGACGGCGGCGCAGGTAGGAGACCACCTGGTTGGTGACCTCGACCGAGCCGTAGCACAGGCGGCCGGCGCCCCAGGGGATCTCGGTGTCCGTCTCCAGGACGGAGATCGCCGTGGTGTCGCGGGCGACCGTGGAGTAGGGCGGGTCGGCCTGCTCGACCAGGGCGACGGAGTCCTCCAGGTCGAGATGGCGCACCAGGTAGGTGCGGCCCTGGTGCAGATGGACCGCGCCCTCGTGGACGGTGGAGTGCGCGGAGCCGGCGTCGACGGTGCCGAGCAGACGTCCGGTACCGGCCTCCACGATCTGCACCGGGCGGCCGCCCGCACCGCGGATGTCGGTCAGGTCGGCGGCCCGCTCGCGCCGCGTCCAGTGCCAGGCCTTCGTCCTTCTGCGGAGCAGCTTCGCGGCCTCCAGCTGCGGCAGCACCTCCGCACTGGCGGGGCCGAAGAGGTCCAGGTCCTCCTCGGTCAGCGGGAGTTCGGCGGCGGCGGCGCACAGGTGCGGCGCGAGGACGTAGGGGTTGTCGGGGTCCAGGACGGTCGATTCCACCGGCTGGTCGAACAGCGCCTCGGGATGGTGCACGAGGAAGGTGTCCAGCGGGTCGTCCCGGGCGACGAGGACCGCGAGGGCGCCCTGCCCGGAGCGGCCGGCGCGGCCCGCCTGCTGCCACAGGGAGGCGCGGGTGCCCGGGTACCCGGCGATCACCACGGCGTCCAGGCCGGAGACGTCCACGCCCAGCTCCAGGGCGGTCGTGGCGGCGAGGCCGAGGAGTTCGCCGGAGTGCAGGGCGCGTTCCAGCGCGCGGCGCTCCTCGGGGAGATAGCCGCCCCGGTAGGCCGCGACCCGCCGGACCAGAGAGCGGTCGACCTCGGCCAGCTTCTCCTGGGCGATCACCGAGATCAGCTCGGCGCCGCGCCGGGAGCGGACGAAGGCCACCGAGCGCACGCCCTGCACGGTCAGGTCGGTCAGCAGATCGGCGGTCTCGGCGGTGGCCGTACGCCGTACGGGGGCACCCTTCTCGCCGTGCAGTTCGGTGAGCGGGGGCTCCCAGAGGGCGAAGACCAGTTCCCCGCGCGGGGAGGCGTCGTCGGCGACCTCGACCACCGGCAGCCCGGTCAGCCGGCGGGCGGCCACGGCGGGTTCCGCGGCGGTCGCCGAGGCCAGCAGGAAGACGGGCGAGGCACCGTAGCGGGCGCACAGCCGCCGCAGCCGGCGCAGCACCTGGGCGACATGCGAGCCGAACACACCGCGGTAGGTGTGGCACTCGTCGATGACGACGTACTTCAGCGACTTCAGGAAGGAGGACCAGCGGGGGTGGGCCGGGAGTATGCCCCGGTGCAGCATGTCGGGGTTGGTCAGCACGTAGGTGGCGTACTGGCGGATCCACTCGCGTTCCTCGAACGGAGTGTCGCCGTCGTACACGGCTGGGCGAACCGCGCCGGCCAAAGGTTGTGAAAGTTCCTTCACCGACCGGCACTGGTCCGCCGCGAGCGCCTTGGTGGGCGCCAGGTACAGCGCGGTGGCGCCCCGCCCGTTCGGGGCCTCGGCTCCGTCGAGCAGGGCGGACAGGACGGGCACGAGGTAGGCGAGGGACTTGCCGGAGGCGGTGCCGGTGGCGACGACCACCGAGTCGCCGTCCAGGGCGTGCTCGGCGGCCAGTGCCTGATGGGCCCAGGGATGCTCGATGCCGCACCGCTGGACGGCCGCGATCACCTCGGACCGAATCCGGTGAGGCCAGACGGCATGGCGGCCCGCGCGCGGGGGCAAGTGCTCCGTATGAGTGATGCGCGCAGACCGGCTCGGCCCCGAGGCGAGCCGGTCCAGGACCGTGCCCGGGGAAAACCCGAAGGCCTGTTCTGCCGGGGTTCTGTCGGATCGGTGATTCTTGGCCATCGGCACCGAGTGTGTCACTGGCGTGACGGACAATGGAGCCAAGGCGTCGTGCACGCCTGCCGGTAAGTGATTGAATGCCATCGCGGCTGGCGATGCGTCCCGGGGGCCGCATGCCGAGTTACCCGAGGGGCGACCGCTCGATAGCAAGGTGCTGGAGGATCCGTGGACCTGTCCCTGTCGACCGAAACCATCGGCGATCGTACGGTCGTCCGAGTCGGTGGCGAAATCGACGTGTATACCGCGCCCAAGCTGCGTGAGCAGCTGGTCGAGCTGGTGAACGACGGGAATTTCCACCTCGTCGTCGACATGGAGGGCGTGGACTTCCTCGACTCCACCGGGCTCGGCGTGCTGGTCGGAGGCCTGAAGCGGGTGCGTGCCCACGAGGGCTCGCTGCGCCTGGTCTGCAACCAGGAGCGCATTCTCAAGATCTTCCGCATCACCGGCCTCACCAAGGTGTTCCCCATCCACACCTCGGTCGAGGACGCGGTGCAGGCCACCGACTGATCCGGGCCGTTCGCCGGCGCCGGACCGCCCCGCGCGGTCCGGTGCGGGGCGGTCCTGTCCTGGGCCGGGCCAGCGGCCCGGGCCACAGCAGTACAGCAGGGGGTGCGGCCCTCGGCGGCCCCGCCCCGACCGCACACCCGTAGTCGCGAGGGGGATGCATGGCCACCGTCGAACTCCGCTTCAGCGCGCTGCCCGAGCACGTCCGGACCGCCCGGCTGGTGGCGGCCGCGGTGGCGCGCAGGGCCGGAGTGGACGAGGCCGTCCTGGACGAGGTCCGGCTCGCCGTGGGCGAGGCCTGCTCCCGTGCCGTCGGACTGCATCGGAACAGCGGCATCACGGCGCCGGTGAAGGTGGCGCTGATCGAGGAGGAGAAACAGTTCTCCATCGAGGTCGGCGACAAGGCCCCGCATGCCGTGCCGGGCGGCGACACGCCCGGCGCAGCGGACGGCGAGCCGGAGGTCGAGGAGGACGAGATGGGCCTCGCGGTGATCAGCGGCCTCGTCGACGACGTCCAGGTCACCACCGGCCTGGACGGCGGTCTGATCCGCATGACCTGGCCGACCGCGCCCCCGGCCACGGCGCTGCTCTGAACCGCCCCCGCCGAACTTCTCGAAGGGCCCTGCCACGCAGGGCCCTTCGTCGTTTCCGGCGCAGCCCGTAATTCGTGAAGTAATTCACGATCATTCACCGTCGGCCGAGAATGCCTCGAAGGCATTACGCCATTCGAGGCGTGTAGCGCGAGGGCGATCATTTGCGATGAGCCAGTGGAGGCTAATTCCGTTTACCGTGCTCTGTTGAGATCACACGGGGGTACCTACAATCCGTCCACATCTTGAGCTCAGCCCAAGCGTCAAGGAGGACGAATGGCGGGGCTTTCTACCCCTGAGTGGGCCACCCCCCAGTGGGGCCGTTCCACATCCCTCGCGGCCGCGGTCCTGACCGACGACAACCGGATCCTCGTGGCCGTCATCGGCGCGGTCGCGCTGGCCGCGCTGGTGGTCGCGGGGCTCCTGGTGCGCCAGGTGCTGGCGGCGGACGAGGGAACCGACAGCATGAAAGAGATCGCCGGGGCGGTGCAGGAAGGCGCCAAGGCGTATCTCGCCCGGCAGTTGCGCACGCTCGGCGTATTCGCCGTCGTCGTGTTCTTCCTGCTCATGCTGCTGCCGGCGGACGACTGGAATCAGCGTGCCGGACGTTCGGTGTTCTTCCTGATCGGCGCGGCGTTCTCGGCGGCCACCGGCTATATCGGCATGTGGCTCGCCGTACGCAGCAATGTGCGGGTCGCCGCGGCGGCCCGGGAAGCGACTCCGGCGCCCGGTGAACCAGAAAAAGATCTCACCGCCGTTTCGCACAAGGCGATGAAGATCGCATTTCGCACGGGCGGTGTCGTCGGCATGTTCACGGTGGGGCTCGGCCTGCTGGGCGCCTCCTGTGTGGTGCTGGTGTACGCGGCCGACGCACCGAAGGTGCTGGAGGGCTTCGGCCTCGGCGCCGCCCTGATCGCCATGTTCATGCGGGTGGGCGGCGGCATCTTCACCAAGGCCGCCGACGTCGGCGCCGACCTGGTCGGCAAGGTCGAGCAGGGCATTCCGGAGGACGATCCGCGCAATGCCGCGACCATCGCCGACAACGTGGGCGACAACGTCGGCGACTGCGCCGGCATGGCGGCCGACCTGTTCGAGTCGTACGCCGTCACCCTGGTGGCCGCGCTGATCCTCGGCAAGGCCGCCTTCGGCGACTCGGGGCTCGCCTTCCCGCTGCTGGTGCCCGCCATCGGAGTGATCACAGCGATGATCGGCATCTTCGCGGTCGCCCCGCGCCGCGCCGACCGCAGCGGCATGACGGCGATCAACCGCGGCTTCTTCATCTCCGCGGTGATCTCGCTCGCCCTGGTGGCGGTCGCGGTCTTCGTCTACCTGCCCTCGACGTACTCCGGGCTGCACGGCGTCACGGACGCGGCGATCCGGGGCAAGGACGGCGACCCCCGGGTCCTCGCCCTGGTCGCCGTCGCCATCGGCATCCTGCTCGCCGCCGTCATCCAGCAGCTGACCGGCTACTTCACCGAGACCACCCGGCGCCCGGTCCGGGACATCGGCAAGACCTCCCTCACCGGCCCCGCCACCGTCGTCCTCTCCGGCATCTCCCTGGGTCTGGAGTCGGCCGTCTACACCGCGCTGCTCATCGGGCTGGGCGTGTACGGCGCGTTCCTGCTCGGCGGTACGTCGATCATGCTGGCGCTGTTCGCGGTGGCGCTGGCCGGCACCGGACTGCTCACCACGGTCGGTGTGATCGTCGCCATGGACACCTTCGGGCCGGTCTCCGACAACGCGCAGGGCATCGCCGAGATGTCCGGTGACGTCCAGGGCGCGGGCGCGCAGGTGCTCACCAACCTGGACGCCGTCGGCAACACCACCAAGGCCATCACCAAGGGCATCGCGATCGCGACGGCCGTCCTCGCCGCGTCGGCGCTGTTCGGGTCGTACCGTGACGCGATCACCACCAATGTGCAGGACGTCGGGGAGAAGCTCAGCGGGCCGGGCGCGCCGCTGAGTCTGTCCCTGGACATCTCGCAGCCCAACAACCTCGTCGGCCTCATCGCGGGTGCCGCGGTCGTGTTCCTCTTCTCCGGACTGGCCATCAACGCCGTGTCCCGGTCGGCGGGTTCGGTGGTGTTCGAGGTGCGGCGGCAGTTCCGGGAGAAGCCCGGGATCATGGACTTCAGCCAGAAGCCCGAGTACGGCAAGGTCGTCGACATCTGCACCAAGGACGCCCTTCGGGAGCTGGCCACGCCCGGTCTGCTGGCCGTCATGGCGCCGATCTTCGTCGGGTTCACGCTCGGCGTCGGCTCGCTCGGCTCCTATCTCGCCGGCGCCATCGGCGCGGGCACGCTGATGGCGGTGTTCCTCGCCAACTCCGGCGGCGCCTGGGACAACGCCAAGAAGCTGGTGGAGGACGGCCACCACGGCGGCAAGGGCAGTGAGGCCCACGCGGCCACGGTGATCGGCGACACGGTCGGCGACCCCTTCAAGGACACCGCGGGCCCCGCGATCAACCCGCTGCTGAAGGTGATGAACCTCGTCTCGCTGCTCATCGCACCCGCGGTGATCAAGTTCTCCTACGGCCACGACAAGAGCCTCGGCGTGCGGATCGCGATCGCGGTGCTCGCGCTCCTGGTGATCGTCGGTGCGGTGTACGTCTCCAAGCGGCGCGGGATCGCCGTGGGCGACGACGACGAGAGTGCCGAGCGGGTGGCCAACTCGCCGGGTACGGCGGTGGTTTCGTAGCTGTCGTGGGGAAGCCCTGTTCAACGGGCGGGCGGGTGGCGCTTACTGACGCGCGGCCCGCCCGTCCGCGTCTGTGGGCACGCCCACGTCGTGAGCCTTCTCTCTGGCGGTGCAAACGCGTACGAAAATACACATAGGGGATGTTCGCGCTGCGGGGGGTGTGTGTCCGCCGTGTAGGGTCCGTGGGCCGAGAGCCATGGAAGGGACCAATCCGGTGAACAAGAAGCTCACGGCCGCACTGTCCGGCGGTGCGGTACTGGTGGTGGCATTGACGGGATGCACCAGCAGCAGCGGCGGCGGCAGCAAGGGCCCCGACCCCAAGCTCGTCTCCTGGGCCAAGTCGGTGTGCGACGCGGTGCCCGCGCAGGACGCGAAGATCAAGGCGGCCAACGCGGCGATCAGCACCACGGCCGCCGACACCGCCAAGCCGCAGGAGTTGCAGAAGACGGACTCGCAGGCCTTCCAGGACATGGCCGACGGCTACAAGGCGATCGCCACCGCCGTCGGCAAGGCGGGCGCGCCGCCCGGGGTCGAGGGCGGCGTCAAGCGGCTCCAGGCGGTCGTGAAGAGCTTCAACAGCCTCTCCGCCTCCTACGCCGACCTGAAGAAGCAGGTCGACGCGTTGAACACCAAGGACCAGGCGAAGTTCGCCTCCGGGCTGCACGATGTCGCGGTGCAGATGACCGACCTGGAGAAGAAGCACCAGAGCGGCACCGAGGCGCTGAAGAACCTCCAGCAGGGCGAGGTCCAGGACGCGATCGCGCAGCAGGCCAGCTGCAAGAAGGTCGCCGAGTCGGCCACGGCCTCGCCGGCGCCGTCGTCTCCGGCGTCGTCCCCGTCGGCGTCGGCGTCCTCCAAGAAGGGCTGACACGTCGGTCCGCCGGGGGACGATGTCACTGCCCTCGGCGGACCGGCTCCGGGCGTGCGGAGGGCGCGCGGACCGGCCCCGCGGCCGCCCCCGGGACACAATGGGGGCGTGACTGACACCGGACTCGCCCCCCTGCCCGCCGCCGACCGGCCCGACATCGCCGCACGCCTGCGGGACGCCCTGCTGGCCGCCTCCTTCACCGCCGACGGTCTGCTCGAGCTGCTCGGCGCCCCCGCCTACGCGGCGCTGGCCCGCAGCGAGACCGTGCCCGCCCTGCGCGCGACCCGTGGCGACACGCCGCTGGAGACGCTCGTACGGCTGTTCCTGCTCCAGCAGCCGGTGCCCCACGCGCGCGTGGCGGCGATCCTGCCGGTCGAGGAGGCCGTGGAAGCCGGGTGGCTCACGCGCGTGGGCGGCGACGAGGTCGCCGCGACGGTGGATGTACGGCCCTACGGCGGCCCCGACGGCGAGGACTGGTTCATCGTCTCCGACCTCGGCTGCGCGGTCGGCGGCGCGGGCGGCATCGGACGCCGCGACGAGGGCGTCGTCCTCGGGGTCGGCGGCGCCTCCACCACCCTCGCCGGCATCACCGTCCGCACCCCGGTCGCCTCCGCCCTGGACCTCGGCACCGGTTCCGGCATCCAGGCGCTGCACGCCGCCCAGCACGCCACGCGCGTGACGGCCACCGACGTCAACCCGCGCGCGCTGCACATCACCGCCCTCACGCTCGCGCTCTCCGGCGCGCCCGCCGCCGAGCTGCGCGAGGGCTCGCTGTTCGCACCGGTCCGGGACGACGAGACCTTCGATCTCATCGTCTCCAACCCGCCGTTCGTGATCTCGCCGGGCGCCCGGCTGACCTACCGGGACGGCGGCATGGGCGGGGACGATCTGTGCCGCTCGCTCGTTCAGCAGGCGGGGGAACGGCTGAACGAGGGCGGGTTCGCGCAGTTCCTCGCCAACTGGCAGCACGTGGCAGGGGAGGACTGGCAGGACAGACTCAGGTCGTGGGTGCCGAGCGGGTGCGATGCCTGGATCGTGCAGCGCGAGGTGCAGGACATCACGCAGTACGCCGAGCTGTGGCTGCGGGACGCCGGTGACCACCGTGGGGACCCGGCGGAGTACCAGGCGCACTACGACGCCTGGCTCGACGAGTTCGAGGCGCGCAAGGTGAAGGCGGTCGGCTTCGGCTGGATCACGCTGCGCAAAAGCGGGGCCGCGGAGCCGTCCGTCACCGTGGAGGAGTGGCCCCACCCGGTCGAACAGCCGCTCGGGGACGCCATCCTGGCCCACTTCGAGCGCCTCGACTATCTCCGTGAGCACGACGACGCGGCCCTGCTCGCAAGCCACTTCAGGCTCGCTGCGGAGGTGGTCCAGGAGCAGGTCGGGCTGCCCGGCGCCGAGGACCCCGAGCATGTGGTGCTGCGCCAGAACCGCGGTATGCGCCGGGCGACCAAGGTGGACACGGTCGGCGCGGGCTTCGCGGGCGTGTGCGACGGCACGCTGAGTGCGGGCCGCATCCTGGACGCCATCGCCCAGCTGGTCGGCGAGGACCCGGTGCTGCTCCGCGACCGCACCCCGGCGCAGATCCGGCTGCTGGTGGAACAGGGCTTCCTGGAGCCGGCGCCGGTGGCGTAGCGCCGGGGCGGACAAGGGCGGGGCGCCGAGGACCCGGGCGGGGGACCGGCGCCGTACGCTCCGGAAAACGGCCGGAAAGCATGGGTTCCGGAGTTCGGGCGAGCGGTCTCCGGGCGCCCGTCCGGTGGCGCGCCGGCCCCCCGTTCACCCCGATGTCGTCCGCCCGTCGTCCGCGCGTGCCACCCTCCCCGCGCTGGGCGGAGCCGGACGGCAGGAAAGGGGCGCGGGGCGATGGAGAGCGGGCCGGCGATCTATGCGGGAGCGGTGTTCGCCCTGTTCGGCGCGGCCCTGCTGACCTGGACCGGGGTCCGGCTGCGGCGCGGGGAGCCGGTGGCGGACGGTGTGAGGCACCTCCCATCGGCGGTCGTCGCGAGCGTCGCGGGAACCGTCGCGCTGGCACTCGGCGGATACTGCCTCACCCGGCTCTGACGTCGGCGGGCGTGCCCGGGAGGGGGGTGTCGCGGAAGTAAGAGGAGCGACGCGCTCCGGACAGGCCCCGAGGGGGTACCCGGTACTCCGGGCGGCAGGAATGGCGGTAGTCGGGTTACCGTTCGAGTGGCCGTTGTGGGCTTTTCCCGTTTGACACGGGGGCGGGATGTACCGTCACACTCCGCAGCGTCACACGAGCCAGCAGTACGCCGCGACCCCGGGACGAAGGCCTGGGGAGGCCACAGCGTCGACCGGAGAGAAGAGCGAAGTTGTCCCCGACCAGCGAGACCGCACAGGGCGGCCGCCGACTCGTCATCGTCGAGTCGCCTGCCAAGGCGAAGACGATCAAGGGCTACCTCGGCCCCGGCTACATCGTCGAGGCGAGCGTCGGGCACATCCGCGACCTTCCCAACGGTGCCGCGGAGGTGCCGGAGAAGTACACCGGTGAGGTCCGCCGCCTCGGTGTGGACGTCGAACATGACTTCCAGCCGATCTATGTGGTCAACGCCGACAAGAAGGCGCAGGTCAAGAAGCTCAAGGACCTGCTGAAGGAATCCGACGAGCTGTTCCTCGCCACCGATGAGGACCGGGAGGGCGAGGCGATCGCCTGGCACCTCCAGGAGGTCCTCAAGCCGAAGATCCCGGTCAAGCGGATGGTGTTCCACGAGATCACCAAGGACGCGATCCGGGAGGCCGTCGCCAACCCGCGCCAGCTCAACCAGAAGCTGGTCGACGCCCAGGAGACCCGCCGCATCCTCGACCGCCTCTACGGCTACGAGGTCTCGCCGGTCCTGTGGAAGAAGGTCATGCCGCGCCTGTCGGCCGGCCGTGTCCAGTCCGTCGCGACCCGTCTCGTCGTGGAGCGGGAACGCGAGCGCATCGCGTTTCGTTCTGCCGAGTACTGGGACCTGACGGGCACCTTCGCGACCGGCCGCGCGGGGGATCCGTCGGACCCGTCGTCGCTGGTCGCCCGCCTCCAGACCGTCGACGGCAGGCGGGTCGCGCAGGGCCGCGACTTCGACTCCGTGGGACAGCTGAAGAGCGCGAACATCCTCCACCTGGACGAGGCCACCGCCCGCGCCCTCGCCACCGCCCTGGAGAACACCCGCTTCTCCGTCCGGTCCGTGGAGTCCAAGCCGTACCGCCGCTCGCCGTACGCCCCGTTCCGTACGACGACGCTCCAGCAGGAGGCGAGCCGCAAGCTCGGCTTCGGCGCGAAGGCGACCATGCAGGTCGCCCAGAAGCTGTACGAGAACGGCTACATCACGTACATGCGTACGGACTCGACGACGCTGAGCGACACCGCGATCGCCGCGGCCCGCGCGCAGGTCACGCAGCTCTACGGCGCCGACTACCTGCCGCCGCAGCCGCGTACGTACGCCGCGAAGGTGAAGAACGCGCAGGAGGCCCACGAGGCGATCCGCCCCTCGGGTGATCGTTTCCGCACTCCCGCCGAGACCGGCCTGACCGGCGACCAGTTCAAGCTGTACGAGCTGATCTGGAAGCGGACCGTCGCCTCCCAGATGAAGGACGCGACCGGCAACAGCGTGACGGTGAAGATCGGCGGCACCGCGGCCGACGGCCGGGACGTCGAGTTCAGCGCCTCCGGCAAGACGATCACCTTCCACGGCTTCCTGAAGGCCTACGTCGAGGGTGCCGACGACCCGAACGCCGAGCTGGACGACCGCGAGCGCCGGCTGCCGCAGGTCGCCGAGGGCGACGCGCTGTCCGCCGAGGAGATCACCGCCGACGGCCACGCCACCAAGCCCCCGGCCCGCTACACCGAGGCCTCGCTGGTCAAGGAGCTGGAAGAGCGGGAGATCGGCCGCCCGTCGACGTACGCGTCGATCATCGGCACGATCCTCGACCGCGGCTATGTCTTCAAGAAGGGCACGGCCCTGGTGCCGTCCTTCCTGTCCTTCGCCGTCGTCAACCTGCTGGAGAAGCACTTCGGGCGACTGGTCGACTACGACTTCACCGCGAAGATGGAGGACGACCTCGACCGCATCGCGGCCGGTGAGGCCCAGGCCGTGCCGTGGCTGAAGCGCTTCTACTTCGGCGAGGGCACTGCCACGGGCGGCGCGGCCGACGCCGGCAACGGCGACGGCGACCACCTCGGCGGCCTCAAGGAACTGGTGACCGACCTGGGCGCGATCGACGCGCGCGAGGTGTCGTCGTTCCCGGTGGGCAACGACATCGTGCTCCGTGTCGGCCGCTACGGCCCGTACATCGAGCGCGGCGAGAAGGACACCGAGCAGCACCAGCGCGCCGACATCCCCGACGACCTGGCGCCGGACGAGCTGACCGTCGAGCTGGCCGAGGAACTGCTGGCCAGGCCCAGCGGCGACTTCGAGCTGGGCACCGACCCGGCCACCGGCCACACGATCGTCGCCAAGGACGGCCGCTACGGCCCGTACGTCACCGAGATCCTCCCCGAGGGCACCCCGAAGACCGGCAAGAACGCGGTCAAGCCGCGTACGGCCTCGCTCTTCAAGTCCATGGCGCTGGACACGGTCACCCTGGACGACGCGCTGCGGCTGATGTCGCTGCCGCGGACGGTCGGCACCGACACCGACGGCCAGGAGATCACCGCGCAGAACGGCCGCTACGGCCCGTATCTGAAGAAGGGCACGGACTCGCGCTCGTTGCAGTCCGAGGACCAGATCTTCACGATCACGCTGGAGGAGGCGCAGGCGATCTACGCCCAGCCGAAGCAGCGTGGCCGGGCCGCCGCCAAGCCGCCGCTGAAGGAGCTGGGCGAGGACCCGGTCTCCGGCAAGCCGGTCGTGGTCAAGGACGGCCGCTTCGGTCCGTACGTCACCGACGGCGAGACCAACGCGACCCTGCGCTCCGACGACAGTGTCGAGGCGATCACCCCGGAGCGCGGCTTCGAGCTGCTCGCCGAGAAGCGTGCCAAGGGGCCCGCCAAGAAGACCGCGAAGAAGGCCGCCACCAAGGCGACGGCCAAGAAGGCGGCTCCGGCGAAGAAGACCGCCGCCAAGAAGACGGCCGCGAAGAAGACGACGACGGCCGCCAAGAAGACGACGGCCGCGAAGAAGACGGCTGCCGCGAAGGCGACGGCGTCCAAGGCGGCGGCTTCCGGCACGGAGGACTGACCTTCCCGGTCCGACCTCGCCGGTCCGACCTCGCCGGTCCGGCCTCCCCGGTCCGACCTCTCCGGAGGGCCGGCCCGACGGAGAACCGGGCCGCCAGGGCATGGACATGCCAGGGTGCGGGGGTGTGGTGTCGGTGGCTGCGGATAGGCTGAACGCATGACGCGAGCCGAGCAGCCAACGGCCCACACCACCGCCCCGGACGACGCCCTGGTCGCGGACTCCCGCGAACGCGCCGTCCGATCCCTGCTGCGCCGCCCACAACTGCGGCGCCTGTGGAGCGCGCAGTTGGTGAGCGGTGTCGGTGACACCCTCGCCCTGCTCGTCCTGGTCGTCCTCGTCCTCCAGGCGGCGATCGCCCAGGGCGCCTTCGGCGGCGGCTACCGGGGTGTGGCATTCGCAGTGGCGATGGTCTTCGCCGGCCGGGTCCTCGCCACGCTGCTCTTCGGCGCGGTACTGCTCGGGCCGCTGACCACGCTCACCGGCCCCGAGGGCCCGCTCGACCGCCGCTGGACCATGGTCGGCGCCGACGGCCTGCGGGCCGTCCTGCTGATCGTCGCGCCCCTGTGGATCGACTGGACCCCGGACAACGCCCTCGCCGTCCTGCTGGTCACCGCCTTCGTCACCGGCGTCGCCGAGCGGCTGTGGACGGTGTGCCGGGAGAGCGCGGCCCCCGCGCTGCTGCCCGCTCCGCCGCCCGAGGGCGCGACCGTACGGCCGCTGCCGGACCACCTGGACGCCCTGCGCCGGCTCTCCCTGCGCACCGGCTTCCTGGCCGTCCCGCTGGCGGCCGCCGCCCTGGTCGCCGCCTCCCTCGTCAACAACCTGCTGGGCACCGGCGTCGCCTGGTTCGACCAGCACCACGCGGCCCTCGGGTCGTATGTCGCGGCGGGTCTCTTCGCCGCCTCCCTCTCCCTGCTGACCGCCCTGGAACTGCCCGGCACCCGCACCCCGCGCCCGCGGTCCCCGCTGGAGGGCCTGCGCCGCCCGCGCACCGGCACCGGCGTCGACAAGGGCCGCACCGGCGCGATCCCGCTGCTCGTCCCGGCCTGCGCCGCCGTGGCCGGCGCCGTCGCGGCCGCCGTCGCCGTGTGCGTGCTGCACGCCGCCGACCTGGGCGGCGGCCCGGTCCTCTACGGCCTGCTGGTGCTCGGTCTGACCGGCGGCGTCGCCCTCGGCATCCGTACGGCGCCCGGGCTGCTGCCCTCGTTCTCGCGCCGCCGGCTGTTCGCCCTCGCGATCGCCTTCACCGGGGTCGCGCTGCTGGGCGCCGGGCTGGTTCCGGACGTCACCACCGTGCTGCTGATCGTCACGCTGGCCGGTGCGGGCGCGGGCATCGCGGCCAACACCGGGCACGCGCTGCTCGACCAGGAGACCGAGGACTTCCGCCGGCCGCGCGTCACCGAGCACCTGCACGCGATGGTCCGCGTCTTCATCGCGCTCGCCGCGCTCGTCGCCCCCGTCGTGGCGGGCCTGATCGGCCGCCACCGGCTGGAGAACGGCCGGTTCGTCTTCGCGCACGGCGGCGCCTCCTTCACGCTGATGCTGGTCGGCGCGCTGCTGCTGCCGGTGGCCGTGCTGGTCCTCGCCAAGGTCGACGACCGCTCGGGCATCCCGCTGCGCCAGGACCTCAGGGACGCGCTGCTCGGCGGTGACGACCCGGACACCGTCCCGGCGGCGACCGGCTTCTTCATCGCCCTGGAGGGCGGCGACGGCGCCGGCAAGTCCACCCAGGCCGAGGCGCTCGCCGAGTGGATCCGCGGCAAGGGCCACGAGGTCGTCCTCACCCGCGAGCCGGGGGCCACTCCCGTGGGCAAGCGGCTGCGCTCGATCCTGCTGGACGTGTCCTCGGCGGGCCTGTCGCACCGCGCGGAGGCGCTGCTGTACGCGGCCGACCGCGCGGAGCACGTCGACACCGTCGTACGGCCCGCCCTGGAGCGCGGCGCGGTGGTCATCTCCGACCGGTACATCGACTCCTCCGTCGCCTACCAGGGCGCCGGCCGCGACCTGTCCCCGACCGAGATCGCCCGGATCAACCGCTGGGCCACCGACGGGCTGGTCCCGCACCTCACCGTCCTGCTGGACGTCCCCCCGGAGACCGCCCGGGAGCGGTTCACCGAGGCGCCGGACCGGCTGGAGTCCGAGCCCGCCGAGTTCCACGCACGCGTGCGTGCCGGGTTCCTCACCCTGGCCGCCGCCGACCCCGGCCGCTACCTGGTCGTGGACGCCGGCCAGGAACCAGAGGCCGTGACCACCGTCATCCGGCACCGGCTGGACACCGTGCTGCCGCTCTCCGAGGCCGAGATCAAGGCCCAGGAGGAGGCGCGGAAGAAGGCCGAGGAGGAGGCCCGCCGCAAGGCCGAGGAAGAGGCCGCCCGCAAGGCCGAGGAGGAGCGTCTGGAGCGCGAGCGCCAGGAGCAGCTCGCCCGGCTGCGCGCCGAGGAGGAGGAGCGCAAGCGCCGCGAGCTGGAAGAGGCGCAGCGCCGCGAGGCCGAACGCCAGGCCGAGGAGGCCCGGCGCCGGGCCGAGGAAGCGGCCCGGCGTGCCGAGGAGGAGCGGCAGCGGCTGCTCGCCGAGGAGAAGGCCCGCGCCGAGGAGGAGGCCCGCCGCAAGGCGGAGCAGGAGCGGCTGCGCAAGCAGGCCGAGGAAGAGGCCCGGCTGCGCGCCGAGGAGGAGGCCCGCCAGGCCAGGCTGCGTGCCGAGGAGGAGGCGCGTCGGCTGGCGGCCCAGCGCAAGGCCGAGGAGGCGCTGCTGCGGGCCGAGGAGGCGCGCCGGCAGGCGGCCGAGGCAGCCGCGGCGGCCGACGCGGTGGCCGGCCGGCCCGGCAAGCCGCTTCCGGCCGCGCCGGGCGTGGCCCCGGACGCGGTGACCGTGCCCACGCCGGTGGTGTCCCCGGGCCCCCGCGGCACGGAGGAGACCGTGCCGACACCGGTGGTGTCCGGCGAGACGGACACGTCCGGACCGGCGGCCGACGAGACGACGGTGCTGCGCCCGGTGCGCGAGGAGCGTGGCGGCCCGGCAGCGAAGACGGACCGCACGCAGCCGGCGCAGGATTCCCCCGCCGACCCCGAGGTGACCGCCGAGCTGCCGCAGCCGCCGGTGCCCTCCGGACCGGCGGACGAGACGGCGGTGCTGCCCCCCGTGCCCGCTCCCGAGGGCGCGGCGGACGAGACGGCCGTACTGCCGCCGGTCCCGTCCGGTGCGGCGGACGAGACCGCCGTACTGCCACCGGTCCCCTCCGGCGCGGCGGACGAGACCGCCGTCCTGCCGCCCGTACGGCGGGACGCCCCGGCGGACCGGGTGCCGCCCGGCTTCTTCCGGGACGAGCGGCCCGCGGCGGACCCGGACGGCTCCGAGGACCGTACGCGCGAGATGCCGCAGCTCGACGCCGACGGCATCCCGCGCCGCAGGCCGCGCCCCGACTGGGCCGAGGAGACCCCGCTGGACGACCTGCCGAGCCTGGCGGACGAACTGCTGGGCTCCTACGACGAGCGCGACCACGCCGACCCCGGGGACGAGCGGGGCGGCACGGGCCGTGGCCGGGGGCGGCGCGGCTGAGCAGGTCGTGACCTCAGGTCCCGGCCGGATGCACGGAAGCGGGCGGCGCCCGTCGGGAGACCGGCGGGCGCCGCGGCGCGTCGGCGCCGGGCCGTGTCCCGCGGCCGTGGTGCCGTCGGACGGCGTCGGCGTTGTCAGTGGGGACCCGCACAATGGAGGGCGGGACGCGGAGTGCGACGGAAGGGCGGCGTGACCCATGACCGTATGGGACGACCTCGTCGGGCAGGACAAGGTGAGCGCGGTGCTCGACGCCGCCGCGCGGGACGCCGACGCCCTGGTCACGGCCGCCGCGGCGGCCCAGCCGCTGCCCGAGGCGTCGAAGATGACCCACGCCTGGCTGTTCACGGGCCCGCCCGGAGCGGGCCGCAACCAGGCGGCGCGGGCCTTCGCCGCGGCCCTGCAATGCGTCAGCCCCGACCGTGCCCTCGGCGGCACCCCCGGCTGCGGCTTCTGCGACGGCTGCCACACCGCGCTGCTCGGCACGCACGCGGATGTCACCACGGTCGCCGCGGTCGGCGCCGAGATCCTGGTGCGGGACATGCGCGACACGGTCCGCAAGTCGTTCACCGCCCCGGCGAACGGCCGCTGGCAGATCATCCTGGTCGAAGACGCCGAGCGGCTGAACGAGAAGTCGGCGAACGCCGTCCTGAAGGCCGTCGAGGAGCCCGCCCCGCGCACGGTCTGGCTGCTCTGCGCCCCCTCGATCGAGGACGTCCTGCCGACGATCCGGTCCCGCTGCCGCCACCTGAACCTGCGCACGCCGTCGGTGGACGCGGTCGCCGACATGCTCGTACGCCGGGACGGCATCGAGCCGGAGGTCGCGGCGGCCGCCGCCCGAGCCACCCAGGGGCATGTGGACCGGGCCCGGCGCCTGGCCACCGACGCGGCGGCCCGCGAGCGCCGCGCGGCCGTGCTGAAGCTGCCGCTGCGCCTCGACGAGGTCGGCGCCTGCCTCAGAGCCGCCCAGGAGCTGGTCGACGCGGCCGCCGAGGACGCCAAGCAGCTCGCCGAGGAGATGGACGGCAGGGAGACCGAGGAGCTGAAGGCGGCGCTCGGCGCGGCCCAGGGCGGCCGGCTGCCGCGTGGCACGGCGGGCGTGATGAAGGACCTCGAGGACATGCAGAAGCGCCGCAGAACCCGTACCCAGCGGGACAGCCTCGATGTCGCGCTGGGCGACCTCACCGCCTTCTACCGCGACGTCCTCGCCCTCCAGCTCGGCTCGCGGGTCGCGATCGCCAACACGGACGCGGAGGACGCGCTGGACCGGCTGGCCCGGGGCAGCTCCCCGGAGTCCACGCTCCGCCGCATCGAGGCCATCGGCGCCTGCCGGGAGGCCCTGGACCGCAATGTGGCCCCGCTGCTCGCGGTGGAGGCGATGACGATGGCCCTGCGCGCGGGCTGACCGGCCCCCCACCTCCTGTCTCCCACCGGAGGCCCCCATGTCCCTCGTACGAGCCACAATCCGCACGCAGCGCATCAGCAGGGTCGCACAGCGTTACGCTCGATCGATGCACACCAGGCCATCCCCCCGCCGCACCCCTCCCCGTCTCGCCGCCACCCTGCTCGCCACCGCCGCCCTGCTCGTCTCCGCCTGCTCCTCGGGAGCCTCCGTCACCTCGGCGAGCGACACCGCGCGGGTGGCGCTGGCCGCGCTGCCGCGGGCGACGCCGTCGGGACTCACGCCGTACTACACCCAGCGGCTGCACTGGCGCGGCTGCGGCGTCCCCGGTTTCCAGTGCGCGACGATGAAGGCCCCGCTGGACTACACCAGGCCCGGCGCCGGTGAGGTCCGGCTCGCCGTCGCCCGCAAGCCGGCCACCGGCAAGGCCAGGCCGCTCGGTTCGCTGCTGGTCAACCCGGGCGGCCCCGGCGGGTCGGCGGTCGGCTACCTGGAGCAGTACGCGGGCATCGGCTACCCGGCCGCGGTCCGTGCCCGCTACGACATGGTCGCGGTGGACCCGAGGGGTGTCGCGCGCAGCGAGCCGGTCCAGTGCCTCGACGGCCGCCAGATGGACGCGTACACGCAGACCGACATGACCCCCGACGACCAGAAGGAGCGCAGCGCGCTGGTCGCGGCGGACAAGAGGTTCGCGGAGAGCTGTGGGGCGCACTCCGCGCGGCTGCTCCGGCATGTCTCGACCGTCGAGGCGGCGCGGGACATGGACATCCTGCGCGCGGTGCTGGGTGATCCGAAACTGAACTACGTGGGAGCGTCGTACGGCACATTCCTCGGCGCGACCTACGCCGGCCTGTTCCCGGACCGGGTCGGCCGGATGGTGCTGGACGGCGCGATGGACCCCTCGCTCGACGCGCGCCGGATGAACCTGGACCAGACGGCGGGCTTCGAGACGGCGTTCCAGGCGTTCGCGAAGGACTGCGTACGGCGCACCGGCTGCCCGCTCGGCGGCAGGGGGACGACGCCCGCGCAGGTCGGCGACCACCTCAAGGCGTTCTTCCGCAGGCTCGACGCCCACCCCCTCCCGGCGGGTGACGCGGACGGCCGCAAGCTCGGCGAGGCGCTGGCCACCACCGGGGTGATCGCGGCGATGTACGACCAGGGGACCTGGCAGGAGCTGCGCGACGCGCTCACCTCGGCGATGCGGCACAACGACGGCGGGGGCCTGCTCGCCCTCTCCGACAGCTACTACGAACGGGACGCCGGCGGCCACTACAGCAACCTGATGATGGCGAACGCGGCCGTGAACTGCCTGGACCTGCCGCCCGCCTTCGCCGGTCCCGAGCAGGTGCGCACGGCGCTGCCGCAGTTCGAGAAGGCGTCCCCGGTCTTCGGCGACGGCCTGGCCTGGGCCTCGCTGAACTGCGCGTACTGGCCGGTGGCGGCCACGGGCGAGCCGCACCGCATCGAGGCGAAGGGCGCGGCGCCGATCGTCGTGGTCGGCACCACCCGCGATCCGGCGACCCCCTACCGCTGGGCCCGCTCCCTGGCCGGCCAGCTCGCCTCCGGCCGCCTGCTGACCTACGTCGGCGACGGCCACACCGCCTTCGGCCGCGGCAGCACCTGCATCGACGGGGCGATCGACACCTACCTCCTGCACGGCACCCCGCCGCCCGCGGGCAAGCGCTGCACCTGACCCCGCCCCGGCCCCGGAGCGGGTGGCTCCGGGGCCGGTACGAAGCACCTCCGGAAACTGTGTAGACTTACCGACGTCGCTGATCGCACCATAGGTGCGGCTGGCACGCCGCTTTAGCTCAGATGGCCAGAGCAACGCACTCGTAATGCGTAGGTCTCGGGTTCGAATCCCGAAAGCGGCTCCACTGAAACCCCAGGTCAGATAGTTGCCGACCTGGGGTTTTGTGGTGCCCGGGGCATGGCGGGTCACACGGCCGGGGTGCCGTGGGACAGGCTTCCGTTTCCGGTTCCGCGTTGATCGCGATGCGGATGGGCTCAGGGAGTTCAGCCGGACCTGCTCGTGAAGTGGGCCGGGGTGCGGGTCGGAGGGGTGCTCGAGGGGACGGGGTTCGTCGTCAGCGAGTGCTACGACGACTGAGCCTCTGCCCTCCCCGTCACGCGGCCGGCGATCCAAGTCTTCGACTGGGGTTTTCTTGTGTTGTGGGGCACGCCAACACGCGTTCAGAGTGGGCCCCGGGCCAGACGGGCCGGGGGAGATCCGGAACCGCGGCCCAAGGGGCGGACTCTTTTCTAGGGGGCTGGCGGGCCCCATGGCCGGAGTAACATCTGCCCTCGCGGGCGAGCGTGGCTGGGGGGACTTGCGTTGGTCATAAGGGTGTTGCTTGCCGAGGACATGCACATGGTGCGAGGCGCCCTGGTGGCGCTCCTCGAGTTGGAAGAGGACATCGACGTCATCGCGGAGCTGGCGAACGGCGACGAGATCGTCCCCACGGCCCTGGAGCAGCGGCCCGACGTCGCGGTCCTCGACATCGATCTGGCCGGCATGGACGGACTCACCGCGGCGGCCCAGCTGCGTGACGCGCTTCCGGAGTGCCGGACGCTGATCCTCACCAGCCTCGGCCGTCCAGGAACGTTTCGGCGGGCGCTGGCCGCGGGGGCGCGCGGGTTCATCCTGAAGGACGCGCCACCGCGTCAACTCGCCCAGGCCATCCGCAGGGTGGCCCAGGGCGAACGGGTCGTGGACCCGGATCTCATGGTGGCCGCGTGGGACAGCGGGGACAGCCCGCTGACCGAGCGCGAGACGGAGGTGCTGCGGCTGGCGGCGGACGGCGCCGAGGTCGCGGAGATCGCGGGCCGGCTCTATCTGTCGGTGGGCACCGTGCGGAACTACCTCACCTCGACCTCGGTCAAACTGAACGCCCGCAACCGGCTGGACGCGGTACGGATCGCGCGCGAGGCCGGCTGGCTGTAGGGACTTCCTGCCGATCACACCGGCCTCGCTTGTGCGGCGGGGTCAGCGGCGGCGGGGCGGCTGTCGCCCCGGCGCCGCTCGACCGGACCATGTCCCCTGACCGGACACGGTCCCGGAGGACCCTGCGCTCAGCCCACCAGGCTCTCGTCGCCGGAGGCGTCCGCGTCCGGCTCCGGCTCCGGGGTCTCGTGGGCGTCCGCCGCGGCCGAGGCCTCCACGTGGAACCAGCCGTCCTCGCGCACCTCGGCGGAGAAGGTGCCCCCGACCTCGGAGAGCCGCAGGGCGAGGTTGGACAGGCCGCCGTTGCCCCGGGTGAGCAGCTCCGGGCGGCGCCGGCCGAGCTCGCGCAGCCGTGGCGGTACGCCGTCGTTCGCCAGGTGCAGGCTGATCAGGCCTCCCTGGGCGACCGCCTCGATGGTGCAGCGGGACGCCTTGCTGTGCCGGATGACGTTGGTGACGCCCTCGCGCAGCACCGTCGCCAGAACGGTGTCGGCGCTCCCCGACAAGCGGCCGCAGTCCACCCGTAGATGGGCGTCTATGCCGGCCGCCGACAGCACGGAGCGGGCCGAGGACAGCTCCGTCAGGAGCGACATCGAACGGTAGCTCCGGGCCACCTCGCGGACGTCCCGCAGGGCCTGACGGGACAGCTCGACGATGCTTTCCAGCTCCGTCCTGGCCCGCTCGGGCGAGCGGTTGACCAGGGTGTGGGCCAGCTCGCTCTTCAAGGTGATCGCCGACAGGGTGAAGCCCAGCAGGTCGTGCAGGTCCCGGGCGAACCGCAGCCGCTCCCTGATGACGGCGACCCGGGTGACGTCCTCCTGCGCCTCGCGCACGGCCAGCGTGAGGTCGGACAGCAGGGTGAGGCTGTACACGATGATGCCGGTGACCAGCGTCGACATCATCATGTACAGCACGCTGACGACCGTGCCCTGGCCGCTGCCCGCCGTGCCCACGCCGATGGCCACGATCAGCGCGCCGAACGCCGGGACCGCCACCCGCCGGGGCAGCAGGATCAGCATGGACGCACCGGTGAAGCCGCCCATCCCGCCCCACGGCCAGCCGAGTAAAAGGGCGGGCACGACGGTGAGCAGCGCCTGTGCGAGCAGCGTCCACCGTCCGTATCTCGCGCGCACCCGGCGGAACCGGGGGAGGGTGTGGACCAGCTGGAGGCCGAGGATCGCGGGCAGCACGGTGACGCTGCACACGACGGTGACCGCGGTGAGCGCCTCCTCGAGGATGTCGACGATCTGCATCGTCAGGAACGCCGTGATGACCGTCCAGACCACGACCACTGCGAACCGTGGCGCCGGGGCCTCGATGCCGAGGACCCGGACTCCCGGCTCCTGTCTGACTGGGCTTTCCATGTACCGGTCTGTCATGGCTCTCCCTCTGGTCACACCGGATCGGGGCAACGGCCGATGGCACAGTTGTACTTGACGTTGACCCAACTATGCGTGGTATGACGGTTATTGGTCACTCCCCTGCGGATGTTTCGCGTTCCTCCGGGAGAGTTCCGAGGATGAACTCACCGACCGCCGACTCCTCCCGCCAGTCCAGCCCGAACGCTTCGGCCGACAGTTGGGTGGTGCCGGTGCCCAGCGCGCAGGGTGCCAGGCCCATGCCGGTGGCCAGCAGATACAGCATCTGCTGCACCACGCCGACGTGCTTCAGCGTCAGCGCGTACGCGAGCCCGCTGTACTTCCAGGAGACCCGGGCGAACCTGGCCGTCAGGGTGAGCAGCAGTGCGGGCCGGGCACTCATGCCCGCGCCGACCTGTGCCTCGTCGAGGAGTGTGCCGGCCAGATGCTCGGGGGTGGGCAGCCGGACCAGCGCGTGGTCGAGGGGGTCGTAGTAGTAGACGCCGGGTTCCAGGCCGGCGCACCGGCCGACGGTCAGGTAGCACTCCAGCTCGTACGCCGCGCCGCCGCTCGGGTACGGGCGGCTCGGCGGCTCGTGCGGGGCGCCGGGACCGGCGGGCTCCCGGACGCGCAGGGAGCGGAAGAGGATCTCGCCGACCTGGCTGAGTGTGAGATCCCTGGGGCCGTGGTCGCGCACCGAGCGCCGCCGCTCCAGGATGTCGGTCAGGGAGGTGTCCCAGTCGGGGACGCCGGGGCCCGGCCCGGGCAGCTTGATCCGGGGTCCGGCCGGTGGCTGCTTGAGCGGGGGCGGTTCTTCCTGGCGGCCCCGCAGCGGGTAGGTGGCGCCGAAGTCGCCGTCGCGGCCGCCGGGGCGGCTGCTCCAGTGGAAGCGCAGGTCGTCGGCGGACCACGGGAGCAGCGCGGGGTCCTGGTCCTCGGGGAAGACGGCGTCGTGGGGCGCCGTCGGCTGTTCCGCGATCTCCACCATGCCGGTGGCGACGAGATGGGAGACGACCGCCTCGACGACCGGAGCGGCCAACGGCAGCCGTTCGGAAGCGCGTTCGAGGGTGACGGGCCGGCTCAGCGAGCTGATCAGCCATCCCGCCTCGGGCCGTGCGAAGACGGCGCGGAACTGCGACAGCGGCGACTCCAGCACCATGTCGTGCCCGCTGGAACGCAAGCTTGCGAACCGCGACAGCCGCATCATGCGCCCGGCCGGCACCGGCACCGGTTCGAGCCGGGCGCCGGTGGCCGTCGGCACCACGGACAGCAGGGGCCGCTCGCCGTCCGGCGCGCCGACGGACCGTACGACGAGCCCGGTCAGCTGCCGCAACGCGTTGAGCAGGCGGAGCCGGGTGGCGAGTTCGTCGAGGCCCGGCACGTTGTCGAGCTGGACGGGGCCGAGCAGCATGCGGCGCAGCGTCTCGGTGAGCACCGCTCCGGGGCGCGGGATGCGCAGGTCGCCCCACCGGGAGTGCAGCACCAGGGCGACACCCTGCGGGAGTTCCTCCAGCAGGGTCTCCTCGCGCAGTGACCACAGTTCGATCGGGGGGGTGGGCGCTGAACTGCCCGGGGGGTGCACGGGTGGCACGATCGCTCCTGCTCGGGGCTTGGCGTTGCGCGGCTCGGCATGGTTCAGACAAACAGGGGTATCGGGTTCAGCCCCTCGTACGGCGTCGGCTCGGGCACTCTGCCGAGGGACACCGGGACGTCGTAGAGCCTGCCGGGGGCGAACCGGGGCCAGAAGTGCCGCAGGCCGGGGACCAGGGTCCGCACCACGGGCAGGCCCAGGTCGGGGCGGGTCTGATCCAGTATGCACACCTCCATCCCCTTGCTTTCGAGGGTTCGGCGCAGGTTCCGGAACTCCTCGAGCACACCTCCGGCGCCGCTCCATCCGTAGTCGAGCGGGGTGCGAGCGGGCAGGCGGGGGTCGGGCGCGAGGTAGGGCATCGCGTCCCGGGCGGCGGTGCGCCACCAGCGCAGGGCGACCGGGTCGGTGCAGGCGTACCCGGTGCCGTCCGGGCGGGAGTCGAGGACCGGCGGGAGCATCTGGTTCAGTTCGGTGACCGCCCGGGAGAGGGCGATCGCCGGGTCCGGGTGGGCGCCGAAGCCGAAGACGATGTCCTCGGGGCCGCCCCGTGCGGCGCGGTCGGTGCGCCGGGACAGCGCGGCGAACACCGGCACGCCGAGATCCGAGGTGAGGTCCAGCGCCCAGATGTCACGGTCGAGCTCGCGGTGCGTCCGGAGCACCTCGGCGGTCCAGCGGTCGTTGAACGCGGTCAGGTCGACGCCCGGCTGGCGGGTGCGGTTGTACCACCACAGGGCGACGGCGTCGCGTTCGACGAGCTCCAGCAGCCCGTGCAGCGCCGCGTCCTCCAGCGAGCTGCCGGCCGCGCAGCCGTTGGAGTCGGCGCGGACCATCCGCCGGCCGACCGGGTCGGGGACGTCGTAGTAGAGCAGGGCGGCCGGGAACAGGACGTGTCGTTCCCGGGTGAGCGACCAGACCGGCGACCAGTCCAGCTCCGCGTCCGGGTCGAACGCCTCGGCCACCTGGTGGAACGGGTGGCCTCCGGCGTTCCACCGGGCGCGCTCGGTGAACTGGCGCGCGTGCCAGAGCTGGCAGTCGCCCGGGTGCACGGCGTCCGGTCCGAGCGTGCGGAGCGAGCCCCGTACGACGAACTCGTCGCCCTGCCACCGGCCGCTGACCCGCTCCAACGCCTCGCACAGCGCGCTGACCTGGGCGTCCAGCGCCGTCCTTCCCTTGCCCGAACTCTCCTGACGCAGCGAGGAGTTCAGCTCCGCCATATGGCGGGGCGTCAGGGCGAGGTTGTGTCCCGCCCGGTAGACGTTGAGCAGCTCGGGGCCGCGCCGGTCGCGGCGGATCTCCTTCACGACGCCGGTCACCGGGTCGACCAGGTGGCCGTACCGGTCCAGCATCGCCTGCGCGGACAGGGCGCGGTGGCCGCCGAAGGTGCGCACCGTGGGGTGGCGGCCGGTCAGGACGACCGGCCGGGCCGCCTGGCGGGCCATCAGGTAGGGGTCCCCGCAGTCGGGGCACTGCGGGCGCCGGGTGAGCGGGTGCGTCCGGCTGGTCAGGGTCAGCGTGTCGAGGGTGACCACGCGGTCGTGCTCCGCGCCGCGGTGTTCCGCCAGCCACTTGACGCACTCCAGGGCGGCGATCTGGGCGCCGAGCGCGAGGGTGGCCGGAAGTCCGGCGTGCGGTACGTCCACCGCGGCCCCGCCGCGCGCCACCCGGACCGGAGCCTCGGCGCACCGGTGCGCGCGGAGCCGGTGGGCCAGGCAGTGCCAGCAGGCGCCGGCCTCCGTGCCGGGCCGGAACACCGGGCCCACCCACACAGTGGTGCCGCACGGCTTGGCGAGCAGCCAGGGGCGGCCGTCGGCGCGGTGGGCCGCGTCCACGGCGGCCAGCCGCGGGTCGAGGTAGTCGGCGCAGACGACCAGGTCGAGGGTGGCGGGAGCGCCGGGTTCGGCGACGGTGATGCCGGTGCGCCGGCACGCGGCGGCCAGCCCGGCGTCGTCCAGGTCGCCGACGGTGACGATGCTCACCGTCCCGGTGCCGTCCGGCGCCTCGGTGCCGGCGAGGTCCCAGTAGGCGCGGGCCGCAAGGTCCTCGGCGCCGCTCTCCCGGGGCGGGCGGTGGCCGAGCAGACCGCAGCGGGTCAGCTGCCCCACGATCTGCGCGACCTGCGCAGGGGGAACGTCGGGCGCCGCGGCCTCCAGCAGGCCGGCGAGGTCGCGCGTGCCGTCCAGCAGCGGTGCGAGGGCCGCGAGGTGGGGGCCGCGGACCGCGGTGACCCCGTGTTCCGACATCAGGTAGACGGCGTCCCCCGAGATCACCTCCAGCCGCAGGTGGCGCTTGAAACCGATCAGCGGTGCCCGCTCGTTCCCCCTGCGTCCGGTCATATCGTCAGGGCCTCCGCGCCGCTGCGGACGGTGCCGGTCTGGATGTCGCAGATGCTCAGGCAGAAACCTGCTGCCGGGGCGTCGGTGGGCAGCAGTTCGAAGCGGTCCACGACCACGTCGAGTTCCTCGGCCAGCGGCAGGGCGGGCGCGCTCTCCCCGGGCAGCGGCCGGATGCCGGCCTCGGCCAGCACCTGGTCGGGGTTCTGTTCGTACCGGAGGCGGAGGCCCGGGTCGTTCCAGGCGCGGACGATCAGCTCGGCAAAACGCCAGTCCTTGTCGAGGGACATGCTCTTCCTCCGTTGATCGGGCCGGATCCGGCCGCGAGTCGATGGGCGCTGGAGCTGTGTTCAGGCAAGGAGTAAACGAAATCCGAGCGATTCTTGACCAGTGCCGCTCTCACGGCCGCACCGTGAAAAAGTCACAGCGGGGTCAGGAGCCCCGCACTACCGCCCTGTCGACCCGGTCTCCAGCCTGTTCCGAGGTGCCTCTCCCAGCGTGACCGCAGCCGTCGCGCGGAGGAGGATGCCATGACCGCACGGGAACGGGTCGCGGAGCTGCACGAGATCCGGGAGCGGGTCCTGCGGGGCCCCGATGACAAGGCCACCGAGGCGCAACACGCCAAGGGCAAGCTGACCGCGCGCGAGCGGATCGGTCTGCTGCTGGACGAGGGTTCCTTCCACGAGGTCGAGCCGCTGCGCCGGCACCGTGCGCAGGGCTTCGGCATGGAGGCGAAGCGGCCGTACACCGACGGTGTGATCGGCGGCTGGGGCACGGTGCACGGGCGGACGGTGTTCGTGTACGCGCACGACTTCCGGATCTTCGGCGGCGCGCTCGGCGAGGCCCACGCGCAGAAGATCCACAAGATCATGGACATGGCCATCGCGGCCGGCGCGCCGCTGGTCTCGCTGAACGACGGCGCCGGCGCCCGCATTCAGGAGGGGGTCACCGCCCTCGCCGGGTACGGCGGCATCTTCCAGCGCAACACCCGTGCCTCCGGGGTGATCCCGCAGATCTCCGTGATGCTCGGCCCGTGCGCGGGCGGCGCGGCGTACTCGCCGGCGCTGACCGACTTCGTGTTCATGGTGCGCGAGACCTCGCAGATGTTCATCACCGGTCCGGACGTCGTCCAGGCGGTGACCGGCGAGACGATCTCCCACAACGGGCTCGGCGGCGCCGACGTCCACTCCTCGGTCTCGGGGGTGTCGCACTTCGTCCACGACACCGAGCAGTCCTGCATCGAAGAGGTGCGCTATCTGCTGTCGCTGCTGCCGCAGAACAACCGGGAGGCGCCCCCGGTGCTGCCGTCCGGCGACCCCGTCGAGCGCCGCAACGACGCGTTGCTGGACCTGGTGCCCGCCGACGGCAACCGCCCGTACGACATGCGCCAGGTGATCGAGGAGATCGTCGACGACGGGGAGTACCTGGAGGTCGGCGAGCACTGGGCGACCAACGTCATCTGCGCCCTCGCCCGGATCGACGGCCAGGTGACCGGCCTGGTCGCCAACCAGCCGCAGTCGCTGGCGGGTGTGCTGGACATCGACGCCTCGGACAAGGCGGCGCGGTTCGTCCAGACCTGCGACGCCTTCAACATCCCGCTGGTGACGCTGCTGGACGTGCCGGGCTTCCTGCCGGGCGTCGACCAGGAGCACGGCGGCATCATCCGGCACGGCGCCAAGCTGCTGTACGCCTACTGCGCCGCGACCGTCCCGCGCGTCTCGGTGATCCTGCGCAAGGCCTACGGGGGCGCCTACATCGTGATGGACTCGCGCTCGATCGGCGCGGACCTGGCGTACGCCTGGCCGACCAACGAGATCGCCGTCATGGGGGCCGAGGGCGCCGCGAACGTGATCTTCCGGCGGGAGATCGCCGCGGCGAAGGACCCGGAGGCGATGCGGGCCCAGCGGATCAAGGAGTACCGGAGCGAGCTGATGCACCCGTACTACGGGGCCGAGCGCGGTCTCGTGGACGACGTCATCGACCCCGCCGAGACCCGTGCCGTGCTGGCCGCCGCACTCGCCATGCTCCGCGCCAAGCACGCGGAGCTGCCCAGCCGCAAGCACGGCAACCAGCCCATGTGAGGGGAGACCCGACCATGTTCGACCTGCGCATCGAACGCGGCACGCCCACCGCCGAGGAACTCGCCGCGCTCACCGCCGTACTGGCCGCCCGTCTCGCCGCGGACCGCCGGCCGTGCGCACCCGTGCGCCTGCCGATCCCGCGCCCGGCGGCGTACCGGTCTCCGCTGAGCTGGCAGCGCGCGGCCTGAGGCTGAGCCGGCAGCGCGCGGCCTGAGTGCGACTTGAGCGCCTGGTGCGAGCCTGTTGCGGACCCGACCGGGTCCCCACCAGCCACGTACAAGGAGGAGGAACCATGTCGCCTGCCACCGAGCGTGCCCTGGCCGGCCTGCTGCGGCAGCTCGCGACCCTGGGGGCGATGTACGGCTTCATGCCGCCCGCCCCGGTCATGGCCCAGCTGGTGAGCCCGCCGAGCGGGCCGGGGCTGCGCCGTCCGCCCGGGGCGGCCCACCCCGAGAAGGTCGTCGACGACCGCCCGCTCAGCGAGGCCGAACTGGGGCTGTCGCGGCAACTGCGCCGAGTACGCGTGCTGTCCTGGCTGAAGGGTTGGTGACCAGGGCGGATGCGGTCCCCCGGACTTCGAGCCGGGCTTGAGCGAGGGCACACACGCTCGACTGGTGCAGGCAGACCCGACGTGGAGGAGTTGTGGTGGCCAGAGCTGCTGATTTCACCGACCTGCTGCTTCGCCGGGGCGCCGAGCTGGCGGACCGCGAGGCGTACCGCCTCACCGGGGACGGCGACGACGTCATGGTCACCTACGGCCTGCTGGACCGCACGGCGAAGGGGATCGCCTCCCGGCTCCAGGACCACCGGCCGGCCGGGCGGCCGGTGGTGCTCTGCCACGGCGACAACGGCGGTTTCCTGCCCGCCTTCCTGGGCTGCCTGTACGCCGGTGCGATACCGGTCCCCGCACCCGCGCCGACCGGCACCCGGCAGTCGGCCGAGCGACTGGTCGGCATCCTCAAGGACGCCGCCGCCGCGCTCGTGCTCACCGACACCCAGCACGCGCCGGCCGTCTCCCAGCTGCTCGCGGCGGCCGGTCACGCGCACATCCCCTGTCTGGCGACCGACCGCGCGCTCCTGGGCGACCCCGACGCCTGGGAACGCCCCGCCGTCCGGCCCGACCAGCCGGTGTTGCTCCAGTACACCTCCGGCTCGGTCAGCCAGCCCAAGGGTGTGGTGGTCAGCCATGCCCAGCTGCTCGCCGACCAGGCGGCCATCCAGCGCGCCCTCGGTACCGGCGAGGAGTCCCGGTTCGGCGGCTGGCTGCCGTTCCACCACGACATGGGTCTGATCGGACAGCTGCTGCACCCCCTGTTCCTCGGTGCCACGACCGTGCTGATGCCGCCGCGCGCCTTCGCCCTGCGACCCTTGCGCTGGCTACGCATGATCGACCGGTACGGCGTCACGGTCTCCGGCGCGCCCGACTTCGCCTACCGGCTGTGCGTCGAGCGGGTCACGGAGCAGCAGGCCGCCGAACTCGACCTGTCGCGCTGGGAGGTGGCCGTCAGCGGCGCGGAGCCGGTCCGGGCCGACACCCTGGACGCCTTCGCCGCGCGGTTCGCCCCGGCCGGTCTGCGGCCACAGGCGCTGCGCCCCGGGTACGGCCTGGCCGAGGCCACCCTGCTGGTGGCGGTCGGCGGCCCCAGCCCTCGACCGCCCCGGCGCACGGTGGACGCCGCCGCGCTGGGCGCGGGCCGGATCGAGCCGGCCGCGCCGGGACGGCCGTCCCGCACCTTCGTGCCCGTCGGCCCGGTGATCGACGAGGTGGAGGCGCTGATCGTCGACCCGGAGACACTGCGTCCGCTGCCCGCGGGTGAGGTCGGCGAGATCTGGCTGCGCGGGAGCAGCGTGGCCGGCGGGTACTGGAACCGTCCCCTGGAGAGCGCCGAGGTGTTCGGGGCCGTTCCGGCCGGGGCCGGTCCGGAGGAGGGCGGCTATCTGCGCACCGGCGACATGGGCTTCCTGGACGACGGCGAGCTGTTCGTCGCGGGCCGGCTCAAGGAGGTGCTGGTCGTCGCCGGGCGCAACCTCTACCCCCAGGACATCGAGCAGCAGGTGCAGAAGCTCAGCGTGCTGTTCGGATCGGGGGCCGCCTTCGCGGTGGGGGAGGAGCAGGACCAGGTCGTCGTGGTCCAGGAGGTGCGGACCAGCGCGCGCGGCGGGGGTGAGGACGTGCCCGCGCTGGCCGACACCGTGCGCAGCTGCGTGGCCGAGGAGTTCGGCATCGCCGTGCAGCACGTCCTGCTGGTGCGGCCGGGCACCGTACGGCGCACCACCAGCGGCAAGCTGCGGCGCACCGCGATGCGTCAGCTGTTCCTCAGCGGCCGGATCAAGCCGCTGCACGCCGTGGACTTCGTCCGTGCGACGGCGGGCGGCCCGCCGGACCGGACCCGAAGGTGAGAGGGCAGCCGTGGGCGAGCAGGAGTGGGAGGTGCGGCGGCGGATCGCCGAGCTGGAGCGCGGATTCGGGGACCCCGCCGACGCAGGCAACCCGGTCGGCACCCTGGCGTTCCACGACGCCGACGCCCGCGAGGAGCCCCTGGCGGCGGCCGAGCGGCTGCTCGAACAATTCGGTCTGAACGGCGAGCTGGTACCCCGTGACCTCGGCGGCCGGCTGACCGAACTGGACACCCTCGCCCGGGTGACCCGGGTGGTCTTCCGACGCGACGCCGCCCTCGGCCTCGGCTACGGCATCACCAGCTTCCTCGCCGCCGTGGTGGTGTGGGCGGTCGGCAGCCCGGAGCAGCGGCGGACCGTGGCCCGTCTGTTGCTCGCCGGTGGCCGGCTGGTCTCCGCCTACCCGGAGTTGGCGGCCGGCAGCAGCTTCCTGTCCAACGAGCTGACCGCGGCCGCCGACGGCCCGGGCGGCTTCCGGCTCAGCGGACGCAAGGAGGCGCTCAACAACGTCGAGAGGGCCGCCGCCCTGGTCCTGTTCGCCCGCACCGGCACCGGCCGGCTCAGCCACTCGGCGCTCCTGGTGGAACGGGACACGCTGCCCGCGGGCGGCGTCACCGCGCTTCCCCGGCACCGGACCCGGGGCATCCGCGGTTGCCGGGTGGCCGGCGTCGAGTTCGGCGACTGCCTGGTGCCGGGCGACGCACTGGTCGGCGAGCTGGGACGCGGACTGGAACTCGCCCTGCGGATCTTCCCCGTCACCCGGAGCGTCGGCGCCTCCGCGGCCCTCGGCTGCGCGGACACCGCTCTGCGCACAGCGGTCGCCTGTGCCGTGGACCACGGCGTGGTGGACGACGGGCCCGACGACGCCACCGGCCCGCAGCGCCTCTCGCACGCCCGGAGCACCCTGGCCGGAGCCTTCGTCGACCTGCTGCTGTGCGACTGCCTGGCCCTGGTGGCGACCCGCGCCGTCCATCTGGTGCCGGAGGACGCCGGGTTGTACGCGGCGGCCGCCAAGTACCTGCTGCCCCAGCTGCTCACCGACACCTCCTACGAGCTGTCGACGCTGCTGGGCTCCGACTTCCACGCCCGGGACGGCGCGTACGCCGCCTTCCGCAAGAACGTACGCGACCTGCCGATGATCGGCCTCGGCGCGGCCGGTTCGGCGGCCTGCCGGGCCACGGTGATTCCCCAACTGCCCCGGCTGGCCCGCACCGCGTGGTCCGCGGCCACCGCGGCGCCCGTGGACGGCCTGTTCCGGCTGGAGGCCGGCGGGCTGCCCCCACTGGATCTCGGGCGGCTCAGCCCGGCGGCCGGGGGCGACCCGCTGGCCGCCTCACTGGCGCTCGCCGCCGACGCCCCGGGCCCCGAGGACGACCGGCCCGCCGAACTCGTCCGGCTGCTCGCGGGGGAACTCGCCCTGCTCCGCGAAGGCTGCGCGGCACTCGACCGGGACGGCCGCTCCGCGCTCGGCGATCCACGCGCCCACGCCCTGGCCGAGCGCTACGCGCTGATCCTGGCCGGCGCCGCCTGCCTGGGCGTCTGGCGCCACCAGCGGTCGGCGGGCAGCGGTTTCCTGGCGCGCCCGGAGTGGCTGGAGACGGCGCTCGCCCGGGTGCTGCGACGCCTCGGCACCACCCTGCCGAAGTCCACGCCCGACCACGAGGAGCCGCTGCTCGCCGAGGTCCTGGCGAGGTACCGCGAGCACCGCAGCTACGACCTCTACGACACACCCCTGGCCGGCGCCCCGGGCGCCTCGGGAGCAGAGCGAGAGGGACGAGAGGAAAGGGAGGACCGATGACCCGAGGGACGCGGCACCGGGAGTGCCTGGTGCTCACCGCGCTGGACGGTACCGAGCACGAACCGCACGCATGGCTGGGGGCACGGCTCCAGGCGGGGGCGCCGCCCGGTGTCCGCGCGGACGACCCCGGCCGGCCGCTGCTCGACTTCTGCCTGGACTCCGTGCGGCTGCTCGGCCTGATCGGCGAGCTGGACGAGGTCTTCGGGCTGGAGCTGGAGCCCGACGAGATCTACGCGCCGGAGACGGTGGGCGGCCTGGCCGCGTACCTCACGGACCGGGCGGCCGGGCGAGGCCGCGGCGGGCGGGCCGCGTCATGACGGCCCAGGCGACCACCGACGGCACGGTCGTACCGAGGCTGCGCCTCGCCCTGCTCGGCGTCAGCGGGATGACACCGGAGCTGCTCGACGGCGACGTGCCCGCGGCGTGCGACGGCGAACTGGACGAGGAGCTCCAGCTGGTGGACGACCTCGACTTCGACTCCGTGATGCTGCTGGAACTCAAGGGACGGCTGGAGCAGCGGTTCCCCGAACTGGGCGAGCTGTCGATGCCGGAGATCCTGCCCGAGCTGCGCACCGTCGGCTCGATCCTCGGGCTCCTCACCCGGAGGCTGGCCGCGGTGGGGGCGGTCTGAATGGTCTCCTCACTGGACCCGGTGGTCAACCCGCGTACCCGGCGCGTGTTCGCCCGTCCGATCCAGGTACGCGGACCGGACGGCCCCTGGGAGGAGGTGCGCGAGGCGGTGTCCCGGCACGGCAGCGCGCTGGTGCACGCCCGGCTGGACGACTGGCTGCCGGCCGACCTCGGCGACCCCGGCCTGGCCGAGCGGCTCGGGCACGACCACGCCCGCTTCCGGCGCATGCGGCACCCCACGGTGAGAGCCCGGTTCGTGGCCTCCCGGCTGATGCTCAAGCACACCGCCTCGGCGGTGCTGGGCGAGCCCGCACAGGCGCTGGAACTCGCCTACAAGCTGGGCGGACGGCCGTATCTGCGCGGTCATGAACAGCTGGACATCAGCCTGACGCACACCGCCGACCTGATCGTGGTCGGGCTCACCCGGCGGGGCTGGATCGGGGTCGACTGCGAGCTGAGCGACCGCCGGATGACCGGGCTCGGCACCGAGACCCAGATGTGCACCCCGCACGAGCTGGCCGAGCTGGCGAAGCTGCCCGAGGACGCGCGCAACCGCGCCCTCGTCCGGCTGTGGACCCTGAAGGAGGCGTACAGCAAGGCGATCGGCCAGGGCATGCGGTTCCGCTTCACCGAGTTCGGCTTCGGGCCGCAGGACCGTCAGGCACGGGAGGTGCTGCTCCCGGACGGCTCGCCCGGCACCGGCGAGGAGTGGAGTTTCCACACCTGCGAGGTGGGAGGGCGCTACACGGTCAGTGTCGCCCTGTACGACGCCGGATTCGGCGTGGGCGGAGACGGTCTTGACGCCCTGCGTGTGTCCGACGGGCTGCTGGCGGAGTTGATGACACAACCATCATCCGGTGGCCGGCCGGGTGGCGCCAGTGCGGAGTTCACGTCCGCCACGTGAAAATCTCACCTCTTCCCGCAGGCGCACACTCCTGTCCGACTCCTGAAGATCTCACTGTTCCCGGCGCGCTCCCCGTGCCACGATCCCGAATGACCGGACGCACCAGTGGTTCGGCATTCGCGGAACGAGATGGGGGAGCCACGAATGGAAATTCAGGTGCTGGGCCCACTGACCGCTGCCGTCCGTGGAGGGTCCATCGTCCCGACGGCCGCCAAGCCGCGTCAGATCCTCGCGTTGCTCGCGCTGAACGCCAACCGCGTCGTGTCGGTGGCCCAGTTGATGGAGGAGCTGTGGGGCGCGGACCTGCCCCGCAGCGCCGCCACCACGTTGCAGACCTACATCCTCCAGCTGCGCCGGCTGCTGCGTGCCGCCGCCGCCCGCAGCGGCCTGCCCGGTAGCGCCGAGCACGTGCTGGCCACCCGGCACGGCGGATACGTCCTGGAGGCGGCGCCCTCCGCGGTCGACGCGAACGAGTTCGACCGGCTGTCCGCCGCCGGCCACGCCGCGTTCGGCGCGGGAGACATGGAGGACGCCTCCGCCCTGCTCGGCGCGGCCCTGGCGCTGTGGCGCGGCTCGGTCCTCGTCGACGTACGGCACGGATCCCAGCTGCGCATCGAGGCCACCCGTCTGGAGGAGTCCCGGCTCGGGGTGCTGGAACGGCGGATCCGCGCCGACCTGCGGCTCGGCAGGCACCACGAGGTGATCGGCGAACTGTCCGCGCTGACCGGGCACCACCCGCTGGACGAGGCGCTCCACGCGCACCTGATCGTCGCGCTGTACCGGGCCGGCCGCGCACCCCGGGCGCTCGGCGTGTACCGCCAGCTGCGCGAGACGCTGATAGAGGAGATCGGCCTGGAGCCGTCCGCCGTGCTCCAGCACCTCCAGCGGGCCATCCTGCGCGGCGAGCCGGTGGACGACTACGGCCTGGAGGGCGTGGCCCCCGTGATGCCGGTCCGGGGCAGCCTGGCCGTGTGACCCACCCGGTCCTGCGAAGTCCCCTTCGATCGCTTCTCCAGTTCATGTCCAGCGACCTTCCAGAGCCCTTGGCCACCATCGTCTGGCACTGCCTTCCGGTGGTGCCGACGGGGCGAAGGAGGCCGCGTGAACCGGTATTTCGCAGCCAGACCGCGGGACGGGGCGCCACTTCGGCTGTTCTGCTTCCACCACGCCGGGGCCGGTGCGATGGCCTTCGCCGGCTGGGCCGGCCGGATCGGCCCCCAGGTCTCGGTGGTGCCGGTGCGCCTGCCGGGCCGGGAGAACCGGCTCGGTGAAGCCCGGATCACCGATGTCGACTCGCTCTTCGACGAGTTCGACCAGCACCTCGGCCCGCTGCTGGAACAGGGCCCGTACGCCTTCTACGGCCACAGCCTGGGTGCTCTGGTCGCGTACCGCTTCGCCGAGCACCGCATCGGCTCCGGGCGACAGGCGCCCGTCGGTGTGGTGGTCGGCGCCTGCATGCCGCCCGACCTGCCCAATCCGCTGATCGGGGCCCGGCATCTGGACGACGAGGCGCTGCTGGCGCTGCTGTCGTCCTTCGGCGGGGTGCCCGAGGAACTCCTCGGCCGCCCCGCGTGGCTGCGCGAGATGCTCGCCACCACCCGTGCCGACCTCAGCCTCGGCCAGGCGCTGCGCGAGGGAGCCCGTACCCCGTTGCCGTGCCCGATCTGGGCGTTCGCCGGGGAGAGCGACCGGGTCGCCACCCCGGGCGCCGTCGCCCAGTGGGAGCGCTGGACCACCTCCACCTTCCGCTTCCGCACCCTGGCCGGCGGCCATTTCTTCGTCCGCGACGGTGAACTTCCGCGCGTTCTCGGCGAGTTGCTGGCCGATCAGCAGGTGCTCGCCGCCATTGACTGAGCCCGGCACCACCGCGAACCGCGAAGGGAGAAGGCGCTATGGATATCGGCCTGCTCGGCCCGCTCCGGGTCGACCAGTCGGGGGTGTCCGTCGTACCGACGGCCGCCAAGCCGCGCAAGGTGCTGGCCCTGCTGGCCTGCCGGGCGGACCGGCTGGTGTCGGTGGAGTCGCTGATCGAGGAGGTCTGGGGCGAGGACCCGCCGCGCAGTGTCCAGACCACTCTCCAGACGTATGTGCTCCAGCTGCGCGGCTGCATCTCCGCCGCGCTGAACGGGCAGCGGCCCGCCGATCTGCCGCTGGGCTCGAAGAGCGTGCTGGTCACCGAGCCCGGTGGCTATCTGCTCGACACCCAGGGCGGCACGGTGGACAGCGCCGAGTTCGAGCTGCTCGCCCGGCGCGGGCACTGCGCGATGGAGGCCGGTGACTGTGTGACCGCCTCGGCCGTCTTCCGGCAGGCGCTGGCGCTGTCGCGCGGGCCCGCCCTGGTCGACGTGCAGTGCGGCCCGCTGCTGGAGGCCGAGGCACGGGCCCTGGAGGAGTCCCGGCTGAGCATCCTCAGCCGGCGCATCGAGGCCGATCTGCGGCTCGGCCGCCATCACGAACTCCTCGGTGAACTGGCGGGCCTGTGCGCCCAGTACCCGCTGCACGAGGGCCTCCAGGCGCAGCTGATGATCGCCCTGTACCGGGCCGGGCGGCGCAGCACCGCCCTGGAGACCTACCAGCGCCTGCGCACCCTGCTCAGCCGTGAACTGGGACTCGATCCCTCCCCCGAGCTGCGGGAGTTGCAGAGCGCCCTGCTGGAGGCCGACCCGGCCCTCGCCCTGGCACCGCAGAGCCCCGGCTCCACCCGGCTGCTGCGCGCCATCTGAGCTTCGTCCGATCCCATCCCTCCCTCAGGAAGGTGCCCGATGAGCACGTTCACCCTGCCCGAGCTGATCGAGAAGCTGCGCGAGTGCGCCGGCGACAGCGACACCTACGACCTCGACACCGACGACGTCACCGACGTCCCGTTCATCGAGCTGGGCTACGACTCCCTGGCCCTGCTCCAGGTCACCGGTGTCCTCGACCGGGAGCTGGGGATCAAGCTGTCCGACGACGAGGTGATCGCCGTCGAGACGCCCCGGCTGTTCCTCGGCATCATCAACGACGCTCTCGGTCTGCGAGCCGCGTGATGCCGTACGCAGCGATCACCTACCGGGTCAAGCCCGGCCACGAGGACGAGATAGCCGCGATCTTCGCGGACTTCCAGCGGGTCGACACCCCCGACTACACGGCCGAGGACGGCAGTTTCGCCGGGCGGCTGCTCGGTACCGGCGTGTTCGTCAAGGACGACGTCCTGGTCCGGGTCATCCACTACGAGGGCGACTTCGCCGCGGTCGGCCGGCACATGGCCGCCCAGCGCGGAGTGCACGTGCTGGAGGAGCGGCTGGCCCCGTACCTCGCCGAGGAGCGGGACACCAGCAGCGCCGAGGGCTTCGCGGCGTACTTCCGTGACGCCGTCATGCGGCCCATCGCCCAGCTCACCGTGGACACCCATCCGTCCCGGCGCTGAGGGGCGGCCCATGTCCACGACACTGGGCGTGCTGGCGCTGCTCGGCAGCGGGGTCACCGCCGGAGTGCTGTTCGCCGTCGCGCTGAGCGTGCTCCCCGCGCTGTTCGCGATGCCGGTCAGCACCTACGTCTACGCACACCAGCTGCTGGGCCGGAACTGGGACCCGACCATGCCGGCCATCGTCCTCGGTTCGACGCTGGCGGACATCCTGTGGGCGGTGTCCGGCGGCGGGGGAGTGCCCGCCGGGGCGGCGGCCGTCCTGCTGCTCGGGGTCTCCGCCGTGTCCCACCTGTGCAACGTGCCGATCAACCGCCGGGTCAAGGCCGTCACCGACCCGGAACGGCTGCCCGCCGACTGGACGGACCCGCGCCCGCTGTGGCGGCGATGGCATCTGCTGCGCTGCGCCCTCGCGGTGCTGGCGCTCGCCCTCAACAGTGTGGCGGCACTGCACGGCTGACGGATCGGGCCGGCCCCCGGGCAGGGGGCCGGCCCGATCCGCGTACGGTCAGGACGCCGCGGGCACGTCCCGTACCGAGATCTGCGCCACCGTGCGCAGCAGGCTGCGCCGGAAGGTCGCGACGAACCCCTCGACGGTGTCGGTGTCCCGGGGCCGGGTCAGGTACGGCTTCAGCTTGCGTTCCACCTCGCGCACCCCCGGCTGGGACGCCATGTGACGGGCCACCGCGTCCAGGTCGCCCTCGTACTCGATGACCCGCACCAGGGTGTCGTCCCGGAGGAAGACGGCCGTGGCGAGGATGCGGCCGGCGTCCTGCCCGCCCTCGCCCGGCACCCGGTCGGACGGCACACGGCGGAAGGTGCCGAAGATCTCGGCCAGCTCGGCCTCGCAGCCGGGCTTGATGTCGTAGGTGATGGCGGCGAAGGGCATGGGTTCGCTCCACAGGTCGGCGCACCGGACGCCACGATGCCAGCACCCGCGACTCGCGTTCGCCTCAAGTGCCGCGCTTGGACCCGTACTTGAGCCGGTCTCCAGGATCCCCGGGGACAGTCTGGCTGTCGGTGTCGGCACCTATCCGCAGGAGGACAGCAGTGCACCGCACCCTGATCGTGGCCCGGCTGAATCCGGGCAAGGCCGATGACATCGCCAGCATCTTCGGTGACTCCGACGCGACCGAGCTGCCCCACCTGGTCGGTGTCTCCCGACGCACCCTGTTCCGCTTCCACGACCTGTACTTCCACCTGGTCGAGGCCGACCAGGACATCTCGCCGGACCTGTACAAGGCCCGCAGCCACCCGCTCTACCAGGACATCAACACCCGGCTGGCGTCCTGCGTGCGCCCCTACGACCCGGACTGGAAGGAACCCAAGGACGCCATGGCGACCCCGTTCTACGTGTGGACCAAGGACGGGGGGCGGATCCAGTGACCGGCACCGACCGCACCGCAGGCACCCGCACCGTGAAGGTCTCCGCCGGTCAGGTCGAGGCCAACACCCGGCGCGGCGGCGACATCCGGGTCACCCTCAGCCCGAAGACCGTCGGCTGCGCCTCCGGCTTCGGCGGCACGCTGACCCTGGTGGCCGGTGACCACATCACCGAGCACTACCACCCGTACTCCGAGGAGTTCCTGCACGTCGTCGACGGGGAGCTGGAGATGACCCTGGACGGCCGGCCGGTGCGGCTGGCGGCCGGGGACTCGCTGCTGGTGCCGATCGGCGTCCGCCACCGCCTGGTGAACACCGGCACCGCGACGGCCAGGTGCGTCTTCCACCTGTCCCCGCTGGCGCCGCGCCCCGAGCTCGGGCACGTCGACACCGAGGCCGTCCGGGTGCCGGAGGCGGACAACCCCCGGGTGGGGGGCGGCACATGAGCGGCGGCGGCGAGCGCCGGGCGGTGATCACCGGCATCGGCGTGGTGGCGCCCGGCGGCGTCGGCCGGGAGGCGTTCTGGCAGCTGCTCACCGAGGGCCGTACCGCGACCCGCCGGCTCAGCCTCTTCGACCCCGCCAAGTTCCGCTCCCAGGTCGCCGCCGAGGTGGACTTCGACCCGGCCGCCGCCGGTCTCACCGCCCGGGAGATCCGGCGCATGGACCGCGCCGCCCAGTTCGCCGTGGTGTCCGCCCGCGAGGCCATCGCCGACAGCGGACTCGACCTGGCCGCCGTACCCCCCGAGCGGATCGCGGTCGGCCTCGGCAGCGCCGTCGGCTGCACCATGGGCCTGGAGGAGGAGTACACCGTCCTCAGCGACCAGGGCCGCAACTGGCTGGTCGACCACGAGTACGTCGTCCCGCACCTGTACGGCTACATGGTCCCCTCCACGCTCGCGGTCGAGGTGGCCTGGGCCGCCGGCGCGGAGGGCCCGGTCTCCCTGGTCTCCACCGGCTGCACCTCCGGCATCGACGCCGTGGCGCACGCCGTCCAGCTGATCGAGGAGGGCAGCGCCGACGTGGCGCTGGCCGGTGCCACCGACGCGCCGATCTCCCCGATCAGCGCGGCCTGCTTCGACGCGATCAGGGCCACCACCGCCCGCAACGAGGATCCGGAGCACGCCTCCCGGCCGTTTGACCGGGACCGCGCCGGGTTCGTCCTCGGCGAGGGCTCCGCCGTCATGGTGCTGGAGGAGAAGGCGGCCGCCGAGGCGCGCGGCGCCCATGTCTACGGCGAGATCGTCGGCAGCGCCGGACGCAGCAACGCCCACCACATGACCGGCCTGAAGCCGGACGGCCGCGAGATGGCGGAGGCCATCAGCACCGCTCTCGACCAGGCCCGCCTGGACCCGACGGCGGTCGGCTACGTCAACGCCCACGGCTCCGGCACCAAGCAGAACGACCGGCACGAGACCGCCGCCTTCAAGCGGGCCCTCGGCGACCACGCGTACCGCGTCCCGGTCAGCTCGATCAAGTCGATGATCGGCCACTCGCTGGGCGCCATCGGCTCCATCGAGGTGGCCGCCTGCGCGCTGGTGCTGGACCGGCAGGTGGTACCGCCGACCGCCAACCTGGAGAACCCGGACCCGACGTGCGACCTGGACTACGTCCCGCGCACCGCCCGCGAGCACCGCGCCGACGTGGTGCTGACGGTCGGCAGCGGTTTCGGCGGGTTCCAGAGCGCGATGGTCCTGGCCCGGCCCGGGGCGGTCGCCCACGGGAGGAGTTGACCATGTCCACCGAGCAGCCGCCGCCGGTGATCACCGGTATCGGCGTCACCGCGCCGACCGGACTCGGCGTGGAGGCCCACTGGGCCGCCGTGCTGGCCGGCAAGTCCGGCATCGACCGGATCACCCGGTTCGACCCCACCCCCTACCCGGTGCAGCACGCCGGCCAGGTGAGCGGGTTCAGTGCCGCCGACTGGGTGACCAGCCGGGTCGCCCGCGAGACCGACCACTGGACCCACCTCGCCCTGGCCGCCGCCGAGTCCGCCCTGACCGACGCCGGGGCCGACCCCGCCGCGCTGCCCGAGTACGAGATGGCCGTGGTCACGTCCAGCTCCTCCGGCGGCACCGAGTTCGGCCAGCACGAGATGGAGGCGCTCTACCAGCACGAGCCCGACTGGGTCGGCGCCTACCAGTCCGTCGCCTGGTTCTACGCCGCGACCACCGGCCAGCTGTCCATCCGGCACAAGATGCGCGGCCCGTGCGGGGTGCTCTGCGGTGAGCAGGCCGGCGGACTCGACGCCATCGGCCAGGCCCGCCGGCTCACCCGGCGCGGCGCCCGCCTGGTGCTCACCGGCGGCACCGACGCCTCCCTGTGCCCGTACGGCCTGGCCGCGCAGCTGGCCACCGGCAAGCTCTCCACCGTCGGCGACCCGGCCCGCGCCTACCTGCCCTTCGACCGCTCGGCCGCCGGCCACCTGCCCGGCGAGGGCGGCGCGATCCTGGTGCTGGAGAGCGACGCCGGAGCCGCCGAGCGGGGGGCCGGGCAGCGGTACGGCACCGTGCTCGGCTACGCCGCCGGCTTCGACCCGGCCCCCGGCTCCGACCGGCCCCCCGCGCTGCGCCGCACCATCGAGGGGGCGCTCGCGGACGCCGGACTGGACCCCGGCGACATCGACGTCGTCTTCGCCGACGCCGCCGGCATTCCCGCCGAGGACCTCGCCGAGGCCCGGGCGATCAGCGCGGTGTTCGGCCCGGGGGCCGTACCCGTCACGGCGCCCAAGGTGCTCACCGGCCGGCTGTACGGCGGCGGCGCGCCGCTGGACGTGGTCACCGCGCTGCTCGCGCTGCGCGACGGCGTCGTCCCGCACACCCCCGGCGTCGAGCATCTCGCCCCCGGCTGCGACCTCGACCTGGTCACCGACGGACCCCGCACCACACCGCTGCGCCGCGCCCTGGTCCTGGCCCGCGGCCATGGCGGTTTCAACTCGGCAGTCGTCCTCGGACGTTGACGAAAGGCTGGCGCACCCATGGCAGGCCACACCGACAACTCGATCCTCATCGACGCACCCCTGGAGACCGTCTGGGAGATCACCAACGACCTGGAGAACTGGCCCAGCCTGTTCAGCGAGTACGCCGCCGTCGAGGTGCTGGAGCGCGACGGCGCCACCGTCACCTTCCGGCTCACCATGCACCCCGACGAGAACGGCACCGTGTGGAGCTGGGTCTCGCGCCGCACCCCCGACGCGAAGAGCCGTACGGTCGAGGCGTACCGGGTGGAGACCGGGCCGTTCGAGTTCATGGACATCCGCTGGGAGTACACCGCCGAGAACGGCGCGGTGCGGATGCGCTGGATCCAGGACTTCCACATGAAGCCGCAGGCCCCCGTGGACGACGCGGGCATGACGGAGCACCTCAACCGCAACACCGCGGTCCAGATGAAGCTGATCAAGGACAAGGTGGAGGCCGCCGTCCGCAGTGGGTCGCGGTGACCGCCGTCCTCGCACCCCTGGTGGTGCTGTTCAACGGTCTGGGCGCCGGGGTGCTGCTCGGCACCCAGCTCGGCGGCTGGCCGCTGCTCGCCACCCTGCCGCCCGACCGCTACGTCCACGCGCACGCCTTCTTCGCCACCCGCTACGACCCGGCGATGCCGATCTTCCTGCTGGGCACGGTCGTCGGCGACCTGGCGCTGGCGGCCGGCGGCCCGCAGCCCACGGCCCGGCTGCTGTACCTGGCCGGCGCGGTGCTCGCCGCCGCCACCGTCACCATCTCGCTCGTCAAGAACGTCCCCATCAACCGGTGGATCCAGGGCGTCGACCCCGGCCGGCTCCCGGAGAACTTCGCCGAAGTCGACCCGCGCCCGGTCTGGGGCCCGTGGAACCGGCGGCGCAGCGCGCTCGCCGTCCTCGCCTTCGCCGCCAACTGCGGCGCACTGACCGTCCTGCTCTGACGCACCCACCGACCAGTCTCACGGAGGAGACCCATGAACCTGGCCCTGGAGGGCAAGAAGGCCCTCGTCACCGGCGGCACCCGAGGCGTCGGCCGGGGCATCGTGCTCGCGCTGGCCCGGGCCGGCGTCGACGTGGTGACCTGCTACCGGCAGCCCAGCGACTACGTCGGTTCGCTGGAACGGGAGCTGAAGGAGACCGGCGGTGACCACCACGTCCTGCGGGCCGACCTCGGCAGGCCGGAAGAGGTCGCCTCCCTGGTGGAGCGGACCGAGCAGGCGTACGGCAGCCTCGACCTGGTCGTCAACAACGCGGGCACGATCAGCCACATCCCCTACGCCGACCTGCCGGTGGAGGAGTTCCAGCGGATCTTCACCACCAATGTCACCGCCGCCCACCTCGTGATCCAGCACGCCCTTCCGCTGCTGCACGCGGGCTCGTCCGTCGTCAGCATCGGCTCCAAGGCGGTGGAGGCCGGCATCCCGCTGCGCTCGCACTACACCGCCACCAAGGCGGCCCTGGTCGGCCTCAGCCGGTCGCTGGCCAAGGAGTTCGGCGCGCAGGGCATACGGTTCAACGTCGTCGCCCTCGGCGTGGTGGAGACCGAGAACCTGCACCAGCTCCCCGAGGACCAGCAGAAGCTGATGGTCGAGCGCTACAGCGCCAAGACCGCGCTGGGCCGGCTCGGCACCCCGGACGAGGTCGCCGGCGCCGTCCTCTGGCTCGCCAGCGACCTGTCCCGGTACGTCACCGGCTCCACCGTCAGCGTCGACGGGGGGATCTCCTGATGACGTTCCGGGTCACCCTGCGGATGGAGATCAAGCCCGGCGCCGAGCAGGCCTTCGTGGAGGAGTGGAACCGCGGCACCGACGCGGTCACCGGCCACCCGGCCAACCTCGGGCAGTGGCTGTGCAAGGACACCGGCGTGGACGGCGTCTACTGGATCGTCAGCGACTGGCTGGACGAGCCGCGCTTCCGCGCCTTCGAGAACAGCCCCGCCCACCTGGAACACCGGGCGAAGCTGCACCCGTACCGCAGCGGCGGCTCCTTCCACACCATGGAGGTCACCGCCCACATCCCCGGGCCGGCGGCGAGCGCCGATGCCTGAGGTGCGGGTGCTGGTGTACCAGTTCGCCCGCGACGACGACGAGCTGGCCGCCGTACGCGCCGCCTACCACCAGGTCAGCGAACGGCTCGCCAAGGTGCCCGGGATGCTCGGCAACGAACTGCTCAGCCGGCTCCACGACCCGGGCTCCCTCGTGGTGGTCAGCCGCTGGGCGAGCCTGGCCGCCTTCCAGGACTGGGAGGCCGGTCCGGAACACCGCGACGACACCGCGCCGCTGCGCCCCTACCGGGACACCCGCACCGGCACGCCGTTCGCGGTCTACCAGGTCGACGCGGCCTACTGAACGACCCCGCACCCCCGCGACCGCTGTCCCCGGCGTCCGTCCCCCGGCGCCGGGGACAGCCACTGTCGCGGCAACCCACTCCACGAAGGAAGGCGGCACGATGAGCCCCACCACTCTGGCCTTCATCGGACTCGGCAGCATGGGCGGCGGCATGGCACACCGCCTGCTCGGGGCCGGGTACCGGCTGACCGTCCACAACCGGACCGCGGCCAAGGCCGCACCGCTGCGCGCCCAGGGCGCCGTGGTCGCGGACTCCCCGGCCGAGGCCGTGGCGGGCGTCCGCACCGTGCTGCTCAGCCTCAGCGACGAGGCCGCCGTCGAGAAGGTGCTGTTCGGCGAGGTGGTCCCCGCGCTGGAGCCCGGCAGCACCGTCATCGACACCTCCACCGTCTCCCCGGAGTACGCCCGGCACAGCGCGGCCCGGCTCGCCGAGGCGGGGCTGCGCCGGGTCGAGGCGTGCGTCGTCGGCAACCCGCTCCAGGCCCGGGAGGGCCGGCTGCGGGTCTTCGTCTCCGGCGACGACACCGACATCGAGGCGGTGCGGCCCGTGCTGGAGACCATCGGCTCCGAGGTCGTGCCGCTCGGCGCGCCGGGCGCCGCCGCCACCGCCAAGCTGATCCTCAACCTGCTGCTCGGCGCCCAGGTCGCCGCGCTCGCCGAGGCGGTGACGTACGGCCAGCGGGCCGGCCTCGACCGGGACCGGCTGCTCGCGACCATCGCCGGGACCGGATTCAGCTCCGAGGTCATGCGGTTCCGTGCCGAGCTGATGCGCAAGGGCAGCTACCGGCCGGCCTTCTTCCGCTCGGCGCTGATGGAGAAGGACCTGCGCCTCGCCGTCACCGACGCGGCGCGGACCGGTGTCGAGATGCCCGTGCTCGACACCGTCCGGGCCCGCTTCGCCACCGTCGTCGAGGCCGGCGACGGCGACGGCGACGCCGCGGTCCTGATCGAGCACATCTGAGCCGGACCGGCCGCCCCGGGCGGGTGTCAGCGGCCGAGCATCCGGGCGAGGGCGGCGTGCAGGGTGTCCCCGGCGCCGTCCGGGGCCCCGGGGGAGCGCCAGGCCACCACCCCGTCCGGGCGCACCAGCACCGCCCCCGCGTCCGTCGTGCCGTACGCCTTCGCCCAGGTGCCGTCCGGGTCCTGGTACGCCCCGGCGCCGCCGATGCCGTACACCCGCAGCGGCACGCCGAGGCGCCGCGCCGCCGCCTCGGCCACCGCCGGCCAGCGTCCCGGCCGGGAACCCGTCAGCAGCACCGGGCCGTCCCCGAACAGGTCCAGGGTCGAGCACTCCGCACCGTCCCGCTGCAACGGCACGTGGGGGGCCCGGGTGCCGGGCAGGCCCCGCGGATCGGTCACCCAGACGTCGCCGTCCACCGCGTAACGCCAGCCGAACCAGAGGGTGATGTCCTCCACGAGGCCGGGCGGCAGCACCCGCCGGGCCCCGCGCCTCCCGCCGCGCGGCCGGTCCCGCTGGCGCAGCACCGCCTGGTGCACGGTGGCCGCGCCGAGGGGCCGGCGTTCGGCGTCGTAGCTGTCGAGCAGCTCGGGGGAGGCCTGCCCGGCGAGCACCGCGGCCAGTTTCCACGCCAGGTTGTGGGCGTCCTGGACACCGCAGTTGGAGCCGAAGGCGCCGCTCGGCGGCATCACATGCGCGGCGTCCCCGGCGAGGAAGACCCGGCCGGCCCGGAACCGGCGCGCCACCCTGGCGGCCGCCTCCCACGGCACGGTGCCCAGCACCCGTACGGCGAGATCCGGCACGCCCGACGCGGCCCGCACCAGCTCGACGCACCGCTCGGCCGGGAAGGCGGCGAGCACCTCCTCGGCCGTGCCGGGGCCGTCGGGGCCGAGGATGACGTCCAGCCGCCATTCGCTCGCGTTGTCCAGCGGGATCAGGGCGCCGCGGACCCGGTCGTTGAACGTGTAGCACATGACGAACCGCCGCTCGCCGAGCTGCTCGGCGAGATCGGCGCGGAAGTGGATCGCGAGGAAGCGGCCCAGCCCGCCCGTGCCGTCGAACGGGATGCCCAGCCGGTGGCGCACCCCGCTGCGGGCGCCGTCGGCCGCCACCAGATAGCGCGCCCGCAGCCGGCTCGTCGTACCGTCCGCGCCGTCGCGCACCAGGGCCGTCACCCCGTCGGCGTCCTGCGTGCACGACACCAGCTCGCTGCCGAAGCGGAACTCGGCCCCGGCCCGTGCGGCGGCCCGGCGCAGCACGTTCTCCAGCTCGTTCTGGTGGCACAGGCACCAGCTCGTGGGCGACAGCGCGCCGAGGTCGGAGGAGACCTCGCGGTAGTACTCCTCCTGGAACGCGCCCAGTTCCGGCCCGGCCAGCGACCTCGCCAGCCGCAGTCCGCTGTTGCGGGCCAGCGCCCGCGCGGACGGCAGCGCGCGCAGCTCGGCCTCCAGCCCGGCGGCGCGCAGCAGCTCCATCGAGCGCGGGTTGACGCCCCGGGTGCGCGGGTGGGTGGACAGGCCCGCGCGCTGCTCCACCACCAGGCAGGCCACGTTGCGCCGGGCGAGGAAGAGCGCCGTCGACAGCCCGACCAGGCTGCCTCCGACGACCAGTACGGGTACCTGTGGCTGCTCGGTCATCCGGAATCTCCTCCGCGGGGGGTGTCGGGGGGCCCGAGGATCGGCGCGGGGCATCGAGGACGGCTCAAGAGGAGCCCCATCGAGCGCGATTCGAGTCGCGCCGGGCAGCCTGGCAGCGCGGGCGGGCCGGCAAGACCCGCCCGACGAGCGGACGAGCAGCACGAGCGAGGGGAGCGTGGAGATGACCGAGCACGCGCGGGGGCCGGTGCGGGTGGTCCTGCGGATGGAGATCGCCCCCGGCCGGGAGGCGGAGTTCGAGGCGGTCTGGCTGGAGATCGGCACGATCATCGCCCGGCAGCCGGCCAACCGGGGCCAGGTGCTGGTCCGCGACGAGGAGCAGGACCGGCCCGTCTACCACGTGTTCACCGACTGGGCCGACGAGGCGAGCTTCCGCGCCTTCGAGCTGAGCGCGGAGCACGTCGAGCACCGGCGCAGGCTGCGCCCCCTGCGCACGGGCGGTGCCATGACCGTCACCCGGATCGTCCACGACCTCCGCCCCGCCCCCCTGGTCCCGGCCCCGGACTCCCGCACGCCCTCGGCGGGGCGGCGGGAGCCCGCGGACCGGATTGCCTAGACCCCGCCGTCGACGTTCAGCGTCACCCCGCTGATGTACGACGAGGTGTCGCCGGCCAGGAACAGCACCGCGCCGGCCACGTCCTCGGGCCGGCAGATCCGGCCGAGGGCGGTCATGCCGACGATGCGGGTGACCGCCTCCGGCGGCAGCCCGGCGCCCGGCTCGGTCTCGGTCAGGCCGGGCGCCACGGTGTTGACGCGGATGCCGCGCGGCCCCAGCTCCTTGCAGAGCGCCCGGGTCAGCCCGATCAGCGCGGCCTTCGACGCCGTGTAGTGCACCCCGCGGACCCGGCCGCGCAGCGCCACCGACGACCCGACGTTGACCACGGACGCACCGTCGGCCAGCAGCCCCAGCGCGGCCTGCGTGACCAGGTACGCCGAGGTGACGTTGGCGTCCATCACCCGGTGCCACTCCTCCTCGGGCAGCTCCTCGAACCAGACCTGCCCGTCCACGCCCACGTTGTTCACCAGCGCGTCCAGGCCGCCCAGCGACTCCCGCACCCGCTCGGCCAGCTCCGCCGCGCCCTCGCCGGTGGTCACGTCGGCCCGGACCACCAGGTGCCCGTCACCGGTCTCCTTCAGTTCGCGCACCAGCGAGTCGGCGTCCGCGCCGGCGGTGCGCGAGCACACCACCACGCGCGCCCGCGCACGGGCGAACGCCAGCGCCGTCGTCCTCCCGATGCCCCGCGTCCCGCCGGTGACGAGTACGCGCTTGCCCGCGAGTCCCTGATCCATCCGAGTTCCCTTCCGCTGCCGTCGTGCCCGGGCCGTACAGGGCCGTGCCACCCTCCCGCGCCGTTCTCGCGAACTCCTGGACGGCAGCTCGAGCAGGCCGCGATCCATCCGAGAGCCCGATGAGGGACCTTCCGGACCGTCAGCTGAACCTCAGAAGAGGGTGGGGCGGATCGATGCGGGTACTGTTCACGACCTGGGCGTGGCCCTCGCACCTTTACGGGCTGGTCCCGATGGCCTGGGCCTGCCGGGCGGCCGGACACGAGGTGCTGGTCGCCGGCCAGCCGGGGATCCACGACGAGACCGTCCGGACCGGACTGCCCGCGGCGACGGTCGGGCACGACGTGGACGCGGTCGGGCTGGTCCGCGGCTATCTGCTGCCCTCGCGGACCGTTCCCGCGCCGGCCGCTCCGGCCGGACCCGAGGGACGCGGCCCGCGCGCCCTGCGCATGTTCCACGCCCACGCGGACTCCATGGTCGACGACCTCACCGCGCTGGCCCGCGACTGGCGGGCCGACCTGGTGGTGTACGAACCCACCGCCCTGGCCGGCCCGATCGCCGCCGCCGCGGCCGGGGTCCCGGCCGTGCGGCTGCTCTACGGCACCGACCTGATGCTGCGCGCCCGGACCCTGCTGCCCGACGTGCTCGCGCCGCTCGCCGCACGCAACGGCGTGGATGCCTTCGACCCGTTCGGCGACCTCACCGTCGACCCGTGCCCCGACGAGTTCCAGCTCCCGGCGGACCAGCGGCGGCTGGCCGTGCGCTACGTGCCGTTCAACGGGCCCGGCGCCAACGCCCCGGCCGCACCGCCCCGGCCCGGCCGGCGCCGGGTGGTGGTGACCTGGGGCCACACCATGGCCCGGCTGTCCCCGGCGCACTTCTTCGCGCCCCAGGCGGCCCTGGCCGCCCACGGCCCGGACACCGACGTGGTGCTGGCCGTCTCCGCCGACCAGGTCCCGCTCCTCGGCGACCTCCCCGCCGAGATCACCGTCACCGTGGACACCCCGCTGCACCAGCTGCTCGCCGACGCCGACCTGGTCGTCGCGCACGGCGGCGCCGGCACCGTACTGACGGCCCTCCAGGCCGGCGTGCCCCTGCTGCTCGTCCCCCAGCTCCCGGACCACGCAGGGCACTCGGCGCGGGTGCTGGCCACCGGCACCGGCGAGGTGCTCAGCCGTGACGAGGCCGGCCCGGACCGGCTGCGGGGCGAGATCCGGCGGCTGCTCGAAGGCGGCCAAGAGCGCGCCGCCGCCCGGCGCCTCGCCGAACGCAACCGGGAGCGGCCCGCCCCCGCCGACCTGGTCGCCGCGCTGGAGCGGCTCACCGACACGCGGGCGGCAGCCGTCCGCTGAGCGCACACCAGAAGGAGAGAGAACCGTGGAGATCGGACTGGGTCTGCCCACCACCGTCCCCGACATCGACGGCCGCACGCTGCCGCAGTGGGCCCGCCGTGCGGAGGAGTGCGGCTTCGCCAGCCTCGGCGTTCTGGACCGGCTGGTGTACGCCAACTACGAGCCGTTGATCTCGCTCGCGGCGGCGGCGGCCGTCACCGAGCGGATCAGACTGCTGACCACCATCCTGATCGCGGCCTACCGGGGCGACACCGCACTGCTCGCCAAGCAGGCCGCCACCATCGACGCCCTCTCCGGCGGCCGGCTGGTGCTCGGGGTCGCCGCCGGCGGCCGGGAGGACGACTACGCCGCCACCGGCACCGGCTACCGGGACCGCGGGGCCCGCCTGGACGCCGCGCTCACCGAACTGCGGGAGATCTGGGCGGGCCGCGGCAAGGTCCCCGGCATCGGCCCCGCCCCGGTCCGCCCGGAGGGCGTACCGCTGCTGGTCGGCGGCCACTCACCGCGCGCGATGCTGCGTTCGGCACGGTTCGGCACCGGCTGGATCGCGGGCGGCAACTCCGTCACCGCGTACGCCGAGTTGGTCCGCCAGGCGCGGCAGACCTGGATCGACGCGGGCCGCACCGAGCGCCCGCGGATGGTGGCCATCCTCTACGCCCACCTCGGCCCGGACGCCGCCCGTGTCGCCGGTGACTACCTGCGCGCCTACTACTCGTTCGTCGGCCCGAAGGCCGAGCGGACGGCCGCCGGCGTCCTCACCGACCCCGGACGCATCCGCGACGCCGCCCAGGCGTACGCGGAGGCGGGCTGCGACGAGCTGATCCTGCTGCCCTGCACGGCGGACCCCGCACAGGTGCGGCTGCTGGCCGACGCGGCACTCTGAGTGCGACGGCCGAGGGGCCCGCTCCGGGATTTCCGGAGCGGGCCCCTCGGCGTGTGCGGTCAGCGCAGGCCGGCCGACCGGCCCAGCGCGTCCGCCAGCACCTGCCCGGCGTCCGCGCCGCCCGGGCCGGTGGCCCGCCAGGCGACGAAGGCGTCCGGGCGGACCAGCACGGCACCGCCGGCGCCGACCCCGTACGCCTCGGCCCAGTCGCGGTCCTTCGGCCGCAGCTCGCTCGCCGGGCCGACGCGGTGCACCCGCAGCGGCACGCCGAGCCGCTCGGCCGCCGCGACCGCCGCCTCGGCCCAGGGGGTCCCGGCGTCGTCGGTGAGCAGCACGTACGCGTCCCAGAACAGGTCGATGGTGGAGACGATCGCGCCGTCGCGCTCGACCCACACGTGCGGGGCGCGGGTGCCCGGCTCCCCGGTGAGCCGCAGCTTGGGCGTGAGCACCGGGCCGGTGGTGTCGCTGACGATCGACGGCGAGGTGTACCGGTAGCCGAGCGTGATGATGATGTCGTCCACCATCTCCGCGTGGTCCTGCTCGGTGGCGTGGCCGTGCCGGATCCGGTTGCGGACCATCGCCTGCGCGGCCATCGCGGAGCCGACCGCGTGCCGCTCGTCGTGGTAGCTGTCGAGCAGTCCGTCGCCCGCCCAGCCCTTGAGCACGGCCGCCAGCTTCCAGGCCAGGTTGTGGGCGTCGTGGATGCCCGTGTTGGCGCCGAAGCCGCCCGCGGGCGGGTGCAGATGGGCGGCGTCGCCGGCCAGGAAGACCCGCTGGGTGCGGAACCGCTCGGCGACCAGCTGGGCGCCCTGCCACGGCACCTTGTCGACGATCTCCACCGCCAGGTCCGCCTTGCCCGCCGCGGTCCGGACGATCTCGACGCAGCGCTCGTCGGTGAAGTCCTCCGGCTTCTCGCCGCGCTCGGGGTGGTAGATCGGCGCGGCCAGGTACGGGTCGCAGCCGTGCAGCCGGGACAGCCCCATCAGGGTGCCGTCGACCTTCGCGTAGCAGAGGATGAACCTGCGGCCCTTGAGCACGGTCTCCAGCTCGGGCGCCTTGAAGTAGATGCTGAGCGCGTTGAACACCGTGCCGCGCCCCTCGCGCTCCACCCCGAGGTGCCGGCGGACGCTGCTGTTCGCGCCGTCCGCGCCCACCAGGTAGTCGGCGCGGATGGTGAAGCGCCGGCCGGTGGCGTTCTCCTCGGCGACCGCGGTCACCCCGTCCGCGTCCTGGGTGAACTCCACCAGCCGGGTGCCGAACCGGACGTCGGCGCCGAACTCCCGGGCCTTCTCCACCAGCACCTTCTCGTACCGGTCCTGGCCGCAGCCCATCACCCGCTCCGGGCTGACGGTCGGGCCGTCCAGCGACGGCGACTCCAGCACCACGGCGTCGTCGATGTCGGAGAACGTGTCGACCTGGATGATGCCGCCCTCGAAGTAGGGGTGCGAGTCACCCATCTCCAGCGCCCGGATGTCCGCGGAGATGCCGGCCGCCCGGAACAGCTCCAGGGTGCGCGCCTGGAGGCCCGGGGCGCGGGGCAGCAGCGAGGTGCCGTCGCGCTTCTCCAGCACCATGGTGCGGATCCCGTGCCGCCCGCTGAACAGGGCGGTGGAGAGGCCGACCGGCCCCGCTCCCACGATCAGCACAGGGATGTTCACGTCATACATGCGTGTCCCCTCATGAACAGACGAACAGTGCCGGTTGATCCGCCGCACTGCGACCGGACCAAGAGTTACCGGCGGTGCCTCGAGGATTCCTGGCCTCGCGGTCGGGCGCCGTCGGGTGCGGCGGCCGGGCCGCGGGCCTCCAGGGAGCTTCGAGGCCCTCTCCACGCCCTGCTGACAGCCTCTCAGGCCGACAGGTGCGGCGCCTGGCAGGCAGGCGTCCAGGAAGGAGTCCTCATCATGACGACCACGGCCCCGGACGTCGGCACTGCCGCCGGGATCCTGCGCCTCGGCAACGCGTTCTGCGACGCCAAGGCCCTGCTGACCGCCGTCGAGCTCGACCTGTTCACCCACCTGCACAACGCCCCGGGCGGATCGGCCGACGAGGGCGAGGTCAGGCAGGCGCTCGGGCTGCACGGACGCGGCCTGCGCGACTTCCTCGACCTGCTGGTGGCGCTGCGGATCCTGGAGCGCACCGACGGCCGCTACCGCAACGCCCCCGGCACCGAACGGCACCTGGTGCGCGGCGCCGACGAGTACATCGGCGGCTTCCTGCTGCGCTCCAGCCGCAACCTCTACCCGGCGTGGGGCCGCCTGGAGGAGGCCCTGCGCACCGGGCAGCAGCAGTCCGGCAGTCACTACGACGAGGTGACGCAGAACCCGGCGATCCTGCGCCAGTTCATCGGCAGCATGGACGCCTTCACCAACGTGCTCGGCGCCCAGCTGATCGAGGCGTACGACTGGTCCGGGCACGCCTCGGTGCTCGATGTCGGCGGTGCCCGCGGCAACCTCGCCTCGCAGATCGTCCGGGCCCGGCCGCACCTCGCCGGGCGCGTCTTCGACCTGCCCGAGATGGAGCCCTTCGCCAAGGAGCTGATCGAGGAGCTGGGCCTCGGCGGCAGGCTGGAGTTCCACGGCGGCAGCTTCTTCACCGACCCGCTGCCCTCGGCCGACGTGGTGATCCTCGGCCACGTCCTGCACGACTGGGACCCCGGACAGCGGAGCATGCTGGTCCACAAGGCCTTCGACGCGGTCAACCCCGGCGGCACCCTGCTGGTCTACGACCGGATGCTGGACGACGAGCCCGAGCACGCCGAGAACCTGGTGATCAGCCTCGACATGCTCCTCGTCACCGACGGGGGCTCGGAGTACCCGGCCGCGGAGATCGTCGGCTACGCCGAGCACGCCGGCTTCGCCCGTACGGAGGTCACGCCGCTCGGCGACTACGACACCCTGGTGGCCTGCTACAAGGCCTGACGGGCGGCAGGAGCGGCCCACGAGCACGGCAGCGCCCCCGGAGCAGGGCTTCCGGGGGCGCTGCCGTGCGTGGCGGTCAGGGCCTGCGGGCGACGACCAGGGTGTCGTAGTCGCCGAGCGGCCGGTGGGTGATGCCGGTGAACCCGGCCTCGCGGGCCTCGGCGGTCAGCTCCGCGACGGTGTACTCCGCGCCGCCGTCGGTGACGAGGAGCATGTTGAGGCTGGCGACCAGGTTCTCGGTGTCGTCCGCCCGCTCGCCGAGCATCCGGTCGTAGACCAGGACCGCCCCGCCGGGACCGACCGCGTCGAACGCCTTGCCCAGCAGATGGCGGCGTTGCGCGGGGTCCCAGTCGTGCAGGATGTGGCCGAGGATCACCAGGTCGGCCGGGGGCAGCGGGTCGCGGAAGAAGTCGCCGGGGTGGAACACCGCCGTACCGGTGCGGCCCCGTTCGGCCATGTGCTCGTGGAAGAACGGCTCCAGCTGCGGCAGGTCGAAGACATGCCCTTCCAGGCCGGGGTGTCGGGTGAGGATCTGGTCGAGCAGGCCGCCCCGGCAGCCGCCGACGTCGAGCACCGAGCGATGGCCGGAGAAGTCGTAGGCCTCGGTCAGCCGGGCGCCCAGGCCCTGGGTGAGCCCGTCCATCATCCGTACGAAGTTGCCGGTCGCCTCGGGGTCGTCGAGCATGCCCGTGTAGTCGGTGTGCGCCTGCGGCTCGCCGGTGCGCAGGGCCTCGGCCAGGTGCCCGTACACCGGGTACAGGTTGAGGTCCGAGCCGCGCAGGAAGCCGCCGATGAAGCCGGGCCGGCCGGACACCAGGAAGCGGGCGGCGCCCTCGGCGTTGCGGTAGCGGCGTGCGTCGTCGCGGCGCAGCAGGCCCAGCGCGGTGAGCAGGTCCAGGAAGTCGGCCAGGCCCCGCCCGTGCAGCCCGAGCCGCGCGCGCAGCTCCTCGGCGTCGGCCGGGCCCTTGTCCAGCACGGTGAACAGGTCCAGCCGGACCGCGGTGAGCAGCGCCTTCGCGTCGCAGAACCGGTTGCCGAGCCGGAGCAGGCCGGCCGCCGTGCCGGTGTCCCAAGCGGTCGCTGTCATGCCGGGTCTCCTTCGTGTGGGCGAGCCTGTGGCCCGGGGTCTTCCGGCGCCGGTCGGAGGGCGGCGCCGACGGGGAGCAGGAACACCAGCAGGAAGGCCGCCGCGAGCAGGCCCGTCTCGTACCAGAGCACCTGGGAGAAGGACGCGGAGAAGCCGCGGTGGCCCGCGAGCAGGCCGAAGAACAGCACGCCCAGCACGGCGACACCGGCGGCCGAGCCCAGCTGGTTGACGGTGTTGAGGACGCCGGACGCCGCCCCGGTGTCCCGGTCGGGCACCCCGGACAGCACCAGCTGGACCAGGGGGGAGGCCACCAGGCCCATGCCGAGGCCGGTGACCAGCAGCCACGGGGCGAGCTGCCAGGTGCCGGCGGACGGCCCGAGGTGCCGGACCGTCAGCAGCAGCGCGACCGTGCCGGCCGTCATGACGGCGATGCCGGCGGCCAGCACCACCCGGCCGAAGCGCCGGGTGGCCGTCGGGGAGACCGAGGAGGTGGTCATCGCGCCGAGCGCGTACGGCATCACCGCCAGACCGGCGGTGAACGGCGAGAAGCCCAGGCCGTTCTGGAGGTAGTAGGTGAAGGGGAAGAAGAACCCGGCCACCGCGGCGAAGAACACCGTCAGCAGCACCAGTCCCACGGTGAAGGTGCGCCGTTCGAACAGGGCGGGCGGCACCAGCGCGAACCCGTCCCGGCGTTCCTTGGCCCGCTCGTGCAGCGCGAACGCCACGGCGAGCGGGACGGAGCCGGCCATCAGCGCGAACGACCAGGCGGGCCAGCCCAGTTCGCGGCCCTGCACCAGCGGGAACAGCACCGCGAGCAGGGCCGCGGTCACCAGCAGGACGCCCAGGAGGTCAAGCCGCCTGGCCACGGGCGCCCGCGAGTCGCGGACGCAGCCGGCCACGCCCGCCAGCGCGACGAGCCCCACCGGCAGGTTGATCAGGAAGATCGGCCGCCATCCCAGCCCGAACAGGTCGGCGTTGATCAGGAGGCCGCCGAACATCGGGCCGAGCGCCGAGGACAGCCCGGACAGGGCGCCGAACAGCCCGAAGACCCGGGCGCGTTCACGGTCCGGGAACGCCACCTGGAAGGTCGACATCCCCTGGGTGACCACGAGCGCGCCGCCGAGGCCCTGAAACGCCCGGGACGCGATCAGGACGCCCGCGTTCGGCGCGACGCCGCAGCTCAGCGACGCCACGACGAACAGCACGATCCCCCACAGCAGGACGCGCTTGCGCCCCAGGAGGTCGCCGATCCGCCCCGCCGTCACCAGGCTGAGCGCGAAGGTGAGGGTGTACGCCTCCACCACCCACTGCAAGGTCGCCCCGTCGGCGTGCAGCTGCCGCTGGAGGCCCGGGAGGGCCACCACCACGATGGAGGTGTCGATCAGGTCCAGCGCCATCGCGACCAGGACGAAGACCGCGGCCCGCCACCGGGCCGGGTCGAGGTCGCTCGGATCGGCGAGGGCCACGGGGTCGGAAGAAGTCGTCATGCGGTTCTTTCGGTGGGGGCTTCCGGGGAGTGCGGGCGGAGGTCAGGACGCGGCCGGGGCGGCCTCCAGCGCGTGGTACTGGTACGGGCAGGGCAGCGGGGTGGTCGCGGTGAGCTCCAGACCGGCCGCCTCGAAGACCCGGCGGTACTCCTCCAGCGTCCGCTCCCGGCCGGTGGTCATCACCAGCATCTCGATGTCCGAGATGGCGGCGCCGAGCGCGTCGGCCGGGTCCGCGTCCGCGCCGTTCTCGGGCAGCACGGAACTGAACACCACCACGCGGCCGTCGGCGGGCAGCACCTTGCGGATGTTGCCGAGGATGCGCGCGCTCTCCTCGTCGTTCCAGTCGTGCAGGATGTTCTTCAGCAGGTACAGGTCACCGCCCGCGGGCACCGAGTCGAAGAACGAGCCCTCGGTGATGCCGCAGCGCTCCGACAGCCCGGCCTCGGCGAGCACGCCCGCGGTCTCCGCCAGCCCGTTGTCGGTGTCGAAGACGGTGCCGCGCAGCTCCGGGTTGGCCCCCAGCACGGCCGCGAGCAGGGTGCCGCGGCCACCGCCGACGTCCACCACGTGCCGGAACCGGGTGAAGTCGAAGTGCTCCACGATCGCCGGGGACTGCACGTCGCTGCCGCCGGTCATCGCGGCGTGGAAGGTTGCCGCCAGCTCCGCGTCCTTCTCGAAGTAGTCGAACAGCGGGGCGCCGTTGGCGATCTCGAACGCGGAACGCCCGGTGCGCACCGACTCCTCCAGCACCTCCCAGGCCCGCCACACCGGCGCCGCCGCGTGCATGTCGGACAGCGGCCCGAAGTGCTCGGCGACCGGGGTCGCCCGGTACCCGTCGGCGTCCAGCGAGAGCACCCCCGCCCGGACGGCGGCGTACAGCAGCCGGCGCAGGCTGCGCGGGTGGGCGCCCGTCGTCTCGATCAGCTCCTCGGCGGTGCGCGGGCCGTCCGCCACCGCGGCGAGGACGCCGAGGCTGTTCACGGTCGCGCCGATCTGGTGGAGGGCGAATCCGAAGGCCAGCGGCAGGTACTCCGCCGCGGTCGCCGGCTGCGTCGGGATCTGACTGCTCATTGCTCTCCCTCTGGTTTCCGTACGGAGGTGTACCGGGGGGAATGTCGCAGCGCCCGATGGAGTCTCGCTCGACCTGCGCTGGGCCGTACCGGCTCCGCGGTATTCGACCGCGCTTCGAGCGGGTCCCCAGGGCGGATGCGCACGCTGGCCCGGTCCGAGCAGTGCGCGCAGGAGAGGGCGGTTCAGACATGAGCGGCGATCGGTGCCCCGTCGGGTATCCCCTTCCATGGGCCCCCGCACCGGACATACCGGAGAGCTGGACGACGCTGCGCGAGCAGCCGCTGCTGGAGATCACGCTGCCCAGCGGCGAACCCGCGCTGCTGGTCACCCGGTACAAGGACGTACGGCGGCTCTTCGCCGACGAGCGGCTCAGCCGCAACACCTTCGGCCGGGCCTCCCGCGTCTCCGCCAGCAACGACCTGTTCGGCGACCCCAACATCGACAACGACCCGCCCCGCTATCTGACCGAACGCGCCGTCGTCATGCGGGCGTTCAGCGCGCGCCGGATCGAGGCGCTGCGCGCGGTGGTCAAGGAGATCGTCGGGCACCTCCTCGACGAGATGGCCGAGGGACCGCAGCCGGTCGACCTGATGGAGGCGTTCGCCTACCCGCTGCCGATCCTGGTGATCTGCCACATGCTGGGCGTGCCGCCGCAGGACCGGGCCAAGTTCCGCCGGCTGATCGACGGCTTCCTGTCCGTCTCCCGGCTGCCCGAGGACGAGGTCGAGGAGTGCCGGCGGCAGTACTGGGACTACCTGACCGAGCTGATCGACTCCAAGCGCGCGAACCCGGGCGACGACCTGATCAGCGAGCTGATCGAGATCAGCCGCGAGGACCCGTCGAAGCTGACCGACTACCAGCTCCAGCACTGGGTCAAGACCCTGCTGATCGCCGGCTACGTCACCACCGCCTCCCAGCTCGGCACCAGCATGGCGGTGCTGCTGCACCGGCCCGAGGTGACCGCCGAGCTGAAGGCGGACCTGTCGCTGGTGCCCTCGGCCGTCGAGGAACTGCTGCGCTACCAGATCATGGGCACCTCGCTGGGCACGCTGCGCTACGCCGTCGAGGACATCGAGCTGCTCGACGGCACCACGGTCATCCCCAAGGGCTCCACGGTGCTGCTCTCCCAGGAGGCCAACATGGACGCCGACGAGTTCGAGAACCCGCTCGAGCTGGACATCCGCCGCACGGAGAACCACCACCTGACCTTCGGCGCGGGCATCCACTTCTGCGCCGGCGCCGCGCTGGCCCGGATGGAGCTCCAGGAGGCCACCGAGGCCCTGCTGCGCCGCCTGCCCGGGCTGCGGCTCGCGGTGCCCGGCGAGGAGCTGAAGCGTCCGGAGGGTGGCTTCCTGGCCGGCTACGCCGAGATCCCCGTGAGCTGGTGACGGCGATGGGTTCCCTGCGTGTCTCCGCCGACCGGGAGACCTGTGTGACCAGCAGCCTGTGCGTCTACCGGCTGCCGCAGGTGTTCGACCAGGACGAGGAGGGCCGCGTCGTGGTCCTCGACGGCCGGCCCCCGGACACCCTCCGCGACGAGCTGCGGCGCGCCTGGCGCGGCTGCCCGACCCGCTCCATCCAGGTCGAGGGCCTCACCTCCGAGGAGAGCGACACCACCCCATGAGCAGCGAACCGCTGAAGCCTGCGTCCGGGGCCGGCGAGGCACCGGCCCCCGTCCCCTTCCGCGTCATCGTCATCGGCGCCGGCACCGGCGGCATGGCGCTGGCGCACGGGTTGCGGCGGGCGGGGTTCGACGTCGTCGTCTACGAGCGGGACCGGACCCGCAGCGCCGGACTGCACGGGTACCGGGTCGGGATCGGGCCGGACGGGAGCGCGGCCCTCAAGCAGGTGCTGCCCCCCGAGCTGTACGAGACGTTCAAGGCCACCTGCGCCCGCCCGCCGCGCCACTTCGTCATGCTCACCGAGCGGCTGCGCACCAGCATCGACCTGCCGCTGCGCCCCGCCGTGGACGAGGAGAGCGGCGAACGCTCGGTGAGCCGGATGACGCTGCGCCAGGTGCTGTTCACCGGCATGGAGGACGTCATCCGGTTCGGCAGGACGTTCACCCACTACGAGCAGCGCCCGGACGGCCGGGTCACCGCGTACTTCGCGGACGGCGGCGAGGACACCGGCGACCTGCTGGTGGCGGCGGACGGCGCCGGTTCCCGGGTGCGCAGGCAGTATCTGCCGCACGCCCGGGTCGAGGACGCCGGCATCGTCTCGATCGCCGCGAAGCTCCCGCTCACCGCGGAGTCCCGCGCGCTGCTCCCCGACGCCGTCGCCGACGGCATCGGCCTGGTCCTCGCCCCTCACGGGTACAGCTGCATCCTGCACACCATGGAGTTCCCGTGGGACCGGGACGGCCTGCTCAAGCACGGCATCGGCGGCAACGACGCCGACCTGGTCCGGCAGTGGCCGGGCCTGCTCTTCGACAACACCCGCGACTACGTCAACTGGGGCTTCTGGGCGTCCACCGACAAGTTCCCGCCCGACGTCCTCAAGCGGGACGGGCGCCAACTCGTCGATCTGGTCCGGGAGATGACGGCCGACTGGCACCCGAACCTGCGGGAGCTGTTCCGGCTCGCCGACCCGAGCACCTGCTTCCCCATCAACATCCGCACCTCGGTGCCCGTGCCCCAGTGGCCCACCACCAACATCACCCTCATCGGCGACGCCATCCACACCATGACGCCCGGCCAGGGCGTCGGCGCCAACACCGCGCTGCGCGACGCCGCACTCCTGACCCGCAGGCTCACCGCCTTCCGGGACGGCCGCGCCAGCCTGCACGACGCCGTCCGCGGCTACGAGACCAAGATGATCGACTACGGCTTCCAGGCCGTCCTCGCCTCCAAGGCCCAGACCGGCGGCGACCAGCTGATCCACCGGCCGTACCTCGGCCGGCTCGCCCTCGCCGCCCTGCGCGCCCAGCTCCACGTCGCGTCCCGGATCCCGTCCGTGAAGCAGCGGATGGCCGACGCGATGCACACCCGCCGCGGCGGCGACCGCGACGAGGACTGACCGACCGACGCACCGTCACCCGAGGAGGAACCACCGTGGACATCGGCGTTTGCCTGCCGATCGGCGTGCCCGGCGCCGAGGGCAGCCGGTTGATCGAGTTCGCCCGCCGGGCCGACCGCCTCGGCTTCAGCAGCCTGACCGTCACCGACCGTGTGGTGTACGACAGTTACGACAGCATCGTCGCCCTGGCCGCGGCCGCCGCGGTCACCACCCGGATCAAGCTGGTCACCGCCATCCTGCTGCCCGCCTACCGGCCCAGCGCCGTCGAGCTGGGCAAGCAGCTCGCCAGCCTCGACCGGATCTCCGACGGCCGCCTGGTCGTCGGTGTCTCCGCCGGCATGCGCGAGGACGACTACGCGGCCACCGGCACCGAGTTCCGCACCCGCGGCCGCCGCCTGGACGCCACGATCGAGGAGATGCGGCAGATGTGGGCGGGGGAGGGGCCGCACGCCGGCGTCGGACCCCGCCCGGTGCGCGGCGACATCCCGCTGTGGGGCGGCGGCCACTCCCCGGCCGGCCTGCGCCGGGCCGCCCGCCACACCATCGGCTGGATCTCGCCCGGCGGCCCGCCCCAGCGGTACGCCGAGCAGGTCGAGGCCTTCCGCAAGCTCTGGGCGGAGGAGGGCCGCGCGGGAACCCCCCGGATGGGCGCCAACTGCTACGCCGCGCTCGGCCCGAACGGCAGGGAGGACGCCCGCGCGCACATGCTCTCGTACTACGGCTACATGGGGCAGCTCGCCGAGCACCTGGCGAAGGGCGCCATCACCGAGGGCGAAACGCTCCGCGCGGTCGCCGAGGGCTACGCGGCGGCCGGCTGCGACGAGCTGTTCCTGCTCTCGGTCACCGCCGACCCCGGCCACCTGGACCTGCTCGCCGAAGCGGTCCTCAGCTGATGGCGCGGCTGCCCGGCACCGGGCGCAGCGCCGTCGTGGTGGGCGGCGGGATCGGCGGCCTGGCCGCCGCCGTCGGCCTGCACCGGACCGGGTGGCAGGTGACCGTCCTCGAACGCGCCCCCGCACCGCGCGAGGCCGGAGCCGGTATCTCGCTGCTCACCAACGCCCAGCGCGCGCTGGACCTGCTGGGCGTCGGCGACGAGGTACGGCGGCGCGCGGCGGTCATGGCGCCCGGCGGCGAAGGCCTGCGACTCGCCTCCGGGCGCCGCCTGCAACCCCCCGCCGACCCGGGCTTCCTGCGCGCGCACGGCCTCTCGCTGATCGTGCTGACCCGGCCGGAGCTGCACGCCGTGCTCCGCGCGGCCCTGCCGGACCGCGCCCTGCGCACGGGTGCCGAGGTCACCCGTGTCGTCGACCTGCCCGACGGGGTGCGGGCCGTGCACCGTACGGCCGTCGGCGAGCGGACCCTGCACGCCGACCTGGTCGTCGCCGCCGACGGAGCGTTCAGCCGGATCCGGCGCGCGCGCTGGCCACGGGTGGCGCCGCCGGTGTACAGCGGCCACAGCGTGTGGCGCGGCATCGCCGAGGGCGTGGACAGCGCGGCCGAGCCCGGCGGCAGCAGCTGGGGCCGGGGCCTGGAGTTCGGCCGTATGCCGCTCGGCGGCGACCGCGTCTACTGGTTCGCCGTCGCCAACACCCCGGAGGGGCTGCGCTTCCCCGACGAACACGCCGAGGTACGGCGGCGGTTCGGCCACTGGCACCACCCGGTGCCCGAGCTGATCGCCGCCACCCCGGCCGGCCGGGTACTGCGCCACGACGTCTACGAACTGGCCCAGCCGCTGCCCTCGTACGTCTCCGGGCGGGTCGCCCTGCTGGGCGACGCCGCCCACGCCATGACCTCCGACCTCGGCCAGGGCGCCTGCCAGGCCCTGGAGGACGCGGCCGTGCTGTGCGCGGCGCTCGCCGCGGACCCCGACGTCCCGGCGGCCCTCGCCCGCTACGACGAGCAGCGCCGGCCGCGCTCCCAGGAAATCGTCGAAGCCTCCCGGCGGATGGGCGAGTTCAAGCTCACCGAGCGCCGCTGGCGCATCCTGCGCCGCAACGCCCGGCTGCGTCGCACCCCGCCCACGGCGTCCCAGCAGGGCCTGGTGGCGGTCGGCGACTGGCAGCCCCCGCCCCTGCTCCCGGCCCCCCTGAGCGAGGCGACGTGACGCACGGACAGGAGTCGACGTGATTGTCGTGATCGGTGCCGGCGGTACCGTCGGGCGCGAGGTGGTCGCCGGACTGCGGGACGGCGGCCGGGCGGTGCGGGCGTTCGTACGGGACGCGAACCGGGTCCGGTTCGGGCCCGGTGTCGAGGTGGCCGTCGGGGACCTGGGGCGGCCGGAGACCGTGCGGGCCGCGCTGGACGGGGCCGAGGCCGTCTTCGTGGTGTCCGCCGGGCCGGACGCCGCCGCCCAGGAGGCGGTGGTCGCCGACGCGGTGCGCCGGTGCCGGGTCGGCCGGGTCGTGAAGCTGTCCTCGGTCGCCGCGGACGAGCCCGCCGCCGGTTCCTACGGCCGTGCCCACGCGGAGGCCGAGCGGGCGTTCGCCCGGACCGGCGCGGAGTTCACCGCGCTGCGCCCGGCCGCCTTCATGTCGAACGTCCTCCAGTGGCGGGCCTCGATCGCCGCCGAGGGGACCGTGTACCAGACGTACGGGGACATCCCGCGCGCGGTGGTCGACCCGGCGGACGTCGCCGCGGTGGCCGTCGTCTGCCTGACCACCGCCGGGCACGGCGGCCGGGTCCACCGGATCACCGGTCCCGAGGCGCTGACCGCGCCCCAGCAGGTTGCCCGCGTCGCCGCCCTGCTGGGCCGCCCGCTGAAGTACGTCGAGGCGCCCCGCGAGGCGGCGGCCGAGGCGATGGCGGCGGGCGGCCTGCCGGCCGCCTTCGCCGCCGGACTGCTCGACGCCCAGGCCGACCCCGACCCGCGCAGGGGCGGGGTGCCGCTGCCCACCGTGCGCAGCCTGACCGGGCGGGAGCCGGCCGGTTTCGACGCCTGGCTGACGCGCCACGAGCACCTGTTCACAGCGGGTTGACGCTCCGGTGGGACTCGAGCCGTTCTCGATCGACGTGGTCGAGTTTCGAGGGGAGCGACACCTGGTAGAACTCGCCCGACGGGGCAGGAGGGGGTTGAGTCCCATGGCATTCCGTCAGCGGTTACGGACCCGTGCCGAACCGCTCCTCGGGCAGGTGCGCGCCCATCCCTTCTGGGCGGGCCTGTGCGACGGCACCCTGCCGCCCGAGGCCCTTTGGCACTTCGCCGAGCAGGACTTCCGCTTCACCGTGCCCGCCTACGCGCGCGCCCTCGCCCGTACGGCATCCGTCGCCGAACTCCCCGCCCAGGGCGCGCTGCTGGCGGGCGCGGCCGGTGCGACGTTCGACTCGCTCGACCGGATGGCACGCGAACTCGACGTGCTGGCCGACCGGTTCCCGCACCTGAAGCCGGACGGCGGCATCAGCCGGGCGACGCTCGCCCACACCTCCTTCCTCACCGCGGTCTCGGCCACCTCCTTCGCGGCGGCGCTGGGCGGCCTGCTGCCGATGACCTGGTTCCACCAGCAGGTCTGCGTCGAACTGCGGCGGCGCCTGGTGCCGGGCACCCGCTACACGGACTGGATCGACCAGTACTGCCCGGGAGACGGCTTCGACGACTACGTCGAGGCCTACCTCGCGCTCGTCGACGACTTCGCCGCCACCGCGTCCGAGGCCGAACTCACCCTCCTGGAGGACGGTTTCCTGCACGGGGCGCGCTACGAGCTCGCCTTCTGCGAGGCGGCCTGGCGGTTGCACGACCGGGCCGAAACCACATCGGAAAGGAATGCATGAAAGTGACCCCGTACGACGAGACCGTGCCCGTACTGATCGTCGGCGGCGGCTATGCCGGGCTGGCGACATCGCTCTTCCTCTCGCACCAGGGAGTGAGGTCGCTGCTCGTGGACCGGCACGCCGGTGTGGCGGTCCAGGGGCGCGCCCGCGGCATCAACCCCCGTACGATGGAGATCTACCGGCCGCTCGGCCTGGAAGCGGAGATCAAGGAGGCGGGCCGTCCCTTCGACGCCGACTCGGGCGTCGTCCGCTGCGAGAACCTCAGCTCCGAGTGGCACTGGATCATGGCGCAGGACTCCCCGCGCGCGCTGCCCGAGTTCACCGCCGGCGAGTTCGGCATGGCCGACCAGAGCACCGTGGAGCCGGTGCTGGCCAAGCGCGCCCGCGCGAACGGCGCCGAGCTCCGGCACTACACCCAGTGCGTCTCGGTGGAGCAGGACGCGGACGGCGTCACGGCGGTGATCGAGGACCGCGGCACGGGCGAACGCCGTACCGTGCGGGCCGATTACCTGGTGGCCTGTGACGGCTACCGCGGCACCATCCGCGACGGCCTCGGCATCGCGCGGACCGGCCGCGGCACGATCCGCTCCTACGTCTCCTTCGTGATCAAGGCCGATCTGTCGGATCTGATCGAGAAGACCGCGCTGTTCTGGATCATCGGTGGCAACGGTGTCGCGGGTGGCTTCGTCACCCACGCCCTGCCGAACCACTGGGGCGTCGCGCTCACCTACGACCCCGCCGAGGAGTCCCCGGAGGACTACACCCTGGAGCGGTGCGCCGCCGCGGCCCAGGCCCTGATCGGCCGGGACGTGCCCGTCGAGGTCATCGACAAGGCCTCCTGGGAGGAGGCGGTCGGGGTCGCCGACCGCTACCGCTCCGGCCGGGTCTTCCTCGTCGGCGACGCCGCGCACGTGTGGCCGCCGGCGGGCGCGCTGGGCGCCAACTCGGCCGTGCAGGACGCCCACAACCTGGCCTGGAAGCTCGCCGCGGTGATCAAGGGGCAGGCCGGCGACGGTCTGCTGGACAGCTACGAGGACGAGCGGCGCGCCGTCGCCGTGGAGCTGGCCGACCTCACCGTGCGCAGCCAGGAGTCGCGGTTCGGGCCCACCCCGCAGGAGGACCCGCTGGAGCCGACGCTGTGCATCCTGGCCCAGCGCTACCGCTCCTCGGCGATGATCGGCGCGGAGCACACCGGTGTCATCGGCGAGCAGGTCGACCAGTACGCCAGGCCCGGCACCCGGGCGCCGCACCTGTGGCTCGACCACGAGGGCGGCCGCATCGGCGTGCACGACCTGTTCCACGACGCGTTCGTCCTGCTCACCGGGCCCTCCGGCGACGAGTGGAAGAGCGCGGCGGCAAAGGCCGCCGAGCAGACCTCGGTGCCCGTGCGGGCCTACCGGGTCGGCCCGGCCGCCTCCGGGGCCGAGCTGACCGATGTCGAGTCCGAGTGGGCGACCCGCTACCGCCTCGGCCAGGGCGGCGCGGTCCTGGTCCGCCCCGACGGCTATGTCGCCTGGCGCGGCGAGGAGCTTCCCGCCGATCCGGCGGCGGCACTCACCGACGCGCTCCGCGAGGTCCTGTCCGTCACCGCCTGACGCACGACGAGGGCGCCGGTCCCGCACGGGACCGGCGCCCTTGGTATTGCCTGCCGGACCTCAGCCGGCGGTCGCGCGGAACAGCGCGACCGCGCCGCGGATCCGCACCCGGTACTCCGGGAAGTACTTCGCCAGCTGGCTCTCCAGACCCTGGGGATCGTCGCCCTGGTTCTGGAAGTTGCCGCGCCGGTGCTGTTCGAGGAGCAGCTTGTGCGTGAGCCGGTTCATCGGCACGCCCTCGGCCAGCACGGTCGTACCGAACAGCACGCCGCCGGGGCGGAGCGTCTCTGCGACGTGCTTGAGGATGACGCCCTTGCCGTCCCAGCCGCCGGGGATGGTGTGGAACACCAGGTTCATGGCGGCCGAGTCGAAGTGCTGCGGGGGCAGCGGCAGCGGCTCCATCAGGTTGGCCCGGCAGGTCCGCGGCCGGTAGCGGGCGATCCGCGCCGCCGACATCTGGAGGCACTCCTCGTTGAGGTCGAGCAGGGTGATCTCCGGATCGGGGTCCGGGAAGCGGCACTTGTCGAGGAAGTAGCCGGTGCCGGGCCCGACGTCCAGGTGGCGCCGGCCGACGGAGGTGTCGTAGAGGCGGCGCATCACGTGTGCCGGGCAGCGCCACACCGCCGAGCAGAACAGTCCCAGCACCCACTTGTCGTAGATGGCCAGCTTCCCGCGGGTGTACACCTCCTGGGCGTGCGCGATGCGGGGGTCGAGCCGTTCGGACGCGAGGTCGGTCATACGGTTCTCCGTTCAGATCGCCAGTTCGATGCCGTAGTGGCGCAGCCAGGTGTTGAACTGGAGGGCCATCTCCAGGTGCATCCGGCTCGGCCAGTCGTGCGCGTCGCCGGGGTGGTCCAGCGTGCGCCGCACCGCCTCGTGGTTGAGGTACGGCTGGATCGGCGCGCTGTCGTCGGCGGCCAGGGCGGCCAGCTCCGCGTGCAGCATCCGGGTGTAGGCCGGGTCCTGGGTGACCGGCCACGGGCTCTTCTTGCGTTCCAGCACGGACGTCGGCAGCAGGTCCCGGGCGACGGCCCGCAGCAGGGACTTCTCCTGGCCGTCGAAGGTCTTGAGGCTCCACGGGGTGTTGTAGAGGTACTCCACCAGCCGGTGGTCGGCGTACGGCACCCGCAGTTCCAGGCCGTGCGCCATGGACAGCCGGTCGCCGCGGTCCAGCAGCATCGGCAGCCACCGGGTCAGGGTGAGGTGGCCGATGGTGCGCATCCGGGCTTCCTCGGGGCTCTCGCCCGCCTGGTGCGGCACCTGCGCGACCGCCTCGCGGTAGCTGTCGGCGTAGTGGCCGGCCATGTCCAGCTTCTCCAGGAAGCCGACGGCGAACAGGTCGCGCCCCTGGCCGCCCCGGTTGCCCGGGTGCAGTCCCTCGTTGACCACCCAGGGGAAGACGTCGGCGGCCACGCACTCCGGCTTGAACATCCAGTTGTAGCCGCCGAAGATCTCGTCGGCCACCTCGCCGACCAGCGCCACGGTCGAGTGCGTCTTGATCTCGCGCGCGGTCAGGTAGTTGGAGGTGTCCATGTCGCCGAGGGTGGACGGGGCGTCCTGGGCGAGCACCACGTTCAGCCGGGTGCCGGGGTCCATCAGGGCGTGCGGGTCGAGCCTGATGTTGACGTGGTCGGAGGAGACGTGCGCCGCGACCTCGGCCGCGTACGGCTCGTCGGGGGAGAACCGCACGTCGTCCTTGCGGAAGTTCTCCACATAGCCGTCGAAGGTGGTGACGAAGGTCCGGATCCGCTCGCCGTCCTGCTTCCACCGCCGGGCGGCGGCGACCGCGGTGACCGTGCTGGAGTCCAGGCCGCCGGAGAGCGCGGTGCACAGCGGCACGTCGGCGACCAGCTCGCGCTCCACGATGTCGTCCAGCAGATCGCGCACCGTACCCACGGTGGTCCGCAGGTCGTCGGTGTGCTCGCGCGCGGTCAGCGCCCAGTACGTGTGCTGCCGTGCGCCGTCCCGGCCGATGGTCAGCGTATGGCCGGGCAGCAGCTCCCGCATGTCCCGGAAGACGGCCCGGCCCGGCTGCTTGGCCACCGTGAACAGCTCGCGCAGGCCCTCCAGGTCCACCACCGGGCGGACCGCGGGGTGGGTGAGCAGCGCCTTGGGCTCGGAGCCGAACAGCACGCCCCGCGGGAGCGGGGTGTAGAACAGCGGCTTGACGCCCAGCCGGTCGCGCACCAGGACCAGTTCCTCGCGGCGCACGTCCCAGATGGCGAACGCGAAGATGCCCTCGAGGCGGGAGGCGAAGGACGGCCCCCACTCCAGGTACGCCTGGAGCGCCACCTCGGTGTCCGTCCGGGTGCGGAACCGGCGGCCCCGCGCCTGGAGTTCGCTGCGCAGCTGCTTGAAGTTGTAGACCTCCCCGTTGTGGACGATCACGGCCGCCGTACGGCCGTCCTCCTCCACCGCCAGCGGCTGCGCGCCGCCCGCCACGTCGATGACGGCCGTCCGGGTGTGCCCGAGCGCGGCGTGGCCGTCCAGCCACAGCCCCCGGCCGTCGACGCCGCGGGCGGCCAGGGCGTCGGTCATCGCCTCCAGCACCGGCCGTTCCCGCGAGAGGTCCTGTCCGAAGTCCACCCAGCCAGTGATGCCGCACATAGGCGTCCCCTTCATCGGTTGCGTACCGCCCCGAGCGTCCGGCAGCCGCTTCGAGTACTCCTCGACCGCCGGTCGAACCCGGCCGTCGCGACCGAGCACCGTTCCACCCGGATTCGAGCCGGCGCCGGGACGCTGTCGGCGGCCGGAGCCCCCCGACGAGAGGTGGACGAGGATGAACGCGCAGGACGGCCCTCCGCAGCCCGCGGGCATGGACGGATGGTTCGACCGCAGCCTGCCGCCGCGCCAGCAGGTGCTCGGATTCGTCTACGCGAAGTGGGCGATCGGCGCGCTGCGGGCGATGGTGGAGGTCAAGGTGCCCGACGCGCTGGCCGACGGCCCGCGCACGGTGGCCGAGCTGAGCGCCGCGACCGGCACCGACCCCGACGCCCTCTACCGGGTGCTGCGGGCCGTCGCCGCCGCCGGCGTGCTGCACGAGGGCGAGGACGGCCGGTTCGCGCTGCTGCCGGTCTCCGAGGGCCTGGTCTCGGACGCCGAGGGCGGCATCCGCGACATGTTCCTGTTCGCCACCGACCCGATGCTCTGGCGCCCCTACGAGGACGTCGCGCACACCCTGCGCACCGGCGGATCGGCGTTCACGCACGCCTTCGGGCTGCCGTTCTACGAGTACACGAAGGCCAACCCCGACAAGGCCGCGGTGCTGGACCGGGCGATGCTCCAGAACCGCTACCCCGGCACGGAGCGCATCTTCGACGAGTTCGACTTCGGCAGGTTCGCCAGGATCGCCGACGTGGGCGGCGGCCGCGGCCACTTCCTGGTCGAGCTGCTGCGCCGCAACCCCGGCACCACGGGGGTGCTGGCCGACCAGCCGCACACCGTCGCCGAGGCCAAGGCGGTCTTCGACGGCTCCGGCGTGGAGGACCGCGTCACCATCGCCCCGATCGACTTCTTCGCCGCGGTGCCGTCCGGGTGCGACGCGTACTTCATCAAGAACACGCTGCACAACTGGGACGACGACAAGGCCGTGCTCATCCTGCGCAGCATCCGCGCGGCGATCGGTGACACCGGCGCCCGGCTGCTGATCGTGGAGAACCTGCTGCGCGGCCCGGGCGAGTGGGACATCGGCAAGCTGATCGACGTCGAGTCGCTCGCCGTGCTCGGCGGCCGGGAGCGCGGCCGCGCGGAGTGGAACCGGCTGGCCGCCGACGCCGGGTTCGCCCCGGCCAACGATCCCGCGCCCGGCGACGTCGCCCTGCTGGAGTACCGGCCGGTGTGACGAGCGGCTCCGCGGCCCCGGCCCGCCGGAGGCCGGGGAGCGGACCACCACAGGCTCGAAGGCTCAGAGGTTCAGAGGACAGGTGTGCCCATGTCGATGCCGCTTCCCGACCCGATGACCCTGCCGGCGCGGCGCGGTTGCCCGTTCGACCCGCCCGAGGAGTACGCGCGGCTGCGCGCCGAACGCCCGATGAGCCGGCTGCGGCTGCCCGGCGGCCGGGTCGGCTGGCTGGTCACCCGGTACGAGGACGTGCGGGCCGCGCTGGCGGACCCGCGGACCAGTCCGCCGCTGATCCAGGTCACCCCGGCGACCGAACTCCCGCTCCCCGAGGACGAGCTGGACGTCCCGCCCGGGGTCTTCTCGGCGCTGGACCCGCCGGAGCAGAGCCGCTACCGGCGGCAGGTGAGCCGCTACTTCACCCGCAAGCGCTGCCGTGAGATCACGCCCCGGCTGGAGCAGATCATCGACGAGCAGCTGACCGGGATGATCGAGCACGGCTCGCCCGCCGACCTGGTCGAGTGGTTCGCGCAGCCGATCCCGACCCGGGTCATCACCGAGATGCTCGGCATCTCCGAGGCGGACCGCCCGGACTACCAGCGCTGGATCCTCGCGATGCTGTCCCTGGACACCGCCGAGAAGCCGCTGCGCGAGGCCCGGGACGGGCTGTACGGCGGCCTCGCCGAGCTGGTCCGGGACCGCAGGGACCGGCCCCGCGACGACATCCTCAGCGACCTGCTGCACGGGGCCGCCGCGCTGACGGAGGAGGAGGTCGTCGGGATCGGCGCGCTGCTGCTGATCGCCGGCCTGGAGACGACCGCGAACATGCTCGGGCTCGGGGCGTTCGCGCTGCTCCAGCACCCCGGCCAGCTCGCGGCGCTGCGGGCCGACGAGAGCCTGTTCGACACCGCCATCGAGGAGCTGCTGCGCTATCTCACCATCGTCCAGTTCGGGCTGACCCGGACCGCGCGCGAGGACCTGGAGGTGGCCGGGCAGACGGTGCGGGCGGGCGAGACGCTGATCCTCTCGCTCGCCTCGGCCAACCGTGACGCGGCCGTCTACACCGCCCCGGACGAGCTGGACCTGACCCGCGACCAGGCGCCGCACCTGGCCTTCGGCCACGGTGTGCACCAGTGCCTGGGGGCCCAGCTGGCCCGGTTCGAGATGAAGCTGGCCTTCGGCGCGCTGCTGCGCCGGCTGCCGGGCCTGCGCCTCGCCGTCCCGGCGGAGCTGGTCCCGACGGCCGGCGAGGACAAGGTCTTCCACGGGGTGCACTCGCTCCCCGTCGCCTGGTAGCGGCGCCTCAGCCGCGCGACGGGTCGTCCACGGTGGTGTGCCGGTGCTCCTTGAACGCGCGCCGGGCGTCGTCCAGGTACTCCCGGGACAGCATCGCGGACACGATGGCCACGCCACCGCGGTGCACCCGGATCTCGCTGTCGGTGGCGGTGCCGTACAGGTGGATCCGGCGGCCGGTCTTGCCGGAAGGACCCTGGGCGTCCTTCAGCCGGCCCTTGGCGGGCCAGGTGACGTCGCCGTCGTCCAGGACGTCACCCTCGCCCACCAGCAGCTTCAGCGTGCTGTGCCGCAGGTCCACGGTGATCTGCACGTCCTCGGGAACCTCCGGGGCGCGCAGGTCGAGCACGACGCCCGCGTCCCGGCCGCGGACGTCGAAGGTGTCGGCGGCCGTCCACTTGCCCAGCCGCTTGGTCACGGTGCCACGGGCGTGGATGCGCTCGGTGGTGGTCATGTCGGTGGTCCTCTCCCTCGACTGGTCGTGTCTTCCCGATGCCGTCTCGCTGTCTTGCCCGGCACCATGATGGTTGCACAGAAACTAGTTTCAACGCAACTAGTTACGGTGGGACGTACACTGTGCGCATGTCCGCCTCAGCGCCGCGCAGTTCCCCGCTCGCCCTGACCGTCCTGTCGCTGCTGCACTACCAGCCGCTGCACCCGTACGGCATGCAGCGGCTGATCAAGGAGTGGGGCAAGGACCAGGTCGTCAACGTCAGCCAGCGCACGAGCATCCACCGGACGATCGAGCGGCTGCTCGCCGCCGGGCTGGTCGAGGTGCACGAGGTGGAGCGCGACGAGCAGTACGCCGAGCGCACCGTCTACCGGGTCACCGAGGAGGGCCGCCGGGTCGCCCGCGCGTGGCTGCTCGACATGCTCGGCACGCCCAAGCCGGAGTACCCGCAGTTCCCCGTCGCGCTCTCCTTCGCGCTGATGCTCACCCCCGAGGAGGCGCTGACCGTCCTCGACGACCGCGCCGCCGCTCTCTCCCGCACCGTGGACGCCCTGGACGCGGCGCTCGCCGACGCGGACGACGACGGACTCGGCCGCGTCATCTGGCTGGAGACGGAGTACCAGCGCGCCATGGCCGCGGCGGAGCTGCGCTGGCTCACCGCCGTCACCGACGACCTGCGCTCCGCCCGTCTGCGCTGGTCGTGGGAGGAACTGACCGCCCTCGCCGGACCCGGAGCCGGCTGACCGGTCGAGAGCGGCACCAGCCTCCTTCGAGCGCGCGTCACTACCGTCCCGAGCCGACGGACGACGCGGCGAGAGGGAGAGCGATGCGGCAGGAGCTCCGCGAGATCTGCGCACCGGTGCTGCACGAGGTGCTGAACCATCCGTTCTGGACCGGGCTGCGCGACGGCACGCTGCCCGCCGCGGCGCTGGCCCGGTTCGTCCACCAGGACACCGCGTACCTGCTGCCCGCCTACGCCCGCGCGCTGGCCCGCTGCGCCGCCGACGCCCCCGACGACGCCGGGGCCCGCCTGTTCGGCCAGTCCGTGGTCGGCACCCTGGACGCCCGCGACGGCCTGCGCGCGGCCTATGCCGACCTCGCCCCCGGCCTCGGCCTGCCCGGGCCGGACGCGGCCGAGGAGCCCGTCGCGCCGGCGGTGGCGGCCCACGCCGCCTTCTTCACCACCTCCGCGGCCTCCTCGTACCACGCCGGCGTCGGAGCGCTGCTGCCCATGGTCTGGTTCAACGCCGAGGTCTCCGACCACCTGCGCGACCACGCCGTACCCGGCAGCCGCTACCTGCCCTGGATCACCGCCTACCACCCCGGCGAGTCGTACCGCTTCGCCGTCGAGGCGTTCTCCGAGCTGGCCGACCGGCTCGCGGAACGGTCCACCCCCGCGCAACGCCGCGTGCTCACCGCCCACTTCGCCCTCGGCATCCGCCACGAACTCGCCTTCGCCGACGCCTGCGCCGCACCCGCCGCGCAGCCGGCCGGAAGGGGTGCGCAATGATCGTCCACCACCTCGACCTGATGGACCCGAAGTCCTTCGCCGACGGAATCCCGTACGAACACTTCCGCCACCTGCGCGACGTCGCCCCGGTCAGCCGGGGCACCGACACGGACGGCGAGCCGCTGTGGCACGTGGTGCGGCACCGGGACGTCTCCGCCGTCTCCCGGGACGCGCGGACCTTCTCCTCCAGCCCCACCACCATGACCTCGATCCGCAAGGTCGACCCGAGCCCGCCGATCATCACCTTCCTGGACGCCCCCGAGCACACCCGGGTGCGCAAGCTGACCTTCAAGGTGTTCGCCCCCGCCCGGCTGGCCGCCCTGCGGGACCCGATCCGGGCCATCGTCGACTCCCTCCTCGAAGAGGCCCGGGAGAAGGGCGAGTTCGACCTCGCCGAGGACATCGCCCTGCGCCTCCCCTTCGAGGTGCTGCTCGAACTGCTGGACATCCCGCACGAGGACCGCGCCACCATGCTCGACTGGGCCCGCCGGACCGTGAACCTCGGCGACCAGGAGTACGGCGACGACGCCGGGCCCGACCCCTTCCAGCAGATCCACGCCTACCTGCACGACTTCGCCCACCACCGGGCCGCCCACCCCGCCGACGACTGCTTCTCGCTGCTGCTGGGCGCCCGGCTGAACGGCGCCGAACGGCTCGGCCTGCCCGACCGGCTCACCCCGGACGAGGTCGGCCTGTTCGCCTCCACCCTCATCACCGCGGGCATCGAGACCACCTACTGCTCCGTCACCGGCGGCGTCCTGGCCCTGCTCGACCACCCCGACCAGCTCGCCCGGCTGCGCGCCGACCGGGACCTGCTGCCGAGCGCCGCCACCGAGGTGCTGCGCTGGGTCACCCCGGTCACCCACTTCGCCCGGCGGGCCGTCACCGACACCGAGATCGCCGGGCAGCCGGTGGCGGCGGGGGAGAAGGTCGTCGTCTGGTACAGCTCCGCCAACCGCGACGAGCGGGTGTTCACCGACCCCGACCGGTTCGACCTCGGCCGCGCGCCCAACCCCCAGCTCAGCTTCGGCGGCGGCGGACCGCACGTGTGCATCGGCAACGGCCTGGCCGTCCTGGAGCTGCGCGAGTTCCTGGACGGGGTCGCCGACCTGCTGCCCCGGCTGGAACTCGTCGAGGCCCCCGCCCGCCCGGAGACCAACTTCATGAACAGCGTCAAACACCTGCGCGTGCGCCTGCACTGACCGGCGCCGGACCCCAGGAGCCTCCATGACCACAGGCACCGCCCTGATCACCGGCGCCAACCGCGGCATCGGCCGCGCCGTCGCCGCCGAACTGCACCGCCGGGGCCTGGACGTCGTACTCACCGCCCGCGACCCCGAGCAGGCCCGCGCCGCCGCAGAGGAGCTGGGCACCCGCTGGACGGACCTCGACACCACCGACCCGGACAGCGTCGCCCGCGCCGCGAAGACCGTCGGCGCGCCGGACATCCTGCTGTGCAACGCCGGGGTGCTGCTCGACGCGGGCACCGAGCCCCTCGCCGTACCGCTGGAGCTGGTCGAACGGACCCTGCGGGTGAACCTGCTCGGCACCTGGCGGGTGCTCCAGGAGTTCCTCCCCGCCATGATCCGGCGCGGCAGCGGCCACGCCCTGGTCGTCTCCAGCGGCACCACCGCGGAGTTCGGCGGCCGGCTGTTCCCCAAGACCCCCGGCTACTCGCTGTCCAAGAGCGCGCTCAACGGCCTCACCACCATGCTCGCCGCGACCACCGAGGGCACCGGCGTCCGCGTCAACGCCGTCAACCCGGGCCGCGTCCGCACCCGCATGATGCCGGGCCCGCACCAGCCCCCCGAGCAGGCCGCCCGGTACATCGCCGATGTCGCGACGCAGCCGCACGGCGGCCCCACCGGGCGCTTCTTCGCCGAACACTCATCCACCTCACGGGAGTAGCCATGCGATTCGACCTGACCGGCAGAACCGCCGTGGTCACCGGAGCCGGCAGCGGAATCGGGCTGGCCTGCGTCCGCGCCCTCGCCGAAGCGGGCGCGCGGGTGCTGGGCGGCTCCCGTACCGTTGGCCCCGAGCTGCGCGCCGCCACCCCGTACACCCGCACCGTCGACCTGGCCACCGAGGACGGCGCGCGGGACCTGGTCGGGCACGCGCTGGGCGAGTTCGGCGGCATCGACATCCTGGTCAACAACGTCGGCGGCGGCGTCAAACTGGCCGCGGGCTTCCTCGACATCGACGACGACACCTGGCGCGAGGCGTTCGGCCTGAACGTCCTCACCGCGGTCCGCACCACCCGGGAGGCGCTGCCCAGCCTGGTCGAGCGGCGCGGCGCCGTCATCAACATCGGCTCGGTCAACGCCACCCTCGCCGACCCGCGCCTCGGCCACTACTCGGCCGCCAAGGCCGCGCTCGCCAGCGTCGGCAAGTCGCTGGCCGCGGAGTTCACCCCGCTGGGCGTCCGCGTCAACACCATCTCGCCCGGCCCGGTCCGCACCCGGGTGTGGACCAACCCGCAGACCGCGCGCAGCGCCGGACTCACCCCCGAGGAGTTCATCGAGGCCGTCCCGAAGATGACCGGCCTGGCCACCGGCCGCATCATCGAACCCGAGGAGGTCGCCACCCTGGTGGTCCTGCTCGCCTCCGGGAAGGTCCCGAGCATCACCGGCTCGGACTACACCATCGACGCCGGGATGAGCCGTCCGGCCCTGCGCTGATCCGCCCTGCCCCGCTTGCCCCGACGCGCCCCCGCCCCCCCCCCGGGGCCGGGGGGGGGGGGGGGGGGGGGGGGGGGGGTTCGGGGGCGGAAG